>CAZTFB010000001.1:0-495732 GCA_964612595.1 uncultured Gammaproteobacteria bacterium | reverse complement strand
GTGTTAAGTCGTCCATATTAGCAAGAGTTTAGTATATCTGCTAATTTTTGTCAAGTGAGATCTATGTTTTGAACACAGATATATAATGTAATGTGTCTATCAATCCCTCATGAAAGGAGGTATCAGAAGTATGCGTAGCGGCGTTACTATGTGCCAACGCAGTTCCCACCCGAGCGATCGGGTGGCTGCTGCAGCTTGATGGTTCTAGCAGCAATGGCTGCTGTATGGTTCGGCTTTGCGATATGGCGGCGCAGGTAAGTCGAACCACCAATTTCGACGGGTACTGCTTAACATGTTTAGAGCTGTGCGGTACCCAGTCGCACATTTCCTTTAGCAACACTACATATTGCATAATTAAAAGATATTCCTTATAATACACGTCATCATGCCACGAACAAAAAAAGCAGAAACTGAAAAAACTGAGGTAACAAAGAAAAAAACCGTCGCAAAAAAGGAGGCTGTTGTTGTAAAAGCAAAAGCTCCAAAGAAAGCTTCAAAGGTTGAAAAAGAAGTCGTTGAGGTCGAAGTTGTTGCTGAAGTAAAAGAAACAAAAGCACAGAAAGATAAAAAGATTGTTGGTGATGTAAGTCCGGTTGAACACGATCTTGCAACAGCATCAAAACAGCAAATCATCGATCAATACGCTACAAAAGATGGTGACACAGGCTCTCCAGAGGTGCAAATTGCCCTTTCAACACAAAAAATTGTTAATCTGTCTTCACACTTAAACATAAATCCAAAGGACAATCATTCACGACGAGGACTATTAAAGATTATTGCAAAGCGACGAAGAATTCTTCATTACCTCCAAGATAAGGACGATGCCCGTTACAAGGCACTCATAAAGAAACTTGGATTGAAGAAATAAAACTAGTATACTTTTTGTGTGAGGACGAGAAGTGGGATTCTGAATATCGGGATGAAGAAAGACCTTCATGTCAGTATCAAGCCTCTCACTTCTCCTCAAATTCCTCTTTATAATACGGCACTCATTTAAAACTTATTAATTGAGCATGAGCTCAAAAATTTATGAAAAAAACAGCAGAACGCTCCATGATGATTGGAGATAGTCAACTAACCCTTTCAGTAGGAAAGTTTGCCCCAAAAGCAGACGTTACCATTTTTGGAAAACTCGGTGACACCTGTGTTCTTACAACCGTCGTTTCAGGTGGGAAAACAGATTTAGGTTACTTTCCACTTTCAGTCGAATATGTTGAAAAACTTTATGCAGGAGGGAAAATCAAAGGATCACGATGGGTCAAACGAGAAGGTCGTCCTACTGATGATGCCGTCCTAAAGGGCCGTGTTATTGATAGATCTATTCGCCCTTTGTTCCCTAAAGCCTACAAAAACGAAGTTCAGGTCGTATGTACGCCACTTTCAATCGATGGTGAAAATTCACCCGATATGCTTGCAGCTATCACCGCTTCAGCAGCATTACATCTTTCAGGTATTCCATGGAATGGTCCAATAAGCACAATACGTATGGGATATGTGACGGAACATGCCGACGCAGAACATACTGCGCAAGGTATTGTCGTTAATCCTGAAGAAGATGTGCAGGATATTTCTAAACTTGATCTTGTTGTTTCATCAACACGAAAAAAAGTAATGATGATCGAAACCCAAGCCGAAGAGCTTCCAGAGGAGATTATTCAAGAAGCGATTAAAAAAGCTGTCGAAGTCAATAATAGTATTATCGATCTTATCGAGGAGCTTCGAGCCGAAGTCGGTCTGCCTAAACAGGAAGTTCCAACCGACGAAGCAGTGCAAGGCATCAAAGATGCGCTTAAGAGTGAATATGCAACGCAATTGAAGGAACTCGCACAAAAAACCGCCGATGATGACGATGATTATCGCGATGTGACGAGAAAACTTGTTGATGAAATTGTCACTGCGCATGCAGATTTTGACAAAAAAGCTGTCGCTGGAGCCATCGAAGAATATATTCTTGATATGGTTCGCGATGCTATGTTTATAGAGAATCGACGCATGGATGGACGTGCACTTGATGAGATTCGTGAGCTTACCATTGAATCAGGTATCCTTCCACGAACCCATGGATCAGCACTTTTCCAAAGAGGTTTGACCCAGGTTATGTCGGTTGCGACACTTGGCTCAACATCTCTTGAACAGCTTATAGAAACCCCAGAAGGCGAAGAGTCCAAGAGATACATTCACCACTACTTCTCGCCTCCTTATTCTTATGGAGAACCAGGACGATTCTTTGGCCCTGGCAGAAGAGAAATTGGTCACGGCGCACTTGCAGAAAAAGCACTTGAGCCAGTTTTACCAAGTCGTGAAGAGTTTCCCTACGCGATTCGTGTAGTTTCCGAGGTACTTTCATCGAATGGTTCAACCTCGATGGCGTCAACCTGTGGCTCGACCTTAGCGCTCATGGATGCTGGCGTACCTATTAAGGCACCGGTTGCAGGTATCTCGGTTGGACTTATGTATAAATCAGATGACGACTATAAGCTTATGACTGATATTGCCGGTATTGAAGATTTTGCAGGACATATGGACTTCAAAGTTGCAGGTACCGCAAAAGGTATTACCGCAATCCAACTTGATGTTAAGAATGACGGTTTGACTGAAAAAATGATTGCAGAAACTTTCGTCCTCGGAAAGAATGCGCGAACCTACCTGCTCGAAAGAATGCAAGCAGTCATAAGTCAGCCACGTGCTGAGGTCTCAAAGTTTGCACCTAAAGTGGTGTTACTTACACCTCCAGAAGACAAGATTGGCGAAATTATAGGACCAGGCGGCAAGAATATAAAGAGAATTATCGCTATGACCAATACTCAAATCGATATTAACGATGATGGTCAGGTAAGCATTTCTGGAGTTGACCGTGCTAATGTTGAACGAGCAGTTGAAGCTGTAAAAAGCATCTACCGCGAAGTTCATGTTGGTGAAGAGTTTGAAGGTGAAATAAAACGCATTCTTCCAATCGGCGCTATGGTAGAGTATCTTCCAGGTAAGGAAGGACTTGTCCATGTATCGAAACTATCAAGCGGATTTGTCCGTGATCCACACGATGTCGTTTCAATCGGCCAGGTGGTCAAGGTTAAAGTCCTGCAGATCGACGATAGAGGAAGAATCAATCTTGGAATGAATTGACTTTTATAGCGCGGCTACATACAATAATTGTCATATATGCCGCGGACGAGTAAGTTCATTACATTAAAGCTTCCCTTTGTCAAAAAGGTCCAAATTAAGAAGCATTTGTTTCTTAATATTCTTGGACTTTTAGTTGCGGGCTTTGCTTTGATTTCTTACATCTCGTATATTAAGACGGGAACCGTGCTTATACTCATAAACGACATTCTTGTGTATTGGTTTGGTCCGCTATCAATTCTTCTCCCGACCTTTGTACTTCTGCTTGCAACGCATTTTTTTAATTCTAAGAAACTTAAAATAATAAAGCCCCATGTGACGGTGGGGATGTTACTCATCTCAATAGCCATGCTCGGCGTATTTCGATCAGGTCTCGTTGGTAAAACAATTTCAGATAATTTAGTGGCAGATTTTGCTGGCATTGGTGCGTTCTTTATCCTGCTCATAGCTTTTATGGTAGGTATTATTCTTTTCTTTAATACATCAGTTGATGTGTTCCTTGTCATTGTTCTGAACGTAATGAAAAAAATCTTCGGCGCGTTGTATGATTTTGTTACTACATACCTTTTTAATCCTGATAAGCCACAAGCAAAAGCACCTGCCTCAAAAGGTGAGTTCATAACAAACAATCCAGCTCCACAACCGGTTATAAATGTGGTCAAACAACCAATACCTGCAAAAGGCTCAGAAACGTCAATGACCATTCGACCCATTTCAAGCGAAGCTCTTCAGCATTGGGAATTTCCAACACTTAATCTTCTTGAAGAAATGAAAGAACAAAAAGCGGATGCAGGTGATATTGCATGGAGTTCAGATACAATCGAACGCACCTTAGACAGTTTTGGAATTAAAGCTCGGGTAGCTGAAATTAATCAAGGTCCAACCGTCACACAATATGCGCTTGAGATTGTGGCAGGTACAAAGCTCACGAAAATTACTGGTCTTGCTAATGATTTGGCATTAGCATTAGCTGCTCCGACAGGTCAAGTAAGAATTGAGGCACCTATTCCAGGAAAATCATTGGTTGGTGTCGAAATTCCAAACAGACGATCAGAGACAGTTACTCTAAAGCGCATGCTTACCTCAGAAGCGATGATGCACGATCCACACCCATTATTAGTCCCTATGGGATTGGACGTTTCTGGTAATCCGATCGCAGGAAACATCGCGAAATTCCCCCATATTCTCATCGCCGGTACTACGGGCTCAGGTAAATCAGTTATATTGAACGCATGGATTTGTTCACTGCTTTTCCGCACAACTCCGGAGGACGTACGGCTTATTCTTGTTGATCCAAAGCGGGTAGAACTTACACAGTACAATGGTATTCCACATTTATTTACAGAAGTTATCGTTGAGCCAGAGAAGATTATTTCAGCTCTCAAATGGACGGTTGGAGAGATGGAGACGCGCTACAAGGAATTTGCAAAAGTTGGTGCGCGTAACCTGGAGAGCTATAACAGTAGACCAGAGGTACAGAAGTTGCCTTATATTGTGTTTATTATCGATGAGTTGGCAGACTTGATGATATTTGCACCTCGAGAGGCAGAAGAGAACATTACGCGCATAGCTCAAATGGCTCGTGCGACAGGAATTCATCTTATCCTTGCAACACAAAGACCGTCTGTAGACGTGATCACAGGTCTTATGAAGGCAAACATTCCCTCACGCATGGCATTTAATGTGCCGAGTTTGATTGATTCACGCGTTGTGTTAGATATGCCTGGTGCTGAAAAACTTGTGGGAAGGGGAGATATGTTATATCTTCCATCTGATCAAGCAAAACCAAAACGTATTCAAGGACCTTATTTATCTGAAAAGGATATTAGTAATATTGTTGATTTCTTAAAGAAGCGTACACCTGTTGTCCATTATACAGAAGAGGTCACTGAACAAGCTGTGTCGACGGTCTCGGGCTCTGGTGGGAGAGGTGGAGGTATGTCGGGCGATGGTCAAGATCCGCTTTTTAATCAAGCGCTCGAAGTCGTATATCAAGGAGGTAAAGCATCAGCATCTCTTATCCAGCGCCGACTTTCTGTCGGCTATGCACGTGCGGCTCGAATCATAGATCAGCTGGAAGAAGCAGGTATTATCGGGCCTCAACAGGGCTCAAAGCCGCGCGAACTTATATCGCGATCTGGAACTTCAACACCACAATCAGAAGAATCTTTAAATCTAGAGGAAGATCTTCATATGTAGGCTTCGCGCTGACTAATCAGTTATCGTAAATACTTTTGGATATTAGCATTATGCTCTTCGAGTGTTCTTGCATATATCATTTTTGAACCGTCAGAGTTTGAGATATAGAACCAGTATGGTGTTGAGGCATTTGCATCAAGCACGGCCTCTATAGCGTCAAGTCCGGGGCTTGCAATTGGTGCAGGAGGTAGACCCTTGTTCACATAGGTGTTATACAATGATTTTGTTTTTAAGTCGTCTGCAGTCAGATATTTTTTCCACCATGTTTTATCACGTTCTTGGTAGCCTAAAATGTACTGTACAGTTGCATCGATCTGAAGAGGCCAGTCATTCTTTAGTCGCTTGTAAATAATTGAAGCAACTTCTCTCTTTGAGGCTCTTGTGTTGGCTTCTCTTTCGACGAGCGACGCCATGGTCAGTACCTCATTATCCGAAAGTCCTTTTGCTTGTGCCTTGGCTCTAAGTGATGCGTTGTATTTTTTGTTGAAATTATTCTCAATAACGCTCAAAATCGTGTCGATCGATGCTTCTTTACTAATTAAGTAGGTGTCTGGGAAGAGGGTTCCCTCTTTTGCGGCCTTTGTAAATTCGATTGCGGGAATATCGAATTGGCGTGCCATAATCTCTGCAACTTCTTCTTTTCGGATACCTTCAATAATAGTAACCCATTCATCATCACTTCCCTTTGTGAGTTGCATTGCAATTTCTTTTGCTGTCATCGCAGGAGAAAGTCGAAACGAGCCTGCCTGGATGCTGCTCTCTATGCCGAGTTGTTTGACAATAAGCAAAAATACTATTTTATTGCGAATAAGACCCTGGTCTTCAAGCTTATTAATAATGTCATTTACGCTTGAGCCTTTTGGCACAACAAAAACCTCTTTTGAGTTTGCCTTTGGTTGGACGGGAAGATTGCCTTCATAGTAGTACACATATCCAACGAGTGCGAGGATGAGTAGTAACGCAATAACAACCGTCAGTCTTTTCATATACGTATTATACTAAATGTAATTCTTTATGATCCTGTGCCACTATATACCTCCTCAATTTGTTTTCTGAAGGAGGTAAATTTACCAGCAAGGTGTCTAAACATATAGATCTCCTCCACTTTAAATAGCCATGAAAAGAACGCATAGCATACAACGAACAATACAAAAGTAAAAGTTAACAATATTAATACATTTAAGGATCGGGCGGTGTCGATAATAAGATCGTCCATAAGCTTGAGCAGTAGATAAGGGGCAATTGATGCGCTAAAGGCTGTTAGGTAAATTTTCAACGTGTGTAGTATGAGTTTAAACATGTCGAATCCTTTGATTTTTATATAGTAAGCAACAATGAGCATCAGCACATTTGTTGTGACGGAGATAGAAAAAGCTAATCCCAAAGACCATACGCCAAATTTGAAGTAGGTTATGAACATATAGCTAAGGCTTGCGTTTAGTGCGACGCTTAGAAAATTAATGATAAACGGCGTTTTTGTATCGTGAGTAGCATAAAATGAGCGCGTAATAAAATAGAAAATGGTATGCATTGGAATCGAAAGTGCGAAAATAGATACCGTCAGTGCAGTTGCGTTCGTACCAACCCAGTCAAACTTTTTTCCTCCAAAAATTATGCGGACAATTGGTGTGCGTGCAAAAATAAAGAACAGCGAGAGCGGAATACTAATATAAACTAGTTGTAGTATTGAGTCTACGAAAAGTTTTTTAATTTCTGCAATTTTTCCATCCTTAAATAAATTGGACATGTATGGTAACGAAGCTTGTCCAAATGCAACGCCTACAAAAGACACAGGAAAGAGCTGAAGGTGTTGAGCAAAATAGAAGATGGTATAGCTACCTGATCCAAGAAGCGTTGAGAGTGTGAGATCAATTGTCAAATCAATTTGTGTGGTTATGACGGACAGCGTGCGTGGCACAAAGAGCGTTACAAATTCATGCAATACTTTTCTATTGAAAATAAACGGACGATAGTTAAATCGCAAAATATACATCGTCGGTATTTGAACAAGGAAAAAGAGAAAGGCACCAAATACGACACCGATAACCGGTCCAAATAGCCAGAGATACGGAGCTAATACAATCGTTCCTCCAATAATTCCTATGTTGTACACAATGGGCGCTAGTGCACTTATGATAAATGTTTGGTTCGCCTGCGAAATTCCAGACAACATGTTACCCATGACCAGAAAAGGGAGTTGTCCAATTATGAGGATGCGCGACAGATATACCACATAGTCGATTTGCGCATCTGTAAAGCCCGGTGTCATGAGGCGCACAATGGGTTCAGCAAAAACAGTGATGATAAGGATAATAATAAACAAGCTGGTAAAAACCAGATTTATTATGGATGAAATGTTTGTATAAAGCTCTTGTTTATCCCTTTTATACTTAATGTAGATAGGTATGAATGCCGAGCTTAATGCTCCTGTAATAAGAATTTCGAAAATGAGGTCTGGTAATCTGAATGCAGCGAAGAATATATCCAATTCTTCTTTGGTAAAGAATGTGGCGAATGTGCGATAACGAACAAGACCAAAAACTCTCGAGATAATTATCATTATCGAGAGAATGATTGCTGAAGAAAGAATATCGTGTTGTCGTTGATATATGAGTTTCTTTGTATTGTGTAAGAGTCTTTCCATCGTGTGTGTGCCTATTATATCAGTAATAACTCTAGTCCAAGGGATTGTATATTGCAACTAAATTTTTTACAATTATCTTGTTCTCACTTTATATTTCGAGGAGGGGGGTGTTCATATGCCAGTCATAAAATCAGCACAAAAAAAATTACGTCAAGACAAAAAGCGAAAAACAGTCAACAATATTATCAAAACCGCATATAAATCTGCGATTAAAAAGTTGATGAAGCCTGCTACGAAGTCATCGTCCAAGAAGGAAATGGCGAGAAAGGCAACGTCGTCTATTGATAAAGCAGTTAAGAAAAATGTTATGCATAAAAACAAGGCAGCTCGACTTAAGTCTAAAGTGTCTAAATTATCGCGTTAACTCACATGAGCGTTGCTGGAATTAATTTGCTTCAACAAAAACAGCCACAGGCAGCTGATAAGCTGCTGTATTTTATATTGCATTATTTTCGTTACATCATAGTTTTAACGCAAATTGTTGTTATATCTGTATTTTTCTACCGATTTCAGGAAGATCAAAAAATTATTGATCAAAAGGAGGCGTTTAAGCAAAAGCAACACATTTTGCTTATTACGTTACCAGTCATCGCAGAGGCTGAGGCAATAGAGTTAAAGACGGATCATATTAATGAGTTATTAAATACTCAAAACAAAACTCTAAATCACCTCAGTTTTCTATCGTCAGTTATTCCTGAGGAGATAACCGTGCAAAAAATTCAGGTCACTGATGCAACTATGCAGATAGTAGGATCATCAAAAAACTTGCTCGCTATTCGCTCCCTGCACAAAAGGATTAAGCAGATTGAGCAATATAAGTTGGCAAAAATTTCATCCGTCCAGCAGGACGCTCTGGGCGGATACGCATTTGGTATTGGCGTCGTTTTAGTCCCATAAGTATGCAGGATCAAAATATTCAAAAAACAAAGCTTGTTGATCACCTTAAACAACGCAAGGTGCAGGATTTCTCCTATGCAATTCTTTTTTTGCTTATCTCGTCTTTTTTTGCCTATTTTGTAATTCGTCCAGTTTTATCGATTGCGGTTGCTTTACGGAGAGAAGGTCAAGATTTAGAGCGAATAAATAAAGTGTATGAAGAGAATATCGCAAAAGTGCTCCAGCTCCAAGCTGATCTAGAATCTGTGCGCCCAAAGGTACACCTACTTCAAGAAGCACTTCCTGAGAGCCCGAAAGTAGATGCGCTCATTACCGATATTCGTAAGGTTGCTGCAGAAGAGCGCATTCAGCTCGATAATGTATCTATAGAGGGTATGCAAATTAAAGCAGATAAGAAGGATGTAAAAGTTTCTCCAGGACAACTTGGCAATGTAAAAATTACCATGAGTATTACGGGAAGCTATGAGGACGGCATTCGGTTTGTGAGAGCGCTTGCATTACAACGACGTATAAAAACTATTCATTCTGTGGATCTTTCGTCAGAACGTGACCCGAAGGCGTCGAGCTCAGCAATGCCGTCGTTTATCAGGCTTAGATTAAATGTGCAGGCTTATTATTTGTAACGTATACTGATCAAATGAGTCAAAAAGAGCTATTTATTATCACCATAACAATTTTCCTCACAATTCTTGGATGGATTATTGCTGATCTTGTACACGTAGCAAATACACAAAAAGTTGAAGAAATTAATGCCCGATTTTCGCAACCTATTAAAACAACTTTGGATAAAGCAATTTTTACAGAATTAGAAAAAAGAAACTAGTATGTATTATAAATTACGCCAAAACCAGGGCCCACGAATTCCAGGTATTGTTGCAATTGTAGCTGTTATTGCTATGTTTGGTGGCATACTTTCATATGCAACGAAGCATCAGTCATCTGAGAAACCGGTAGCCTCAAATGTTTCTATAGAGCGTGCTGAAGTCGCCAATATCCGAGATAATACGGTAACTATTTATTGGCAAACCGAGAAACCAACGCAAGGGTATATAATGTACGGTGCTACACCAGAGAATATTATGCAAAAGGTTGTAGACAAACGTGATATATCTAGTCAGCCAGTAGCGCGAAGAAATCACGTTGTGACATTGAGCAATCTTACTTCAAATACGAACTATTACTATAACCTATATATTAACGATCAGCCTGTCGGCCAAACCGTTGAAATTCCTTTTCAGTTTAAAACAGCAAGGTATCTAAAGAATCCATCCAATCTCGATCCGATAATTGGAAAGATTATTGAAGATGGAGGAAGTGTTTCTGCCGAAGCTATTGTATTGATATATATAGGGTCTGCGCATCCACTTATCGCACAAGCAAAAGAAGATGGCAGCTTTGCAATTTCTCCATGCTGTATATTTGATCGTGCGACGTATGAACCCGCATATCCACAACATGACGAAGCTGTGGTTATCGAGGTGATAGACGAACGAGGCGCACACAAGAAAATATCTACAACGCTTGGAGATATTGATTCAGCAACTTCAGTAATTGCCCTTAATAGTGAAGAGCAGCCTGAGAAGATTGCGTCAAAGGGTGTAATTCTTGGTGAGTCAGAAAGTTCGGTACTACAAATGGCAGAGGATGTGCAGAGTACAGACGTGATTGATATCATCTTTCCGAGGAAAAACGCTCTTATCCCAGGAACAAAACCCCTCTTAAAAGGTGTTGGTATTCCCGAAAAACCAGTACGGATTGTGCTTGAACCTAGTGGCAGAATTTTCGAAACAACCATAGCAAGTAATAGAGTATGGCAATTCCAACCAACCTTTGATCTATCTCCCGGACAGCATACCCTTGAGGTTACAACTCAAAACGAGGAAGGCGAGACTATTACATTAGATAGAGTGTTTTTCATAGAAAAAAGTGGGGAATCAGTTCTTGGTGATGCAACACCATCGGCTTCGCTCACACCCGTTGCTTCCCCGACTGCTGAGCTTATTACTGAGACACCTTCACCAACAGAAATACTTCCAACCGCAGTTCCATCATTGCCAAAATCGGGGAATAACATATTGCCATTTGGCATTGTCAGTTTGCTCTTAGTTATTATCGGTGCAGGAATGATATTCTTAATGTAACTATGTTGATAACAATTCTATCATCGATTAGTAAAATAGCCATCGTTGCATTTCTTTTTACTTTTATAGCTATTCTTATCGAGCTGTATCTCATCTCACGTAAAGAAAAGGTGAAGAAAGAAATGAAAGATGTTGTTCTCCCCGAGTTTACAGAAGGTGTCTTTAAACCGCTTGAGAATATTAAAAATAGCCCTATTACGGTTAAAAAGGCTGCGATTGATAAAGCTCCGAAAGAGGTTTCAACAAAATATGTAGTCGGATTAATTGGTTTGTGTGTTGTTGTCTTTATTATTGTTGCGGTGAGTATTGCGTTTAAGAGTAATGAGGAAGAGGTTGTTGATCAAACATTACCAACACGTGCACCGAAACCCTCTGTTGTACAGATGCAGGTTTCGCCGACCGATGATCCAGAAGTAGATGAGGATGAAGTTGCACTATTAACTTTCGAAGATGAGGAAGATGCAAGCACTCTTGCACAAGCCCCAAGCCCAACGTCGTATTTTCCTACGACGATACCTACCAAAACGGTGAGTTTAGTTCCAACGAACATTCTTGTTGTGCCCTCAAAATCATTAACTTTAACACCAGTTATTACGAGCTCTGCAACGGCGACACCTACAAAAAAAGCAGCTGTGCCTACTTTACTAAAAACCGGGAGCGATTACAACGCGAGTCTTGTCGCGATAGCTGTTTCTTTTGCACTGATAGCAATAGCCTTTATGTTTTAGCAGCAAGTGCGATAGCAAAAAGCTCCTCAGGAATAAGCGAAGATCCACCCACAAGAACACCGTCGATATGTGGAGATGTAAGATATGTAGCGGCATTATCAGGTTTTACCGATCCACCATATAGAAATTTCGTAGTGTTATTAATCGAAAGTTGCTGCTTTATCTCCAACATTTCTTCTAAAGCAACATTCTTGCCTGTCCCAATGGCATCGATTGGTTCATACGCAACGAATGATACATTTTTATGGATGTGATCTTTCTCATTGCGAACGCATAGTATTGGTGCGATATCTTGATCTAATGCGCGTTCGCATTTCCTACCAAGATCCTTATCTGTCTCTCTAAAATGCTCGCGGCGTTCACTGTGTCCAATAATTGCATAGTCAACAATACCAGAAAGCGTTGTTGCAGTGACTTCACCCGTATATGCACCTGTTGAAAATTGGGAGATATCTTGCGAACCAATCTTGACTATTGGATCATAAATCGCATCATTTACTATCTGTAAAAATGGAAATGGTGGACAGATAATAATCTCGACCTCATCACCACATTTTTTAAGTGGCAGTGACAAAAAAGAATGTAACCATTTATGAAGTTCGACAAGAGTAAAATGCGCCTTCCAATTGGCAACTATATATTTCATAATATGTAACCATTATAGTATGGATAAAGATGTCTTCGCACAGTTAAATGAAAATCAGCGTGCCGCTGTCACACACACAGACGGTCCATCGATTATATTGGCTGGTGCTGGATCTGGCAAAACAAGGGTGCTTACCTACAAAGTTCTATATCTCACCGAAGAAAAAGGCATAGATCCATCGCGTATCGCGATGATGACGTTTACGAATAAGGCTGCCCAGGAAATGAAATTACGCGTAAAAAAAGATCTTGGTTTCACCGGTACCTTTCATTCTTTAGGAGCAAAGTTGCTGCGGCATTACGCAAAATATGCGGGTCTTGATTTCAATTTTGTGATCTATGATGAGGATGATGCGGAATCCTTAATTAAACAAATTATGAAGTCTAACCCTCCGCAATTCTTGAGAAAAATTACCCCAAAGTCAGTTAAATACCGCATATCTGGTGCAAAAGATAATTTACTTTCGCCCACTCAACTTAAAACTTTCGCCGATGATGAATATAGTTTATATATGGCCCAGATGTATGGAGAGTACCAGAGGAGATTAGAAAAAAATAATGCAGTCGACTTTGATGATTTGATTTATAAAATTGTGAAAATGTGTCAGGAACATGAGGATATTCGAAAAAAATATGCAGATATGTTTGATTATGTCCTTGTTGATGAGTTTCAAGATACAAATGCTGGTCAATATGCGATGGCAAAATATCTAGCTGCAGGTAAGGGGAACATAACGGTTGTGGGAGATTTCGCTCAGAGTATTTATTCATGGCGAGGCGCAGATATACGAAATTTAGCACGATTTGAAGAGGATTTTGAGAATGTGAAAGTTTTTCATTTAGAACAAAATTATCGTTCAACACAAAACGTCTTAGATTTTGCTTATGAGGTTATTGTTGAGAATGGGGGACACCCTGTTCTCAAGTTATTTACCGATAATGCAGAAGGTGAGGAAGTGGCTATTATGCAGCTCATGAATGAAGAGGCTGAGGCGGTTTATATTGCAGAAGAAATAAAGAAGCGCTTACATGAATTTGCCTATGACGATTTTGCTGTGCTGTATAGAATGAATGCACAATCGCGCGTTATAGAAGAGGTGTTTCTCCACTATGGCATACCGTACGTTTTGATTGGAGGAACACGTTTCTATGAGAGAAAAGAAATCAAAGATATCCTTGCATATGTGCGATTAACAGTAAATCCAGATGACGAGGTGTCTCAGGAGAGGGCAATTAAAATTGGTAAACAACGATTTAAAAAACTAGCTTTACTAATTGCACGTATGCGAGAAGAAGGAACAACCTATTCGACAGAACGTCTTATTGAAAAAATTCTTGAAGAAACTGAATATGTCGGTTTGTATGATCCTGATGATCCCGATGATGGCCCTCGATTAGAGAATATAAAGGAGTTACGTTCAGTTGCGCAGCAATTTAGCGACGTCAATAGTTTTTTGGAGCAAATAGCACTTGTGGAGTCTGAATATTCCGAAAATGAGCGTCATAAAAAAGGAAAGCATGGGGTGAAAATGATGACCATGCATCAAGCAAAAGGTCTCGAGTTTCCCTTTGTATTTATCGTTGGATTGGAAGAGGGGATACTCCCCCATTCTCGTTCAATTTTTGATAAACAGAGCCTAGAGGAGGAGCGTAGATTGTTGTATGTGGGAATTACGCGTGCAAAGAAAAAATTATTTTTGACATACGCGGAAAGACGCCGGATGTTTGGTCGAGGCGGTTATACGCAAGTGTCACGATTTATTCAGGATAAGGTGGGTGGGTTTGCTTCTTCAGAGGCTGTCGAAGATGATGTATTCTGAAGACAAGACCGCATCCTGATCAGGATGCGGTCTTAACTGCTATAATGAGGTCATGACAGTCTCGGTTCTAAACGACACTTTCGATGCTCAAAAAATAAATGCCGTTGCTACTCACCCGCTTCAGAGCTATGAATGGGGCGAGGCGCGCAAAAAAATGGGGATACAAGTGGTGCGCCTCGGAGAGTTTGATGGCAGTAGATTAGAGAATATTTTTCAAATTACCTTTCATACCATACCGCATTCCCCTTTTACTGTGGGTTATGTACCGCGGAGCGTATTTCCTTCTGAATTAGTACTTGAAGCTTTGCAACAGGAGGCAAAAAAACATCAAGCAATATTTATAAAACTCGAGCCAAACATATCGCGTGAAGAATTTGATAAGATGCATAAGAAATCGCCAGCACTGCAGCTTCTGCGTCCGGCGAAGCATTCTCTCTTTCCAGAATGGACGCAGCGTCTCGATCTGAAATCAAGTGAAGAAAAACTTCTCAACAATATGAAAGCAAAAACGCGCTACAACATACGTCTCGCTGAGAAAAAAGGAGTTTATGTTAAGGAGATGACGAACGACGAAGGATTTGATATGTTTGCAAAACTATACTTTGAAACGACGGCGCGCCAAAAATACCATGGACATACGCGCGCCTACCATGAAACTATTTTTAAAACTCTTAGAAAAACAATGTCGCATATTTTTATTGCATTTTATGAGAACACTCCCCTTTCTGCATACCATCTTTTTACCTTCAACAATATTCTTTACTACCCTTATGGAGGATCATCACTTCTACATAAGAATCTTATGGCCTCCAATCTTCTTATGTGGGAAACCATAAAATTTGGCAAAAAAGAAGGTTGTACTATGTATGATATGTGGGGTTCTTTATCACCTCAGTATGATCCGTCGACAACATGGGGAGGATTTACACGATTTAAGGAAGGATTTGGTACGGAATTTTTTGAATATGCTGGAAGTTTTGACCTTGTCGTGAATTCCTTTGCGTACAGTGCATTTAATACAGCCCAATCATTCAGAAAAAAATTCTTATTATGATGGACGATGTGTTGAAATCTTTGAATAAGGAGCAGCGACTTGCTGTCGAAACGATCGATGGTCCCGTTATGGTTTTGGCTGGTCCTGGAACTGGAAAAACGCAGGTACTTGCAGCACGCATCGCACATATTTTAACTTCAACAGATACACCTCCCTATGCAATACTAGCGCTCACCTTTACTGAGTCAGCCGCTGCAAACATGCGTGAGCGCGTTGTCTCAATGATTGGAAAAGACGGTTACTATGTGCAGATATCTACATTCCATTCATTTTGTGCCGATGTTATTCGATCAAATCCAGAATATTTTGCTATTGATCGTAAAAGTGAACCGCTTGGAGAGCTTGAAAAATACGATTTATTTCAACGACTTATTGATAGTCAAAAGCTAAAAGTACTTAAGCCCCTCAATCAAACATACTTCTATATTGATGAAATTATTTCAAACATATCACAACTTAAACGCGAAGGCTTTATGCCCGATGATTTCGAGAAAATTGTTGCTAAAGAATTCGCCGAGGAACATATGCCAGATAAAAAAACTGCCCAAACAAAGTTCCTTTCAAACAAGAGAAAAAACGAAGAGCTAAGCCGTCTTTATAAAGCATATTATGAAGAGCTTACATCGATTAGACGGTACGATTTTGACGACATGATTGCCCTAGTCGCAGAGGCATTTCGAAATCATGAGCAACTCCTTAGAGATTATCAGGAAAAACTACATTATTTTCTAGTCGATGAGTATCAAGACACAAATTCTGCTCAGAATGCGGTAGTAGAATTACTCGGCAGTTATTGGGAAGAAAAAGCGAATATTTTTGTAGTTGGAGATCCTCACCAATCAATATTTAGATTTCAAGGCGCATCAGTAGAAAATACGTTGCAGTTTGCAGAGAAGTATCCAAACGCAATGACAATTCGATTGGAAACTGTATATCGGTGCACACAAATTATCTGTGATGCAGCTGAGGATGTCATTAAAAACAATGCTTTAACCGAGGTCCCCCACTTAAAGAGCATTCATAATGATGGTGATGCAATTTCAGTTGTCGAGCTCCCTACTCAGACACATGAGATTTTCTACATTGCGGATCAAATTAAGAATGTACTGAAAATTGGAACGAAGCCTGAGGATATTGCAATTTTATATCACAAAAATGCAGAAGTACACGAAGTTCAGCAGATTCTTGAAAAATGGGGAATACCTTACGAAGTTGATGGAGGCGAAGACATATTGGCTGCAGAATCTATCCAACAATTTTTGAGATTTCTTCATCTCATAGCTGATATAAAAGTAAATCGCGAGGACGACACGATGTTTGAAGTAATGTCGTATTCATGGATTCCTGTTGATAAAACACTGGTGATGAAAGCGGCACGAGCAGCAGGTCGCGCGAAGTTGTCCCTTTTTTCGCTTATTCAATCAGGCTACGTCACATTTACTAAATTTCACCAAACTAGTGAAGTTACCCCTATCGAATTTCATGAGCTCGAAAGCTTTGCGAATAATTTAGTTCTTTGGGCAGCAGAGGATGCGAACAGACCGTTCGCCGAATGGTTTGAATACATTCTTAAGGAAAGTGGATTCTTGGAATGGATGTTAGCGCAACCTGCAAAAGCAGAGATGCTCATAAACATTAATTCGCTCTATCGCGAAGTCAAAGCCATGAATGCATCACGTCACAGAATGAAACTTTCAGATTTTATTTCAGCAATTGATACGATGTACGAGCATAAAATTCATATTTTTGCTGAGGATTTAAATGTGCGAAAAGGTGCGGTGCATCTATCAACTGTTCATAAGGCAAAGGGAAGAGAATGGGAACATGTCTTTCTTATTCATTGTTATGATACGAACTGGGGAAACGTTCGCAAATATAACCTTATTCCTCTTCCAGAGGGGCTCACACCATTTACTGATCTATCGTTAAAAGAAAAGAACGAAGACGAGAGGCGACTTTTTTATGTTGCACTCACACGGGCGAAAAAAACAGTAACGCTCACCTATCCGGAATCCGTTATGCAAACAAACAGGAGCAAAACTGTGGTCCCGAGCATGTTCTTGCAAGAGATTGATGAAAAACGCGTGCACAAAATCACTGATGTCATTGATATTGATACATCAAATAGCTACCTTGAACAACTTATTGTCCCAAAAACCCCACACATATTTATTTCAGATAGAGATTTTTTTATCAGACTTATAAAAAACTTCAAATTATCAAGCACGGCATTAAACACATATCTTCGTGACCCTAGAGAATTTATGGAAAATTCTATCCTTCGTGTACCGCGTGCAAAATCTGCATCTATGGCTTTTGGTACAGCAATACATAAGGTGCTTGAGTATTTTATCCAGATTAAGTCGGCGGGTAATCGACCGACATTCGAAATGCTTGCACCAATATTTGAAGAAGCATTACAAAACGAGATTTTAACAGAAACATCTTATGAAGAACGATTGGCTCATGGTTTTGATGTGTTAAAAAATTACGTAGCTGCGTATGGTGATGAAAAACCAGACGTATTGTATGTTGAACGTCAATTCGGTTTTGGGTTTGGAAAAACTATACTCGACGATATTCCTCTTTCGGGAAGACTAGATCGCATTGACTGGTTAGATAAAGAAAAGAAAACGGTGAGAGTTGTTGACTATAAAACTGGTCGTATTAAAACAAAAAATGAAATAGAAGGGAAGACGGCATCATCACATCTTTCTGAAAGGGAACTTTTATTACCGGAAAGTATTCGAGGACCGTATAAGCGTCAATTACTTTTTTATAAATTACTTACCGAACTAGATAGGTCATTTGTTCCTGTTGTTGAAGAGGGTGTGTTTGACTTTGTCGAACCGGATAAACAGTCGGGCAAGTTGGTACGACATGAATTCACCCTTCGCGATGAGGATGTAAAAGATCTTAAAGAAATCATTCGTGAAGTTATGAAAGAAATTAGAGAGTTAAAGTTTTTGGAATAGTGTAGATTATTTCCTGAAAATATAGCTCCCCTCTTCGAATGTGCTGAACTGGTACTGACTCAAGCCTTCTGGGGTACGGTCCTGGAGTCGTCGTAGTGTGTTTTCAAAAATGCAGTGTCACCACCTGAGACAACCCATGGTATAAAAATCCTGGGGATTATTCAACAAAATCTTTGAGTTTTCGAGCGCGGGTCGGGTGACGAAGTTTGCGAATAGCTTTTGCTTCAATTTGACGAATACGTTCTCGAGTAACATTAAATTCTTTACCTACATCCTCAAGTGTTTTACTCTTTCCATCATCAAGTCCAAAGCGCATAATGAGAACCCTCTTTTCTCTTTCAGAAAGAGTTTCAAGAACCTCGTTTAAGTAATCCCGAAGAAATTCTTTCGAAACCGTATCATATAAACTTGGCTGATCGCTGTCTGCAATAAACTGTTCAAGTGTTGTTTCGTTATCATCACCAATAGGCGTTGAAAGCGACTTTGGGTGTTGTGAAATTTTAATGAGATTTTCAACTTCAGCTACATCAATTTCCATTTCTGTCGCAATCTCTTCGTTCTTAGGTTCTCGTCCTAGTTTTTGCGTGAGCTTTCTTTGTGTTTTATAGTAGCGGTTAATATTATCAACCATATGAACAGGTATGCGAATGGTACGTGATTGGTCAGCAATAGCGCGCGTAATTGCTTGGCGTATCCACCAGGTTGCATACGTCGAAAATTTAAATCCTCTACGCCAATCATATTTTTCAACCGCTTTAATAAGTCCTTGGTTTCCTTCTTGAATCAGATCTAAGAATGAAAGTCGTCGGCCTAAGTATTTTTTAGCAATAGAGACGACAAGTCGAAGATTTGAACGAATGAGTTTTCTACGTGCTTCTTCTTCGCCATTTTCATAACCTTTAGCGAGTGATATTTCTTCTTCGAAGGTAAGGAGAGGATACATGCCAATTTCCTTAAGATACATTTTGATCGGGTCAAGAGATTCCCCTTGTCGAATTGTGATAAGTCTTTTTAGTTCCTTCTCAAACTCTTCCATCGATTTTTTTGCGTCTTCTTCTTCGCGCGAGGATACATTCTCAAAAATATCAATATTTTTTTCAATTGCCTTATCAAAAAAATCATCGATCTCTTCAATTGATTTTTCAGGCTCTGGGTATACGTAGAATATGTCGTCGATAACAATAAAACCGTCCTCTTGACCCTGTTTTATCAATTCATTGACGTTTTTGGGGATTTTTTGGCCTGTCATAGCTGCATTTTACAGTAGATTGAGCTCTTTATCAACCTGAGCGAGTTTTTCTTTGAGAATTCTGTAGTTGTCACCGTCCTCATTTGCCGCATGGACCTTTAATGCTTTTTTAATACTAAGTTTTTTCATATGAAGGCAGAGCTGTTTTATACTTGTCGCATTTTTATTATCTATAAGGTCCGATGTATTGGTGAGTAGAATAGTATCAAGAACATCCAATAACGGAGGGGGAAGTTTTGCTATGAGATCCTTTATAAATGTAGTATCAGATGCATGTTGTATGTGCCCCATAATCGTAAAAAGCTCTCTGTAGGAAGGTATGGTAAAATCATTTTCTTCAATAATTTCATGTACGTGACGAATGAGCGTTATCGGTGTATCATTCTGCACAATACATGCAAGTACAAGCTTCTGCATTGTTTCGAATTTGTCTTTTTCTTGGGGTTGTTGTGGAGCTATTTTTCTTGTCTTTTTTTGCTGTTTGAATGAATAGCCTCTCATAGTCATCTCAATTGTTTTCTCATCGGTAGATAACAACCCAGCAAGTTTTTTTATGTAGTGTGTTTTAATAATGGGATTATCGAGTGAGATTAAAAAGGGCATTACCTCATCGGCAAGCTTTTTCTTTTCAAAAGGGTCCTCGATGTTGTGTCGTTTGACGACTGTGTCTATAACGAAATCATACAGCGTTATTGGATGGGCAAGGAGCTTCTTAAACGCAATGGGATCGTTTTTTAGCGCTTCATCTGGATCTTTTCCAAAGTCAAAGGTAACCACATCAATACGCATATCCAGTTCTTCGGCGTCTTTTATGGCACGCAAAGTGGTCTCTGAGCCAGAAAAATCAGAATCTAGTGCAAGAATTAGATGGTCACAATATTTCTTTAATAGCTTAATTTGTTCTTTAGTGAGAATAGAGCCTTTAACAGCGACCACATTTTTTATGCCATGCATGAATGACGAAATCATATCGAACTCACCCTCAACAACCATTGCTTTTTTTTCATTGCGAATAGATTCTTTTGCAACATGGATGCCATACAATGTTTCTCTTTTGTGATATATGGGTGTCTCAGGAGAATTAATATATTTTGCTTCTTTTGCATCTTTATTGAGTGTGCGCCCTGAAAACGCTATGACGTAATCCCGTGCATCAAAAATTGGGAACATCAACCTATTACGGAAGCGATCATAAAAGGAACCTTTCGAACTTTTTATTGCAAGTCCTGCCATTAATAAATCCTCGTTCGCATACCCCTTTTTTCTTAAATATAGACATAATGAATCCCAACTTGCCGGAGCATAACCCAGTTGAAACGTCTCACGAATCTTTTCGTTAATACCTCGCTCGTTAAGATATTCGCGCGCTGTTTTGCCCGATGCATGTTCCATAAGGAGGTAATGGTAATATTTCATTGCATGGTTATGTATGGTGACAAGTTTCTCTTTCTGTTGCCATGCTCTGTCTTCAAAACCTGTAGTATCAAGTTTGACTCCCGTTTCCTGTGCCATCTCTTTTAAAGCTTCATAAAAGGTTATACCTTCATACTTCATCAAAAATGCGATGACATCTCCCCCAATTTGGCAAGCGCCAAAACATCGCCATACCTGTCTATCGGGATTGACAAAAAAAGAGGGGGTTTTTTCTTGGTGAAAGGGGCAGAGTCCCCTAAAGTTCCTTCCAGATCGTTTTAACTCAACATATCGCCCGATATATTCGACCACATCAAGCTTTTTCTTAATTTCATCAACAGCATTGTCCATAGGAAGTTGCTATATTCTAGCACACCTCGAAATGGGCTCGTTGACATTGCATTCCTGATTCGCTAGGATGAATGGATGGACGGCGATCTGAAGACAATGATAGAGAAGGTAGAGTATATGTTTTTGAAGAAATTGGTGACGGGTCTTAAAGATGGGAGCATGGAGCCTATTCAAGCACAGCAATATGCCCAAGCTTTTCTAAAAATTGAGCCATTTCAGAATTTCGAAGATGCTAAAGCAAAAATTGAGATATTTGTAACGGTATATCCGGAGCTTTCTGAACTTAAGGAATATATTGAGGCATATCATTATGAACAGAAGGTTGACACTGTGATACAAAAAATGCAAGAATATATTGGTCAGGATAAGCTTGATGAAGCTATACAAGTTGCACAGACAGAATAATATGTCAGATACATCAGGAGTTGAAGATAATATTGCCCCACCGCCAGTAGTAGAATCAGGCTCAGAAGCAGTAGTCGCCTCAAATCTGTCAAGAGAAGACATTGAGCTGGGAAATTACTGGAAACCTGCAGCAGCAGCATTGGAAACTGGTGATACACCGACAGGAATTAAGCACCTCGCAACATCCATTATAAGTCCAGATGCAATGGCTCCTTTAAGAGCATCTCCCAAAGCTCCAGAGTCACCTACAATTGCAACTCCCGACAACCTTGCAAACAGATCTTCCACAATTAGCACTGATGAAATGACTAGGCTCGGTGAAGCGAGGGTCGTATCGGCGGATGTCCAGCCAAATACTCCAGTGGTGAGACCTGATGCTGACGAGACAGCTACAGGGCAAGCAGCTGAAGCAAAGCTTAACGAGGTTAATCCAAATTCAAGAGAAGAGTTTGCGGATCTTGAGGCAAGAAAGGATTCACTAACTCCTGAACAGAGGGCAAGAAGAAATAAAATGATAGAACAACAGCAGGCACTTGACTCCCTCCGTAGGCGAAAGGAAACTGGAATTCCACTAACTGATGCTCAAGAAGCACGTCTCGCCGAACTTGAAACTGCTTATTCAAAGAAAGATGTAGATACAGCACAAGCGGAGAAACAAATTACGCCTAAAGAAAGAGCGCAAGAGATTAAAGCATTGCGTGAAAAAAAGAAGAGTGGTGAGTTAAAAAAGGAAGATGAGGCAAAACTTGCGAAGCTGGAGGATGATGAGATTGAAGCTGTTGCAAATGAATTTGATCCTGATGATCCCGAGAGTCTCATTACAACAGCAGAGAAGTTACAAGAAATTGCAGAATCAAGAAGGGGGATTGAAGAGAATAAGCAGATGAGAGAAATTTTTGCAAAAGTGTTTAAAGAGTGGGTTCTTGAAAGGTCAAATCCAAATGCCAATTTAAGCGAAGCTGAAAGGTCTGCATTGAAGAAGGTTCAAGAGCTCGTTGGAAGCATGCATAAGGATCTGTTAACAATAATTAATGCGAATAGGCAAATCGCAATTGCCGAAAAAAGCGCTCAGGAAGCCTTGATAGCCACAAAGGCTCAGGAGAAAAAAGTGGGAAGATATTCTGACATTTCAAAAGACAGTGAAGTCCAACAGCAGGAAGCAATGAAACTTGAGGGAATGTATTTAAATTTGCTTAATAAAAGAGCGCAGTTAATGGGAGCAGTGAATGCTGCAAGATATGCCAATAATAGTTTCAGAATGAAAAGATTCCAAGTGAGGAGATCTCTAGGCCTAGTTGGATTTTGGGGTGGGTTGATTGAATCGACAACAATTAGAGCAAGAAATACTGGGGGGAATGCTTTGGCAAGCATAGATAGCTTTTTAAGTGGAAAGCCGCTCGCTGTAAAGTACGCTAATAAACTTTAATTCACCTTAGCATATACTTATCTACGATCGAGTTATTACTTCCTAAATACTGTTTAATTGCAAGATCATCGCCTATATTTTGTAAATTGTGAATTGTACCAACATTAGGCTGAGAATGGAGCGAACGATTGATTTCTGTAAGCGGAGTAATCGCTCCAAGAACAAAGTATGTGATAAGTGTGAGCCATAATAAGCGATGCTGCGAGCGGATTTTTTTTGATGATATAAGTGTATAGCCACAGATAAATAGTATATATAGTGCTGGAATAGAAGCACGCATCACCAAATCATTCAGCAGTCCATATCTGTAAAAAGGGAGAAGTACAAGTATTGGAATAGAAAGATAAAAAAGAGTTCTTAAATTCTTATCAAGGTACGATCGCAATAAGAAAATAAGTGATATTGGAAGTAGCGCTTCGGATAATAAAAATATTCCAAATCTTCCCCACGTTGTAAGATTGTCTGCTTTCCATAAGCCACTAAATTCTTTTCCGTGTGTTGAGGTGAAGATATTCGCATGAAAAAAAAGATAGAAAAATAATAGAATAAGTCCTCCTGATAGTGTGTGAATAAAAAAAGTGCGACTAAATAGCTTTCCCTTTTTGTAAAGAAAGTATATAAAGTATCCTACAAATGGTAACGTACCAATAACGCCAAATGGTGACCAAAATGTAAGAAGAGCAATCCAAATTGGCAAGCTTTGTAAACGATCTTGTTTCCATGCATCTGTGAGTGCTCCCATGGTAATCCATATCCCAATTGCTTGACCAGGAACCCAATAGAGAAGCGTTGTAAATGACGAATATTCATGTGTTGACCAATGCTCCAATGGCGTTATGAAATTGAGAAGATTCGTATTACCTAGCAAAAGTATTCCGAGAGAGTCGGCTGTACCAAATAAAATAAAACATAAATATAATGACCAATGAGGTTTCTTTATGATCATGCGAAGCCAGGCCAAACTAAGAAGTACCCCAATAAGTGTCCAGACAAATTGTGCGACAAATGCTACTTGCATGCTTTGGAAAATTTTTCCAAATACGGCTGGTACCATATACCAGCCAAGATAATAATTGAGAAACAGACCTCCTTCTGCAAAGGTTGAATATCGTATGGGCCACTCCTTTAAAACAAGATCGCTCAATATTGCGTTATGTTTAATCCAATCACCGTTTTGAAATGAGAACCCCCCCGCTCCGGAATAGTATGTCCATACGAGCACAATGAAAAAAAACACAATATGACGTACGTTTATTCTTGGCTGTTTATTTGCACGAGGTAGTTTTCTGAAAACAAGTAGGTAAGACAAGATAAGCGCGCCTACAAGGATAACAGCGTATGGTTTCCGCAACCATGTACTTAAAAAAATTCCTAACGGGAGAGCTAGGTAGAAATATGTGAGTACTTCTAGCATACATTATTTATTCCTCTTATATAAAAGATACGTATCCTCTTGATCGATGAGCGAAAAGGATGTCAAATCTAAGGGTGCCGATAACTTGTTGTGTAAGACATAGTCCTCTTTCTGATAGTTAGCAATATCAGTAATTACATTACCTGTATTGAAGTAAAACAGTGCTGCCTCATAAGGCATACCCAATACACTTATTCTTGAAAGTCCCTGATTGCGAGAGGCAAGTTTTTTTATAGCCGTGTTTTGTGTGGGATTTTTAGGATAATTACGGTACCAATGCAGGGTCGTTGCAACCATAAAGGAAAGTAAAAGAATAAGAAATGGACGAGCATTAATTCTTATTCTGCTTTTTTTCCCAAATGTAGCTATCGCTACAGCCACAAGGATTAGTATGAGAAATGATTTTAATGGAATATGTTGGGATGATAGTTGCCAATAGGGTACGAAACTTGCTGCAATAAGCAATATTGAAAGCAGGATATGCTTTACATTCTTATGAATATGTTGTAACGAAAGTGCGAGAAGCAAAATAAAAGGTGGCCACATCGGATATATGTACCACCAGACTTTCGACTTTGAAAGACTGAAAGGAAGTAAAATACTGCAGATCCATATGAATGGAATAACATAATTCCATTTTTTTTCATTCATGTCCTGAAGAACTGCATATATGATGATGGGAAGTAGAAAAATAAACGGTTTCCACATGTCGAGCATATAGATGACATACCACTGGGGTGGAGCAAAGTTTTGGCCACCTGCCGCACCACCACTTGCATTGAATAAAAAGTGTCGCTCAATAAATACATTCCCGAATTTTAAGAACATAAAGATAAACCATGGTGTCGCAATAAAAAGCGTACTGAGAATATACTGGACCATACATTTTAATGTGATTTTTTTTAAGTGAAATGTAACAAAGATGAACATGAGGGGAATCCAAAATGCTGCAATCGACTTTGTGAGCAGCGCCAGGCCTGTAATAATACCTGCAGTAACAGTAACTCGAGTTCCATTTTTATGTGCGAGCAAAATTACGAGCATTCCTAGAAAAGTTAATACCGCGTCAGTTGTACCTTGGGATGAAATAAAAGAAAAGTCGTATGATAAGCTAAAGCTAAATAGAAGTGCAAAAATCAGTTTATTTCTTATGTGATATATCCTCATAATTTTGAAAAGCACAATAATCGATCCTAATGAAGCCAAAAGCGAAGGAATGCGTGCTGCAAACTCATTAATGCCAAAAAGTTTCATAGAAATTGCTTGCAGCCATATGACGAATGGGGGTTTCCA
This sequence comes from uncultured Gammaproteobacteria bacterium, assembly GCA_964612595.1. Taxonomy (GTDB): domain Bacteria; phylum Patescibacteriota; class Microgenomatia; order UBA1406; family HO2-37-13b; genus OLB23. The sequence goes on along the minus strand of CAZTFB010000001.1, from coordinate 469,958 downwards.
AAAAAAAGGATAGAGCTCCTGTCCATTACCTAGTTTGGTGAATACAAGATTGCGAGGTTCGTCAGGACCCCCTGCAAGTGGAATCAAAATTTCATTGGTCAAAATCATGTTTTTTGAGACTTCTGCATAGCGAGCTTCGTCGTAGTCGTTGAGAGGACGACTGGCAACCATATCAATAAAAAAGATCTTAAGGATGGTAAAGATAATGAGCCCAGATAGGAGTAGCAAACGTATTGGCCTATTGGAACGTGTCATACTATTGATAGTATTCTATCATATTACCATTGTCCTTATTCAATTGTTCGAATGTAAGCACATATGGTATCTATGCAAAAAAAGGTATATCATATATCTATGAAAGTGAAGCCGGTTTACATTATTGCGCTGCTGGTGGCTTTTGTCGGTTCATTATTAATATTAAATGCTCGTATTCTCAATAATGGAAAACCAGGCGAACCAAGCTCAAATCGTATTAAGGGTTTACTTCGTAATTCATCAACTGCAACGATATATAAAGATCTGATTCCTGAAACTTCAGCACTAGATAAAAATCCAGGATACAAAACAAGTCCAGAATTTAACATTGGGCAGTATGTGGTTAGGGCAAATCTTCCAAGTATTCCTGAAAACGCATCGATTTATGAGTTTAAATCTGAATTCACTGACAATGAGATTGCTGAGATTTCTGCCAAACTTATTGGCGATAGTACTTTCACTAGTAGCAATAACTCGGGTAATGTTGTCACGCTTAGTAGTGATTTCGGCATCGTGAATTTCAATAGAACATCAGGCGCTATACAAATGAAGTCAATATATGTCAAGGTTCCATTTGCTATAGCGAACCCTCGCGATCTTAGTTCAATTAAAGAACCGCTCACAACTTTTATGACGGATGAGCTTGGCCTTATTGATGCTACGGTTACATTGACTGCTCTTTATCAAAGGAGCGAAGAGCCTGGTGTAACTTACTATGAATTTCATCGAAGTTCAGAAAACATGGGGGGATTACCCATAATGAATCCCGTTGGGGTGCTGAATGTTGCAGAGAAACAGCCTTTATCAGAACTCAAACCAGGAGCTTCAGAAGTAAGAGGTGCTACAGATACTTCAATAGTTTATGCGTCTGATCTCCCTGGAAAAGCGCGACAATCAGAATTCAATACTATGACAGCGGCAATATCAAATGATGGGTACATACTTTCCATCGAGTCAAATATTCGTCATTTTAAAAAAGTGACGACACTTACAGAGAGAGGATTGGAGCTATACGATGTTAAAAAAGCGCTTGAAGAACTGCAAAGAAATGGTACCTATTACAATATTGCTGTACCCGCAGGTGAAGGCTTTATTGACCTTGAGAAAGTCTATAGAAATAATAGATTTGTATCAGATAAAGCAGAAGTTACTGATGTTGTACTAGCATATTTAGAAAAACCCGCTGACATTGATCAACAATTCCTCCAGCCGGTATACATAGTCAAGGGATTTGCAGAAACCGAGACAGGTGTGCGAGTTGCTTTTACACAGACCATACCAGCACTGCAAAACACGCAAGATTCAACGACTGATAACAATAGTCTTTTCGACAAGTTTTTGCCTAAGGTATATGCTCAAGAGGAAAATGATGACGTAATTACTTTGCCTTGTGACGATGGATCTACTGGTAATTGTAGAATCATAAGAAGAAGAATTACTCCTACGCCAACATTACCTGTAACTATCCCTCCTACTCTGGTGCCACCAACGGCTGTTCCGCCACTACCGAGTATTTGCGTGTTGTTAACAAAAGATGGGGCACAGATTGAGCAAGGAATTCCACTATTCATACCAGGTTTAGGTACCATATATTACTTCCCGACAGCTTTGCCGAATGGGCCTTTAGCTATACCAAAAGATCAATTCACATCTACAACGGATATCACTTTTGAGAAGCTGCATAAGGCACTTGATAATCACTTACTATCTATAGCAGCTGAACGAATTATTGCAGATCCAGGAATGCCTTATTATGTAAATACAGGAAGTATGCTTACATCTATTAAGCTAAATATAATTTTTCCAGATGCAAATACAAATCTTGATAAAGAGGTTACTATGTCAAGCTATGTCGGTACCGGCACTATATATCCGATAAAATTAGGCCTCTATAGACTGCACCATCCAGTAACAAATTCACTAACGCTTACACAACTACGTGCACTGCCGCGTATCCAGGGTCTTATCGATAATAACATTCCTATTAGTCAGATATGGTCACTCAAGCAAAATCTGAAAAAAGCATATAGTGGAGCCTCGATATATGGGCAGTATCAGCTCACCGATGTGTGTAAGTTTGCCTCAACAGTATCGCCACTTATATATTTCTATCCTCAACGTGAAACAAAAGTATCTCTCAGTTTTTTAGGTTCGTATGTCAGTTACGGCGATCCGGTTAATGACCATAATGTACGCTTTTGGGCGGATACTCAGGGAATGTTAAATTTTAGTGGGATTACGCGTGATAGATTTCATTATGAATATAAGGACGTTACCTTTAAAAGACCAACAGAGGGTTGGGTTGTAAATAAGGAAAAGGTTGAGGCTTTTCTGAATGAGCAATTTGCATTCTCAGGCTTGATTGAGAGAGAACGATATGGGTTGTTACAAGAGATGAGAGCAAGCTTACCAAAGACTACTTCATATGAGAATGTGTTTATAGGGATACTGCCCAGGCATGAAATTGATGCAAAACTTCCCATACACATTCTGCCTAAGCCAGACCATATTAACAGAGTTCATCTATACTTAGAGGGTACAAATATGAATGTTAACATCACAAGTGCACCATCAGTTCCCAATGTTGCGAGGGATGGTTATTACATTATTGAAACCGGGGTATATGTTAAATAAATATATAAGACACTTACTGCTTATGGGTTTTCTGGTACTAATTCTGAGTCTTATAATTATGAGAACTTCTTATTCTGAGGCTCAAACGAACTCTTCATGGCTGCCACCTAGTGGCCAAGAGCCTCTACAATATTGCCCCACAGAGTTAAATAATGTATTTCCGATAATTTGTATCAATGATGGTACCGGAAATTGTGCTCAATAATAAACTATGCTTCCATCAGCTATATTAAAATTAGCGCTACTAGGCACAGCATTAGGTGTAATGGCCATAAGCTTGTTTAGTACAAAATCTTCAATAACCTATATCAATGAAGCGTCGGGTCCGTCTTGCGGTCCAGAGCGATCACTCATCTGTATGCTTTCAAGGGATGACGTTAATCGTATCGGAGGATTTCCACTTTTATATAGACTTGCTGTTTATGGTGAAAACAATGAGCTAATTACACAAGGGAATTTAAATGATACACGAGATGGTACTGGAAATGATCAAACAAAAGTTCTCTTTGATCAACCAGAGGACATCTCATATACATGTAAACTTGAAATTCAAGATGCTCGTGGTGGATATGTGACCTGTTCGCAAATCAACGCAAGCGTTATTTGCCAAAAACTAAGCCCAACACCTGGTGTATCAGCGACACCAACAATGATGACTCCTTCGGTTACCATGACGCCATCCGCCACACCAACCATCACCTTGGCTATCACCCCAACAGTGACGCCAACGATTACCCCAACAGTAACGCCTACCGTGACACCGACAGTCACACCGAGCCCATCGCCATCGCCATCGCCGAGCCCATCGCCTACACCAACTTTTACACCGACGCCATCGCCATCGCCATCGCCGAGCCCATCGCCTACACCAACTTTTACACCGACGCCATCGCCATCGCCATCGCCGAGCCCATCGCCTACACCAACTATTACACCAACACCAACGGTACCAATAGGGTTTCCTACTACCTCCCCCATGGGTATGGGAACATGTCCCGGTGACAGCAATGCAGATGGCGTAGTTAACTTACCGGATTACAATATTGTTGTTGTAAATTACGGGAAAGCGGTAGATACGTATAGCGGAGGCGATTTTGATGGAGATGGTAGGGTTACCTTAGTAGACTACAATCAACTATTAGCTAACTACGGAGAACCATGTCCTGAGCATTTGTAAGCTCTGCGGAAGAGGCGAGATTCGAACTCGCGTGGGATTGCTCCCCCAAGGTTTTCGAGACCTGGCCGTTTAGCCGCTCCGGCACCCTTCCTGGTAGGTAATTGTACCAAACTACGCTTTCATTAAGCGCTTTATTCCCATCTTAAGTTCCATGTAGTTTTGTTTTACATGTGTAATAGGTGGCCGATAATCAATTTCATGGACAATTTTATTGCGTAACTTATGCGCTTCCCATACGGCATTGTAAGTTGAGCGATCAAAGTGTATTCTTCCATTTTTCAGACGTTCTCCAAGTGTTTGACCGCGGACGCGTTTTTGTTGTAATACCGCGTCGAGTATGGCATCAAGTTGAATGAGTGCGGTGCGAATATCGTTCTCACGTCCTCCTTGCACAAGCAGATCAATTTCTTCGAGCTTAGCATGTATCATACCGCGCCAACCCTTTGGTTTGGCACGTGTGATAAGCCACAAGGCTATCGATAGTAAGGCGATAATAATAACTAAAAATAGAATAAAAAAGTTATCCATTATATGTTGATTATACGGCCTTTAATGTTTTCTTTTTGTGCAAGTTCCTCTTCAGTAGTAGTGAGTACGGTCTGAAAGCGTTTGATATGTTCGGTGATAAGGTGTTTATTTGCTTGATCTAACTCAGAGAATATATCGTCTAATAGTAGTAGAGGGTCTTTTTGGAGATGTGCTACATATAAATTTAGTTGATTGAGAATAAGCCAAAAAAGTGCCAACCTTTGTTCACCGCGCGATGCATATGTATGTACATCGATGATCTCATCACCCTTATGATACATGATACGATACTCATCTCTTTGTGGGCCTACAAGCGTTCGCTTTTGATAGTACTGTTTCATAAAGTATTCCTCAAGCGTTGTATGAGACATAACATTCTGTGTATATTCGATTGAAAATGGAAGCTCAGGGAAGTCAGATTCATTCATTTTCCCTATATATTTTTTTCGTGCTGATACGATGTAGTCAGCCTGCTGTATTAGATAATCGTCCCAAAAAATAAGTTCCCTTCGCAAATTGTCGAGGTTTTCGGTATGTTCAATAATTCTGTTTCTTTTTCGGAGTGCATTTTCATAATTACTAAGTCTTTTTTTATACTCCATATCTATTGTGGATATGATATGGTCGACAAACGTTCGTCGCTCTGATGGTTGTCCATCAATAATTGATATCAAAGCCGGAGAAAAGAGCACACACGGTATTGTTTCTTTTAAATAGCCAAATTTTTGCTTTTTCAATTTATTAACCATAAAAACTTTTTCAACGCGATGTGCCTTGGTGAGATGGATACGCAGAAGTATTTCTGATGAATCGTCTTCAAGAATGCCCTCTACATCAGCATCACTTGCCCCAAAGGTAATAAGCTCCTCTTGGCGATCTTCTTTAATACCCTTACCCGTCATTAAAAAGTAGATCGCCTCTAAAATATTTGTTTTTCCTCGCGCATTTGGCCCTACAAGGCAGGTAATACCTGGATCGAGTTCTAGCTTAAGTGCAGTTGCGTTTCGAAAATTTTTTAAACTTATGCTCGTTACTTTCATGCTGATTTTTTACGAAGGAGGAAGAGACTTTCAATGAAGGTAGGGAGTTTAAACACGTATTTTTTTACCATACTTACGTTCTCAAGCGATCTAAAGATGTTTAACCAAAATGCTTGACTCTGCACAGATATATGTGAGTAATCTTTTGGCTGCGTCCATTCGATCCATAAATTCTCCGTTGTATAGATTTTGTGCAAAACGAATTTTTTTGCCACACGAGCTGATTCTTGGGCAACTGCCTTTATTTCCGCTCTTTGGATATGTTCTAATACATCGAAAGATACAACGAGATCAAAAGCGCCGTCCTCATAGGGCAGTTTCTTAATGTCTCCTTTTACTAGGAATGGTTGTATCTCTTTATTTGCAGATGATATTGCGTATTCAGATATATCTATACCAAATGCTTGAATACCAAATCTTCTGAGATGATGTACGAGTCCACCATCCCCACATCCTAGATCTAGACATGTCTTTGGATTTATAAAAAGCTTAATCCATAGAGCCCGATAGAAATTTGTTAGATCAATAATAATACGACTAATAAATGATTCTGAAAATGCTGCCCATCGCTCTTTGCGTTGAGAGTCAAAGTAGTCTTTGTCGTAGAACGTTTCGTCAATCTTATAGTTTGTTATGACAGTGCCTTTAAAGCTCTCGCCGTTTAATATTCTCGTCAGATTACTGAAATTGTTGCCGTTAGCTACAATAACTGCAGTACCATATTTTTTTGCAAGTCGAGACGCAACAGGATCGAAAGGGGCATTGGTTCCTGGTACCCATTTTTCAGGGATAAGTCCTTCAAAAAATTCCCAGGTTGTATGTTTTATTATCTTTGCGTCTGGAAAGAGTCGAGGGTCTTTGTCATATACATAGTCGATGTTGGAAAGGTTAATGATGAGAGAAGCTTTGTAATCTCGTGCGAGTACCGCCGCACAATAATCTGTTGACCACCCGGGCTTCCATCCAGAGCCAATTATTACCGCTTCACGTGCCCCAATAAGTGGTCTGTCATAATTCTCAATAATACGCGGATGTGCGATATCTTGAAAGATAGTGCGAACAAGATGGGCGTTAAGACGGGTAGAATGAATACCAATCCAATCCAAATCGCTATCGCTAATTTTACCGACGACATCACGAGCAGCATCTCGATACTCTCGGGCAGTTGAGCCACCACCAATAACAATAAAAAATCGTCGATTACTTTCTCGAACCTGCTTTCGAATGAAAACGTTTAATTTCTTAAGAAAATCAACATCTATACCCGATTTAGGGACTATGAGGCTTCCACCAACGGAAAGTACCACTGTTTCTACGCCTTTTCGGTCGAGAATATTCATTTTATGCTAAAAAAATCCCGCCAATAGGGCGGGTTACTAGTGCTTTCGCAACTCACTGTGACGGCTTATAGTTACAATTCATACGCAGACTTCATTATAACACGCTTATGTTCACTTATCAATTTATCAGAAAATGAATGATGTGTCTAAACCAAACACAAATGCAACGACACGTGTTAAAAAGAAGGCAAGTATAAGGAGTATAAAACCTATAATGCCCGAAGTAATCTTTTGACTCCCGCTCGAAAGCTTTTCTTCATTCCCATCAGAAGTCAAAATATCAAATCCTCCCCATATAAAAATAAAGAAGAGCAGAACAGCTGCAATTGCATAGAGAAATGAAAGAAGCATTGAAATAATGCCTCCTACTCCGGCAGCAGCAAGTTCGGGTCGAAGAGGACCCTCAATAATTACATCAGGTGCTCCTGGCGTAGTATTAGGAAGGTGTATTTGTTGGGCTAGGAGGCGTTTGACTATCATCTAGTTTTTGTTGCGCCGTGTCAAGCGGCGTAGTAACTGGTGCATCCTTTTTTGGCATATCATTTGTAGGTGAACCTGTCGTTGGCACAGGTCCAGAAGAATTTGTCTTTACATCTTTAGTATCTACTTCTTCTATCTTTTCTACCTCCTGATCAGGTGCTTTTACAATCTCCTGAACTTTTTCCATTGCATTGATTGGACATACAACTGTTGCATTTTCAACAACTTCTGTTTCAAAAGCGAAATGTGAATCAACACATTCAAATTTACGAATTTTTTGTTTCTTTAATTCTTCTTCGCTGACGAACGTCACTTTCTCTATATTAAATACAAAGTTTTCACCATCGAAATCGACGTTTACCAAATCACTTTCCTTGAGTTTCTGCTCAATAATGAGCGTCGAAATTGGATTTTCAACAAGTTTTTGAATCGTTCGTTTTAGTGGTCTGGCTCCATATAACGGATCAAATCCCTGTCGAACGATTTCTTTCTTTGCTTCTTCAGTCCACGCGAAGCCGATGTTTTGCTCTTCAAGGAGCTTGCGGACGGCTTTCATCTGGAATTCTGCGATTTGCATCATGTGTTGATACTTGAGCGGTTCAAAGATAATCGTTTCATCAAAACGATTAATGAGTTCAGGTCGGAAGAACTTACGAAGCTCATCCATAACTTTTGCTTTTGTTTTCTCGTATTGATTCTTTGAGAGCTCTTCCTCGATTTTTTGCTTTTCGGTCATTTCTTGTTCAAGCGGGAAGTCTTTACCAAAGTACTCAGCAAGTGTTTGCATTTTCCATGTTGTTTGATTAGCTTGTTTTACCCAAATTTTTTCTCCTACTATGATAAGTTCGCTCCCATCGGGATTAAATGCATGAATGTCCCAATAGTTTGTGGGGAGCGATGGCTCTACTTTCTGTACTTCAGGTTTATCAGTCTTCACTGCATCCGTGGTCTGCTCTTTTAGACCTGTTTCTTCTGGTTTTGCATCATTCGTTTTTTCTATCTCTGGCTTTGTTTGCGTGGCGCCCTCCATTGTTTGACCTTCGAAGTAATCTTTTAAGGTGCCAGTTTCCCAATTTGCTTCACCATCTTTTCTCTTCCAGAAACGATCTCGGAAGGTGACAACCTCCATCTCTTGCGCAGAAAACGCCTGTGTTTTGAGCTTTGCAGTAGGTAATTGCTGTTCCGGCGCATCAGGTAGAGCATTAATAACGACGCCATCTTTAAAATAATCTATGAGTGAAAGTGCCTTCCACACCTTGGCTGTTGTTGCTGTTCTCTGGAACATAAGGCCTCCACTGGTTATCATTTCAACACCCTTAGGCGACATGGCATGTGTGTCGAATTCTTTTCCAGGGAAATCAGGGGTGTTTGTGGCAGGTTTTCCATCTGCTTGTGGTTCGCCTTCGACTTTTTGTCCTGCGAAATAATCAATAATCATTGAGGGCTTCCATGGTTCTTGAGCTGATTCACGCTCAAATACTTTACCCATGATGGTCATTATTTGGCGCCCTCGAGGCGAGAATGTATACGTCGAAAGGAGTGTGGGTTCTTCGATGTCGACAGGACCTCCAGATAAGATATCATCTTGGATCATTTTTGTGCCAATATTCGATGTACAAATTACGACAGTATTTTTGAACGAGACAACATGTCCCTTATTATCAGTCAAACGCCCATCATCAAGAATCTGTAAGAGAATATTAAAAATATCAGGGTGAGCCTTTTCAACCTCGTCGAAAAGTACTACTGAATACGGCTTTCGACGAACAGCCTCGGTAAGTTTTCCACCTTCTTCGTAGCCCACATATCCTGGAGGGGCTCCGAGAAGCTTTGCGACCTCATGCTTTTCCATATACTCTGTCATATCAAATCGAATCATTGCTTCTTCTTGACCAAAGAGCACCTCCGCCAATGTTTTTGCAAGTTCTGTCTTACCTACACCAGTAGGTCCAAGGAACACGAAGCTTCCGATTGGACGATTGTTTGACTTAAGTCCGGCTCTCCCGCGACGAACTGCCTGTGCTACAGGGCCAACTGCGTTCTCTTGATCCACAAGTCGCTCGTGTATAATGTCCTCAAGTTTTGTGAGTTTCTCAACTTCTGATTCACTAATGCGAGAAATTGGAATTCCAGTCCAGCGCGCTATAATGTCTTTTATTGCTTGTTCGCTTACGCTTGTTGTTGTTTGCGCCTTTTTTTGTGCGTAGTCATCCTGTTTAATTTTAAGATCTGCATTTAGATCATCAATTTTAGGACGAAGAATGCTCGATCGAACGCGATCACCTCTCTTTTCATCTTCCTCAAGCTCTTGTTGTAGCTGTTTTTGGCGCTCCTCAATAGATCTTATCTCTTCTGGGAGTGAGATGAGCGGTAGTCGTACAGCCGCACCAGCCTCATCGATAAGGTCTATAGCCTTATCTGGTAAAAAGCGGTCGCCGACATATCTCTTTGAGAGTTTTACAGCAGCCTCAATCGCTTCGTCTGGAATTTTTACTCTGTGAAATGCTTCGTATTTATCGCGTAACGCTTTCACCATCTTTATTGTCTGTTCCTCGGTTGGTTCTGGAACGAGAACTGGCTGGAAGCGTCGTTCAAGCGCAGGATCTTTTTCAACATATTTTCTATATTCAGTAAGTGTGGTTGCACCAATAAGTTGAAGTTCACCTCGTGCAAGTGCTGGCTTTAAGAAATTGGACGCATCAAGCGATCCTTCTCCCCCTGCTCCAGCACCAACTAAATTATGAATTTCATCGATGAATAATATAACTTGTCCTTGTGAGTTTGTAATCTCTTCTATGATTTTTTTCATGCGCTCCTCGAACTCACCTCTGTGTGATGCGCCCGCAATAATGCTCATAAGATCGAGCTGAAGAATGCGTTTGCCAACGAGCGATTCGGGTACTTCTTTCTTTACAATTTTTTGTGCAAGTCCTTCAACAATCGCTGTTTTACCAACGCCGGCCTCGCCAACAAGTGCTGGATTATTTTTTGTGCGGCGAGAAATAATATGAATAACACGCTCGATAACCTCTGAGCGTTCAACAACAGGATCAAGTTGACCCTGTTCGGCTTTGAGTGTTAAGTCATTCGTATATTGATCAAGCATGCTGCGACTGGTATCTTTTCCGCCAGCTCCTTCTTTTCCTTCAACACCTTCTTTTTTGCCGGTGATTTGCTTATTAAGATCCTCTTTTTTCAGTCCAAGTTTAGCGAGTGTTCTCGCCCCAATACCCTCACCTTCTTCAAACAAAGCTAAGAGAATATGCTCAGGTGAAATAAATTCGTAGCCGAGTTTTCTTGCCGTAACAAGAGCATTTTCAAGGATTCGTTTTACACGAGGTGAAGGAAGTGGCGTTTTTTCGCTTGTGCCTTTTTGATAGAGTTTATCAAGTTCCTGATCTATTGACTGAGGTGGAATCTTTTTCTCTGTAAAAAGTTTGTAGATTTCTGGGTCAGCGAGCAAACCATGTAGTACATGTTCGGAATCTATAAATTCTGCTTTAAGCTCTTTAGTTTTTTGTTGTGCAGCCATAAATACTCGATTCGAGCGTTGCGTAAGATGCGTCATTAAATCGAGCTCAGTTCTTTTTTGCGGATCAATGGCTGAATCGTCTGTTGGTTTGTCACTAGGTGCCACATCGGTTGGGGTTGGTGTTTGACCTGCTTGCGCTACTGGATCAACAGGTTTGGCTGGTTGATCTGTAGGTTGATCTGTCTGCGGTGTTGTTGGTTCTGGTGTTGGGGTCGGGGTCTGAACCTGTGTGGTAACGGGTGTAGCAACTTCAGGCATTTTTGGTGCTGGCGGATTTCCGATGCCATTATATGCTTGTCCTCCTGGCGGGTTTCCTATGCCGTTGTATGACTGCGTTTGACCAACAGCAACTGTGGTTGTTTGGGGCTCTCCGGCAACCTGAGTATTCCCAGAACCACTAACAGGTTTTTTCTTAAAAAAATCTAGAACTGGCATGATAAATTCATTATGGAGAAGAAACGAATGGTTGTCAATGGTATGCTATAATTTTGTTCAGACAACAGCAATATGAAACTACTAATAACCGGGGGAGCAGGATTTATTGGTTCGAATTTTATTCACTACTGGCTTAATAAATATCCAAATGATGAGATTGTTAATTTTGACAAACTTACCTATGCTGGAAATCTAGAGAGTCTTACCGATATTGAGAAGAATCCACATTATAGCTTTATAAAAGGCGACATCTGCGATCCTCAAGCCGTTGGTGCTGCAATGAAAGGTATTGATACAGTTGTGCACTTTGCTGCCGAATCGCATGTTGATCGATCTATTTTATCTGCCGCGCCATTTATTGAGACAAATATTGTGGGGACGCACGTTTTGCTCGAAGCAGCGCTTGCAAACAATATAAAACGCTTTCACCATATTTCTACCGATGAGGTTTTTGGAGCACTGGATCTTGGGACAACAGAGAAGTTCAATGAAAAGACGCCTTATAGTCCGCGAAGCCCATACTCAGCTTCTAAGGCATCCTCAGATCATTTGGTGCGCGCATATAACATCACATATGGGTTGCCAACCACTATCTCTAATTGTTCAAACAACTATGGCCCCTATATGTTCCCAGAAAAGCTTTTTTCATTAGCGATCACAAACTTAATTGAAGATAAAAAGGTTCCTGTGTACGGAGATGGATTATATGTGCGTGATTGGTTGTATGTTGAGGATCACGCAACAGCTATTGATCGCATTCTGCATGATGGAAAAGTTGGTGAGACCTATTTTATTGGAGGCCTTGTCGACGATGTTTCAAACATTGATGCCATCAAAATGATTTTAAAGCTGATGGGTAAGGGCGAGTATATGCTTGAGTATGTTAAAGATCGTCCAGGCCATGATAGACGATATGCTGTAGACTGGTCGAAAATACATAATGAATTGGGTTGGTCACCTTCAGTGACGCTTGAGGAAGGTTTGAAGAAGATGATTGATTGGTATACGAGCAATACATCATGGTGGCAACATTTAAAGACGAAGGAAAAAGACTTTTTTGAGCTCCAGTATTCTGAATAATTTCTTGAGATGTATTCAACTATCTTCCTAGGGATTTTTGCACAGTGTTAATATTTCATGTACTAGTACATGAATGGTCTAATCATGAAATTGAGCTTGAAAGTTATTAAAACTTTTTCCACACACTAGTACATGGAAAACTGCTTAAAAAAATAGATGTGACTATCTCTCCGTTTTTTTATAGATTCGCTCCAAAACGGTTTTCTTGCCGTTTGCTCCGGTTGCTACAATAACGGCTTTGTTGAGCGGTTCAGCAAGAGCAAGATTATATGTAAAGATGAAATTTTCATCGGGGAAAACTTGCTCTCCATTAACATGAACGGTCGTATCTGCTTCAACCTTACCCTTAATTGTAATTTTATCCTCGCGTTTGAATTCAGTTTTAGTGGGCTCAAGAATTTCAAGTTTTGGGGGAGTAAGATAAAGATGAAATTGATAACCAAAATAGAGTGAGAAAAGCAATATAAGACATGTCACAACAACACCGGCAACTCTTTTGGTGAGTGGAGTAAACTGTTTCGCCGTCGTGCGCTTCTTAAACTTTAGAGATTCAAGTCGTTCATATTCTCTACGAAAATAAGCTAACATTTTTTCCTCATCAAGCTTGAGAAAAGCGCTATATGTTCGAATTATCCCCTGAATATAGGTTCTTGAGGAAAATATGCGCCAATCACCTTTTTCTACCGCAATGAGGTTTTTTTGTCGAATACGCGTATGAGCTTCAACGTCTTCGAGTGACAAATGTTGCTTTTCGCGCTCAGATTTTAGTAGTTCGCCTACACTTGTAACCATGGACTGTCATTATAGCAACTTTATAGGTATAAAAAAACCGCCTTGGCATATACCAAAGCGGTCTTTTAATAAGTTTCTATTACATCATGCCACCCATGCCGCCCATACCACTCATGTCGGGCATACCCCCACCTGCTCCTCCTTGAGACTTCTCCGGAAGATCAGTGATAAGTGCCTCGGTGGTTAAGATCATTGTTGCTACAGATGCAGCATTTTCTAATGCGCTGCGAACAACTTTCGTTGGATCGACGACTCCTTGCTTTAACATTGAGCCAAACTCTAATGTCGCAGCATTAAATCCATAATCAACGTCTGTATTGTCTTCAATTTGTCGCAATACCCAACCAGCATCTACGCCTGAATTCTTGGCGAGCATTTCGACTGGCATTGCAAGTGCTTGGTAGACAATATCCATGCCAACTTTTTCTTCTTCGTTCGCGGCTTGGTCTTTAAGTGCGATGAGCACTTTGCGAGCCTTAAGGAATGTGGTGCCGCCACCTGGGACAATACCTTCTTCTAGAGCCGCCTTTGTTGCAGAAACTGCATCATCAACACGCTCCTTCTTTTCTTTAAGCTCAATCTCTGTTGTAGCGCCAACACTAATGACAGCTACACCACCCGCAAGTTTTGCAAGGCGCTCTTGAAGTTTCTCCTTGTCAAAGTCAGAAGTCGAGGCATCGATCTCCTGTTTAAGTGAGGCAACGCGACTTTCTATCGCCTTTGGATCACCTTTGCCGCCAATAATGCGTGTGGATTCTTTATCCGTCCAAACTTTATCAGCTTTACCAAGAACTTCGACATCAATGTTCTCAAGCTTTGCACCTGTATCTTCAGATACAACCATACCTCCTGTGAGAATGGCAATATCTTGGAGCATAGCTTTTCGTCGGTCACCAAAGCCGGGAGCCTTAATGACAAGCGCATTGAAAGTTCCTCGAAGCTTGTTGACAACAAGAGTCGCTAATGCTTCTCCATCAACATCATCGGCGATGATGACGAGTGACTTTGAGACTTTGACAAACTTCTCAAGGAAGGGAAGTAGGTCAGATACTGCACTTATTTTTTTGTCGGTAATTAATATGTGTGCATCATCAATTTCGGCAGTCATTTTATCAGGATTGGTCACAAAGTATGCCGAAGCATATCCTTTATCAAACTCCATTCCTTCTTTATAACTTACCTCAAGCTCAAGTCCGCGACCTTCTTCGACGGTAATGACACCATCTTTACCAACCTGTTTGAATGCTGAAGCGATTAGAGCACCAATCTTTTCATCAGCTGCTGATATAGTTGCAACCTGTGCAACTGCTGCTTCATCATCCAAAGGAATATCCTTTGAAGATTTTTTAATCTCTTCAACCGCTGCAACAACGGCTTTTTCAATACCTTTTTTGAGTACCATCGGGTTTGTACCAGCAGTAATATTTTTCATACCAGCGTTTACGATGGCTTGTGTAAGAAGTGTTGATGTGGTTGTGCCGTCACCAGCAACATCTGCAGTTTTTGATGCTGCTTCACGCGCTAATTGGGCACCCATGTTTTCGAATGGGTCCTCTAGTGTAATTTCTTTCGCAACACTCACACCGTCGTGAACGACGTTTGGAGCACCCCACTTTTTGTCGAGAGCAACATTTCGCCCTCGTGGTCCAAGAGTGGTAACGACTGCTTGTGCTAGTGTGTTGACACCGCGTGCAAGTGCTTGCCTTGCATCATCTGAGAATTTCAATTGTTTTGCCATGATATTTAGTGAGAACTTTTAATAAATGTTAGTAACTTAAGCCATAACGGCCATAATATCTTTTTGTTCAATGAGCATCCATTCGGCTGTGCCGACTTTTACCTCATTGCCACCCCATTTTTTATAGAGGACTTTTTGACCAATCTTGACGACCATAGGCATAACTTCGCCATCTTCATCAAAGGCTCCGGGTCCGATAGCCATAACTTCTCCCATTTGAGGTTTTTCTTTTGCAGAATCGGGGAGATAAATACCTGATGCTGTTTTTTCCTCTGCATCAAGAGGTTTGATTAATACATAATCAAAGAGGGGTTGGATATTGTGAGTAGTATCTGACATATTTATTATGTTTTTACCTAATTTTTAATTGATAAGCATTTTGATTTGCTCTACTATATATATCAAAGGACGAGTCAATTGTCAATATCCCTCGGAGATTGCTAATTATGGATATCAAAAATTACACACCAATTTCGACCGCTTCATCAACCGATAATTATGAGTATATTACGGTCGAAATAAAGAAATTAGAGGAGATGCTGCATAAGGCAGATATTCCACACGACCTGTGGGAAAAGGCCAATATGCAACTGCAGCGAATTAATCTAACACTGCGTTACGGAGGGAATATAAATCAATTGGATATGCTGGTGAAATATGTCGATTGGATTACTGCATTGCCATGGACAAAACGATCAACTGATTTGCTGGATATCGAGGCTGCAAAACGGTATATGAATGAGAATCATTACGGCCTCGAGAAGATTAAGGGTCGTGTACTCGAATATATTTCAGTACTAATGTTGCAACAGCAAAAAAAGGAATTGGGTCGTTTCCACGCACCCGTTTTGTTTTTTGTGGGGTTGGCAGGTACGGGTAAGACTACGTTTGCGCGCTCAATAGCTGGGGCGCTTGGGAGACAGTTTGCGCGCATACCGTTTGGAGGGTTATCATCTGCTTTGGATCTTCGCGGATTGTCAAAGATTCAGCCGGAGGCTGAGCCGGGTCAGATTCTTAAAGCTATGCGCAGAGTTGGTACGAAAAATCCAGTTATTTTGCTAGACGAGCTCGATCGTATTGCGCCTGCGGCGCAAGGTGAGATTATGGGTGTGCTTCTTGAATTGCTTGACCCAGAGCAAAACGCTCATTATATTGATCATTACGTCGATTATCCATTTGACCTTTCTGAGGTTATTTTCGTCGCGACGGCAAACAATACCCGCAGCATCTCGACGGCTGTGCTCGACCGTCTCGAAATCATCCAAATGCCGTCGTATTCAGATGAAGAAAAAATCCATATAGCCTCAAATTATATTTTGCCTCGCCTGTTAAAAGACAGTGCAATGGCACCTGATGCGATACAGGTTGACGAGTCAGTATGGAAGCATATAGCTCGACTTTCTGGATACGACCCGGGTATTCGTAGTGTCGAGCGTCGTGTTGAAGCAATCGTACGTAATGCTGCGTTCCGTACCGTTACTGGCAAAGGCCAAAAATTCATCATCTCCGATGCGAATGCGAAAGAGTTTGTAGAGGAGTAAAATATGCTTAATATGAGTGTATATGGACCTTCTTTTTTACAAATGTTGATCGATAAAAAAGCCGCTGTATTAAAGTCTCAACATGAATCTGGCGTAGATATGTCAGCAGCATTAGCAGAGGTTGATCGACAGATTTCTCAAGCAGTAACTGGTGGTGACCCGGTAAAAGGTGCGACTGTCACCAAATCTGGTATTGAAGATTAAGTGTGTCTATCTGCAACGCTTGATGCGCCAAACGACTCAGGCTTAATTTTTACCGTATACCCACTTGCTCGCACCATGCCTGTAATTTCATTTATCAAATCCTTTGTTTTTCCATTGGTTCCAATATCAACATGAATTTCAAACTCGTACTTTGCCAGAGGAATTCTTTTAAAAAGCTCTACAAGATTTTCAGCAGCTTGAAGCGACATAATCGCCTCCATATACATACGTTGCTTCAGATCAATCTTTCTAGCGACAACTTCATGCGACCAAAAATAGATACCACCTTTCCCTTTGCGTTGTACTACTAAAGCAGTAATAAAATCATAACTATCTAGAGAATGTTTTTCTGAATCGACACCAACAATAATGCGATATTCTGAGTCCTTATCTTGAAGAAAGTACGAAGCAATGTGGTTTTTTACTTCATATCCTGTCAGCTTGCCAAATGTTGGGCTGAAAAACATATATTATAAGTTCATTATATCATTCTATTCACGCACTAATGGAAAGTTGTACATCTAAATGAGCCTCCAAGAGCAATTGGTTCGGTGTAGTCAATAGCTTCAAGCTTAAATCCCTGATCAGCTAGCATACTATTAATCCTTGCATTTTGTTTTGGACTAAAAATTGTATCAGGATTTACTACGAAGACATTGGTCCCAAGGTCCATAGCCTCTTCAGGAAGAACTGGAAGAAGCTTGAATTTGTCTTTAAGCACTTCTAGATCTTCTTTTGAAAAAGCCTCAGGAATAATTAGCGCATAGCCACGTGGCAAGAGTGTGAATCGCGTATCAAGATGCATAACATGTTCTCCAAGCAGTAGTTTTCTACCTTCTTCATACTCAAAAGTTCAGTAATTGTTGCATCCTCTGTTCTCCAGCCATTACCCACAAAAATGCCTTGTGGATCTACAACGACATCACCACCCTCGATTGTCCCCTTTTTCAATTCTTGAAACTGCGCAATACCTAGTGATGTGAGAAACTTTGTTAACATCGTTATTTCACCTAATCGCTCTTTAAATGTTCTGAGATTGCTAAAGTAAAGCTGATCATGAATAACAAAAGCGGTGTCTCTTGTATACATTTGCCATATGAGTTGAGGTGTAGTTTCGGGGAAGTGAAGACGAACGTTGTACTTTTCAAGCGACGTAAAGAAACCCTCCTGTTGTTTTAAGAGTAAGTCTTTATTCCACGGTCGCTCGTGGTATTTTATGTATTCAGGATCGTTTTTTGGGTACTCCTCGAACGCAGGAATGCTATTTCCCCAACAGACAACCACATCTTTGAGAGGTGAAAACTCATCTGTTATGTGTAGCTTCATGAAGCTATATGGACAATGCCAGAAAGCTCGTTGCTTTCCATAACTCCATAATATTGTTCAACTTCGGGTCTTCCAAACCACATCTTTGTTTTCCAGTCGATATGTGCAAGCACCTCTTTAGCTTTTGCTTGATCCATTGATCCCATGAACAAAAGTTTAGGGAACCTTACTATTTCACGCATAGTTTCAGGAGCATACAAATCGAAGTTTTTAATGTATATCAAACGGTCATTAATATCTGGCATAGTATGGACAGCCTCAATAAGCTGAGCCTCGTTTGCATCTTCGAGAATGCGTACCCTTTCTGGGTCAAAACTATCTCCGACGCATCGTTTAAACGCAGTTTTTGCCATTTCGTAGCCACTGAAAAAGAGTATGTTGTGATTTTCTGCGTATAATGCCGCAAGTAATTCAATTGAAAAATGCGATGCACCAGTCTTATCCGCACCATTCACAAGAATAGGAAATTCTAAAGATGCTATTGTAAGTGGCTCTCTGTTTAATAAAATCATGATGCATTATCCCATAAATCCCATATCTTAGACGCTACATTGATTGATTCACCTTCAAGTGGAAAATGGTGTAAGTTGATGAACGGTAGAGAGTTTGCTTCAATAAATCCCCACTTCTGTTTGTCTGGGTCTTTTGTGATATCTTCGATAATAAAATCAAACCCGACAACGGGTGCCCTCATCAGATCTCCAGCCTTTTTTACGTAATCAATAATTTTTGGATGTGTCATTGGCATTTCTTCTGCAGCAAACCCTCCATATGATATGCCAATCTTTTCTGATAGGTCAATGGTTTGATTCTTTTTCAGAATTGCATCTAATGATAATCGCTGTCTTTCGAGGAAATTTTCAAGATGGGGTGTTATTACTACGTCTGATACCTCAGGATGTTTTGTTTTATTCTTCAAGGCGATGAGCTTTCTTATTGTTGATGTGCCATCACCAGTAACTCGCGGAGGATCACCTCGGAGTATTCCAACGACTTCGCCATTAACATAGGTTCCTCTGTAGACGCTGCCCACAAGATGTTCCTCAACTATGACATAGCGACATAATTTTTTTGCAATCTTGAAACCCTCGATGAGCTGTTCCTTAGTATATATATGTGTGGTGGTATGCCGTCCACGAGAACCGAGCTGTGGTTTAGTGATAAATGGTTTTCGCCCTTTCCTAAAAATCTTGAGGGCGTCGTCAAGTTTAGAAACCGACTCTCCAAAGGCTGTGGGGATGTTATGGGTTTTTAAAAATTTCTTAAGCTCCCATTTGTCATCCATCCACTCGTACGCATCCTCATTAAACTTTCCCGGCACAGGAAGGCTTTCAAAATGAACCCAAACATCATTTATTTTTGCGCGATGATGTTCGACATGTTTTCCATAAACAATAAGGCCCTCCATCTCAATGCCTCTCTTTATAGCTTCTTCCCATATAACAAGCGTTCTTTCGGTAGGAGCTTTCTTGTGGTCTCTATTAATACCCCACACACCAGTCTTTGTGAATCCCCACATAATATCCATAACAATTTCATGTACTTTGTTGTCAAATCTTACGTTTCGGCGTGATTGGATATATTTGGCAAGGGGCAAGGTCTTAACAAGAACGGTTTGTGTCATATGAGTGAGTAGGTGATTAGTTGGATTGTTTCCACAATGCGGGCAGGTTTTTTTCTTTGTCTTCTTAGAGTGCATCATACATGCATAAATACGATTATATCTTTTTCGGAAACAGAACAGAAAGAATAAGTGACAGTGCAAATACTGCGACTATAACTATAAATGATACAAGTGATGATAGGTGTAATCCCACAATACCAACAAGCATTTTTGCCCCAATAAAAATCAGAACAAAAGCGAGCCCTTTTTGTAAATGATGGAAACGGTGGAGCACACTTTCAAGGAGGAAGAAAAGCGCTCGGAGACCCATTACCGCAAAAATATTTGAGGTAAAAACGATAAATGGTTTTTGCGTAATACTAAAAGCAGCGGGTATTGAATCTATAGCGAATATGATATCTGTTGCCTCAACAAGCAGAATAATTAAGAACAACGTAGTAAACATTGTCTTACCGTTTTCTTTTATGAGAAATTTCCCGCTATGGTAATCCTTAGAAAATGGGAGATACTTCCTAGCCAAAGTAACAATGGCACTTTTTTCAAAATCAACGTGTTCTTCTTTTTTATCGGTAAATAGTTTGAATCCTGTATATACAAGAATTGTTCCGAAAATGTACAAAATCCAATGAAACTGTGCGATGATATAGGCGCCAAGTAGGATAAATATGCCTCTAAATACGATGGCGCCCATAATGCCCCAGAATAATACCTTGTGATGATATTTTTCTTCGATGTTAAAGAAATTAAATATCAACATAATGACAAAGAGATTGTCGACGGATAACATTTTTTCTGTGACGTATGCACTCATAAACTCAATTGCAGATTCGCGGTCCATGAAGATAGATATGAGAAAAGCGAAGGCGAAGGCGATACCTATCCAAAAAAGTGATTGAAGTAGAGCAGAACGTGGTTCAATTTTATGCGCTTTTTTATTAAAGAAGCCAAGGTCAGCTATGAGAAAAGCGCCGATTATAAGGCTAAACAGAATAAAGAGACTCGTTTGAATATCCACGATCCATCATTATAGCAAGGAATATGCGTGTTGGTGGTGTGATTGCGGAACGTTGTGAACAACGTTATAGAAATTATACAGAATTATCCAGGCTATATCTACATATCCGATTTGAGGTCAGCAACAGCTGTCCAATAAGAAAAGTCCTAACTTCCTATGACTTGCTCTTCTTCGTAAACCGCAAGCTTATTGTCTTCGTTTGCAATTAGGTAGTTAACTTTGTTGTGGGTATACCTAAAGGGTTCAGAGGTATGTTGTATTTGATCAGGAGATGCGGCTTTAGAAGGACTTAAGTAGGTGATTTTTAATCCACCATCTTCGATCTCAATAATCATGTTTGCTAAGTGATAAGTAGACTCATTCTTATCATGCAAACCAATAAGTGCAAAGGCATCTCTATAAGATATTTTTTGAAATCCGTTGTACTTAGACATACTTCCCTATGATATCATATCCTGATGGGAGAAGTCGGCGAAAATCCATACCAAAATGCGTTCAAAAATCTGGGACACCTTGAAGTTGAGGAGGGGGTAGAGCCGTTGCCACCAACAAGGATCTCTGGTGAGGCCCAAAAAAAACTAGAGGCTTGGGGGTTTACTCCTGCAGAAGTGGAGGATGTTAGGTTTTTTACTTCTCAGTTCCGATATGATCTTTGTCCAGAGAAGGTAGCAAGGCTTTCAGAAAACCCAGCTGAAATATTCAGTCGAGAAGAACGAGATTACGTAAATCTACCCGTGTTCTACGATATAAACGGGCGTCTTGATGGTCAATGTGGAGACATTGGAAGGCAGTGGATTATTCAAATGAACGAGTCGAAGCTAATCAAAAAGCTCAATCAAAGAGGAGCAAATCAGGCTGTCACGGCTTTCTATACTGGGTTATCTGAAACACATTTTTGTAAGGAAGGATCGAATCATGTTTGGAACGGACTAGTTTTAGCGGATAAAGATGGTGATATTATCGACGAAATATATTTTGATGCTGCCTTCCAAAGTATCCACACTAAACGAGAGAGCAAATATAATCAAAAAACAGCTGTTTATCATGCAGAAAGTGTTGAATCAGCAGGAAACGTCGAAGTCCCTGTTGGGTGGGTTGAAATAGTAGATGATCATACATGGAAAGGAAATGTGCCAGGTACTGCCGTCCTTGGAGTCTCTTCAGACTATGAATTTTGCTACGCCTTGGGTTTTCTTAGAGACACACGAACGAATGCCATTAGACCTGTGCTTAACAGGATTTCCAAGGACGGGAGCAATGACTACTACATCATTGGTAATGAAGATCAAGTCATGGCTTCAAACACTGCTACAACCTCGTCTGATCACGAAAAGGAAATTGAAAGAATACTTAGAGAAGCACAAAAAATAAGTTTTGTAGAGAAACCACCGACAGAAAATAGAGTAACTTGGGTTAGAAACGATATTGACGGATAGCTGCCACCGTGTCGCCTTGTGTGCCACTTTCCTGCCTCATATGGAGTAGTTACCATCTCTGCAGCTTCGAACCGCTCGTTGGGGACGTCGTGAGTCGGTGTGGGCCAATGTCTTGAATAGCTTCACCTGGAGTTCAATCAGGGCAACAAAAGTCCGAAGAATAAAACGTTTGAATGAAATCATGGGGATCCTTAGCGTATCCGGGCTCTTGGAAGCGGTCCTTCAATCTCATTAGAGAAGTTGATGAGTTGTCCACCATTCGTAAAGGCAATGCTTAAACTTGGCTGTTCTGTGGTCTCGTAGACCTTGATGCAAGGAGCGCCATTGCTATTGAGGTATAAGCCGGGAGCACTCTTGTCCAGGTCCTCACTACAAGTTTCGGTCGGTGGATCTAATTGGATAGTTCTGGTTTCTCCCTTCCAAGTGAGGAAATAATTACCCTACCATTACCGCCTCTTTTTTGCCGGTCTCCACGTCCTTCAATATGGGACACCAGAAGAAAGAATTAAAATTCTCAAAGGTGTAAACTCAAAATTTATTCTAAGCAACAGACAAATTAACCTTATACAACACTAATCTATTCAAACTTTTCTAGTAATCTTTCAACAATCTTTACGCCCATATTGAACGTTGAAGGTAGAAACTCGCCAATTGGACTATTATCATAACGTAATCCTCTAGGTCCATTATTTAATTGTTTTAGTTTTACGATAGTGTCCATTTCGCTATCTGAAAAGCCACAGATGTCCCTATATCTCTCGGTGAGTATTTGTTTCTCATGAATTCGAGGTGGGGCTATCCCAGTCTCCTTTTTTACTAATGCTTTTATTGAAAATTCAATTGCCTGAGATAGTTGATAATAAGTCGCTTCTTCAGACCCTACTTGTCTATTGGTGATTTTAAAACCAGATTTTGCTGAGTTCAGAAAAATTATTGCTTTTCTGGCGAGAGGCGGATAGTAATCAAGAGGAAGATTTTTCATATATTTATGCAATATTTTATCAAAAGCTTAGAACCAAGAGCAAATACATAAAGGGTTTTTTCGACGATTTTCTACTCTCCAGGATACTTTTAAGACTTTTGAGATTGATTCCAATTTTTCAGCAAGCCCCAACAACCCAAATTCACAGGGTGGACGGGACTTGGAGCAACCTGACGCTTTCAGCGGAACATCGTGAACGATGTCAGAACAATTATACAGAATTACTCTGACTACATCCATATTCCTGATATACAGCCACAATTAGCTGCCTATTCCACCACATAACTCCTAATACTCTAAACCTAGGTGGTTTGTTATACTTGTTTTAAGAATTACTATGTCGCTAGAAACACCCAGTTTACCACCAGAAAGTTACAATTTGAAGGAATTGGAGCATAGAGGTAGATTTGTTTCACCCGTAAGGAATACTCATCGCAAAGAACAGTATGTTTATGTTGGAGAAAGGCAACAAGAGACGCCAAGAATACTAAAATTCCTTCCTCCTCACTCTGCTCATGCAGAGGTTATCGGATCAACAATATTTCAGGTATTAGGTTTAAGAGCACCAAGCACTTTTTATCTAGAAACTGAGAACCACTCTGCTGTAATCATGGAAGATCTAAGCCCAGATTATGCCGCAGATTTAACATATGGTAGCGGCGGAGTAATGGCTGACCCAAAACTGAGAGAACAGTTTCAAGACTCTATACTCGCTGCAATATTGATTGGTGACTATGACCGTGTTCCTTGGAACACAATGATAAGGAGGGATTATGGGAGCATTGCTCATGTAGACTTTGGCGCATGTTGTGGATCCAGAGCTCAAGGTGGTTATAATGGATTTTGTGACGGGATAGACATTGAAGATATTAGGCACGCAATTGCTGACCCTTACGATTTAAATGTCATATCCAATACTGCATATCAAGAAATGGTTGATATTCAGGGAGGACAATTGCAAATCTTACAACCTGAGAGGTTAAAAGCCCTTGGCCAAAAAATTGGCCAACTAGATGATATGGATATTGATACGATTGTTGATTTAGCAAGGTGGCCAGACAACAACTCCCCAGAAGGTAATCAAACAAATCTTCAATTCTTGGACAGAACAATTATGAGGTTACAGCTGGACATGTCTTATTATGCGAATCATCCCACTAGCCTTGACCATATAAAGACAAAAAGAGCGATTGAAACATATACCAAAATAAAAGATGAATTTAATGGAGATATGTCAGCTTATTTTAAGCATGCTCTAAAACGAAGAAGAGATGATGTCGTAAGTCTATTCACTTAATCTATGCCAGAACCAACAACAGAACAACAACAGATACAATATGACCAAATTACAGATCGGCATAGATCTACGATGCTCAATGAGATTAAAGAGCTAAAAGACAGAGGCATTGATTTTGAATTAAATTATAAAGTTGCTTTTACTACTTGGTTGGAGATAAGAAGAGCTAGGGGTGCAATTATGCAGACGGTCCTCTCTCCGGAGGAACTGGCAGGCAACTTTATTGAAGAAAGAGTAGATAGAAAGTTAAGTGATGATGAGATCGATCGGTTGGCAAACCTTACTACTCTGGCTGCTGTTAACAATGGAGTTATTTTTTGGACTAGGAATCTCGATCGCAGAAGTAAGCTAATTGAAATGCAAACTATGGTGCTAGAAAGAATGAAAAACTACACTAAACAAGTTGTAGATCAAGATTCATATTCTCGATATGGAAATGCACAGGTAATGTATACCTTTAATAGCTTCCTAATACCATACTTTGAGAACGGGGCGCCACAAACAGACAATTTGGGAGAGCATTTTCCTTTCGATGGAGTGCACACCTTCTTGGAGGGAATTAGTGTTCATGAGTTAAGGCAGAAAACAGAAGATAAAAGAAAGATAGTGGTCTTAGCTGCTGCAGCTAGCTCGGGTGTATTGGAGGCAGGTATATTCGCCCATTACATGAATACCGAGCTTAAAATCCCTACCACCGTCGACCCTGTATTCTTCAATGGTGGTTATAAAGATGTTCGAGTGCATGTAATGAACAGGGTGACCCCCAGGCAAGAGGCATTAGTAATTCCGTTAGATGACCGGGTGGTAGGTAGTGGATATTCCCCTAGAATGGCTAGAGAAGGTGCTAAAGAAAAATATGGTTCACACTCTCTTATAATGTCTCCTCGAATGGCAAGCCTAAGGTGAATTTCCCGATTGCCTGAAATAGAACCAAATGTAACCGCTTGTGTTGACTTGTGTGGGGCTTTCGTGCCTGAAGTGGCATGACCTGCCTTGATTAAGCTTCAGAAGCCTTGTTGGGGATGTGTTGGGGAAGTAGGAGTTTATAACTTCTCAATTTCCCAGCCGTCATTGTCGTAGACTGCCACTTGCCCGCTCTGCATGATGGTCATGCTCACTGTGGGGTATTTGGTATAAGTGCTTTTTAAGCACCATACCCCCTGGTCATTTTGGTAGGCTGCTGGGTTGTTTCGATCAGCGTCTCCGCATTCCTCATACTCTTTTGTGTGGGGATTGTTTTTTTCAACCCACTTTACAAAGAAGTTGCCAACCTTTCTACCTTCAAACTGGTAGGTCATCTTGGTAATGTCGACTCCGAAGATATCCTTATTTTTAATCATGAAGGCTTCACCAATTGGTTTGATTGCTTCTGGGGTGGTGTAGGTAGGAGTGTCGTCATACTCTGGCATGTTTTCAAACCAGCGTGTGCCATCTGTTTTTGTTCCCCATCGGCGCTCTGCCTCACCAGTTTCGACAATGTAGTTGGTTTTGGGGTCAACTATGAAACTAAATCGTGCAGCCTCATAAGTTTCACTGGCAGGACTGTTATAGTCGGTCCCGTTATCATCTGGCTTGTTATTAAATCTGCTGCAAATGAATTCGACAGGGATATCTGGCATACCCAGGAATTGCCTGATGTTGGCCACGGTTTTTTCTCTCTCAGCTGCTGGTGCTGTGAGAACACAAAATTCCTGTCTAGCTTCTGCATACTCCTGCGATTCCTTATTGGAGTTGTTGTTCATTGCTGCCAGCAACTCTGCCACTTTTTTGTCTTTGGCTCTGGTCTGTAGGGTTTGAGCGACTTTGGATTGAGCCAAGAAGCGAGGAGCTAACACAATGCCCAGAACAACAAACAAAGGAAGGAGAAGAATAACGGGAAGGATACGAAATTTAGTTTTTTGTTTCATTATCATTTTTGTCCTCCTTATGCGCTAACTGCTAAAGGTTTCGAGATGTTAACTTCCTTTCGAGACGATTGTCAAGTTTAGACTTATCTACAGGCATATTTTAGCACAAAAGAATACAAGGAGTATGTCGAGAATGAGACAAGGAGTCTCTACGATTTTAAGTAATGGGCAAACCAATTACACACCAGCACATTTTAAAGAACTTTGGGGATAGACTACAAAAAGTCAGGAAATCTCAGGGAATAAGCCAGGAGGAATTAGCCGCCAAGCTGTCCATGCACAGGACTTACATTGGCATGGTTGAGAGGGGTGAAAGAAACCCAACGATACGGACTTTGTATAAAATTGCTAAGGCATTAAAAGTGAAATCCTCCGAGCTGCTTCCCTTTTGAGTTTATATATCCCTCGTTCTCGATAAAATAAAAACAGGTAAAGTCCAGTGAGGACTTATATTACCCAAACATTACTATGAGCATGCCAAAGGCGATCTTGGATATCGTCAAAGTTATTAGACAGGAAGTAGACCTATCACCTGAACAGGAAAACAGTATTGTGATTCCTCTGGATAACTTCAGAGATGAAACAGGAACTTTTATCGGAAAAGATACCATCGAAAAAGTCTTAATCCGGTTATTGGAGCAGCAGGTTCTCAAAACCATTAACCTCTCCGACTTGCATAGCCACATCCTGTCATTGCATTCAGACAAGGTTGTAGTCGAGGTAGACCGAGGGAAGTTAGTAAAACTTCTTGATGATGAGAGTCCCCAGATAAAAGAAACCTCAATCAAGTCGGCTGGCAACAGTGTTAAGTTCATCGAAAAGGAAGCTGTCTTGGTCATAGGAGACAAGAAGTGTTGCTTGCCTCCATTCAAAAACGAGCATTTTTTGTGTCGGGCAATGTTCAAGCACAGCAAAGGCAAGCCCGTCGATTGGTCAGAGGTTTATGAAGCAATCACAGGTTACTACCAGGACTCCTATGGCAAGCCACCCAAAACCAAAGAAAACTACCATCGGGTATATGACCCAGTCCAGCAGATTAACCAGCGGGTCAAGAAGGACTTGGGAATAGATAAGCTCTTCGATTGGAGGGAAATGACAATCACTAGACTCCTCTAAACTTTTCTTGAATTTGTTGGCTCAACAAATCAGAAGTTGAACCAAACCTCCTTTTTATAAAGTCAAAGCATAACAGCTTTGGCTTTTTTTTGCCAAAGCCCCAGGAGTAAGAGATGTTTTTGAAGAAATGATTGGGCGGATTGAGGATGGCGAGTCTGATGGCATCCTTTGCTGGCAAATTAACCGTTTATCTCGTAACCCAGTCGATAGTGGCAGAATCAGCTGGCTACTCCAGAAGAACATCATCAAATCAATCCAGACTTATGACCGAGAATACTTACCAGGAGATAATGTCCTCATCTTCAGCGTGGATGCAGCTACTTCCAATCAATATGTCATTGACCTGAGCAAGAATGTAAAACGAGGTTTAGAAACAAAACTGACAAAGGGCTGGCTGCCTAACCTTGCCCCATCAGGCTACTTAAATGACCAGCTGGAGAAAACTATTACCAAAGACACCGAGCGATTCAACCTGGTAAGTAAAATGTGACAGCTGATGCTCACCGGTGCATACACACCACCGCAAATTCTTAAGATTGCCAATGAGGAATGGGGTTATCGCACCAGAAAAAGCAAGAAGTTGGGAGGCAAGCCCCTCTCCCGAAGCGGTATCTACAGGATTTTACCAATATCTTCTATGCAGGCGTTATCGAACATAAAGGCGTGCAGTTTGAAGGTAAACACGAACCAATGATAACCTTAGAGGAATTTGACCAGGTGCAGGTATTACTGGGCAGAAAAGGCAAACCAAGACCAGAAGAACACTTCTTCGCTTTTACAGGCTTTATTCGCTGTGCAGAGTGTGGTTGTCTCTACACTGCCGAAATCAAGAAAAAGTTTATTAAAAAGACAGGTCAGATCGAGCAATACACCTATTATCATTGCACCAGGAAGAAAACCACTATCAACTGCTCCCAAAGAAAAATGCTTCCATTGGATAAATTAGAGACACAAATCGAGAAGGTACTCGAGGGTTTAACCATTCTCCCAGAGTTTCGAGACTGGGCGCTGGAGATCCTCAACGAGAATAACGACAGAGATATTGAAGACCGCACCAAAGTTTACGAAATGCAGCATAACAACTTAGTTACTACCCAGAAGGAACTGGATAACCTGACTAAGATGCGCTACCGAGATCTGATTGATGACAATACCTTTATCAAGGAAAGAAATGAGCTGCAAACCAAAATCACTGAAATGAAAGGCAAACTTCGCCACACTGAAGACAGAGCTGAGAGATGGCTGGAGTTAACAGAGAGAACTTTTAACTTCGCCACTTATGCCAGAATGATGTTCCTTAAGGCAAACGAAATGGGTAGACAAGGGTTAGAACTGAAGAAGGAAATCTTAATGGCTCTTGGTCTAAATACCCAAATCAAGGCTGGAAAACTCTACATCGACAAAATGGAATGGTTTGTCCCCATTGAAAACCGAGCACCCCTACCGCAAAAACAATACTTAGGGTTAGAACTGAGCAAAAAGCCCGTTACTAAGGCACAATCCGAGGCTCTTGCGAGCATTCGTGCACAATGGCGGACCTGATGCGTCTCTATTCGAACCAATTGTATCACATTTCTATAGTTTGATGCAGTTCTATCTATCCGAATCAGGTGAGCTCATTATATCAAAAAATAAGATTGAGGAATAATATCTCTGTTTTCTTATTACTCCTCTTGGTATGATTTTTTGTTAGAATTGAGTTATATGGGTATTACAGAAGATATTCTCGAGAATGATAAATATAAACATCAGATTGAAGCTCTAGATAACGAAACTCTCGTAACTTTGCTCAATGATCATGATAAAGCTTTGGAATATGCCCAAAAAGCAATTGAGCAGATAGCTCCTGAAAAACTTGATGATGTAGAATATCTCGAAGTCGTTGCAAATGGAATGCGGCAGTTGGCAAAAGCAATCTTAGAAGAAAGACCTAGAAATTAAGTCATTTAAATAGATATATTTTATCCTCTTGTTGTTTCTCGGCTCTATTATCTCTCACAAGATAATAACTTTCCTTATCCTTGTTGAGAGCACTCTTAAACGAAGCAAAATAAACTCCTCCGTTCATTTCATAGATCATACTCACTATATTAGGGACTTCAATTTGCTTCCCATCAATTACTAAGAAATTTTTATTACCATCAATACTGATCTCCCCTAAATAGTAACTATGATCTATGAAATTCACGTCAGAGATTATATTTTGCGAGATGTATAAATCTTTTTTCTGTTCAGTTTCAGGATTAATGCTTATGAGCTTATTCTGCATGCTATTCGGATGCACTTTCGTCACACAAAGAACTTCTCGCTCATTTTTAATAATTCCCTTTTCACATAAAACCTCTAGATCTTGTTTATCAATGAAAGTAGATGTTCCTTTGACATATAGTAGTTTTCCGTCGTAGTAATCTAACGCTATTTCACTAACATTTTTGTCTCCCCTTTTTTGTTCAAGATTATAAATATACGTTAATTGCTTTTCTGGTTGCACTACTAACAGATACGGGTAATGCATTGAAAGCCTATCAGGGTAGCTAAATTGCATGGAATCCTCAAATATGTGAAGATTTTCGTCTTGTAAATAGACGGTTGTAGTTTTTTTAGAAATAACAAAGAAATATCCTATGAGGAATATCCCCAGCAACAAAACAACTCCTAGTTGCAATAATTTTCGCTGACTCTGGTTTAATGGATTAAGTTCAATATCTTTCATAATTATTGTATATATTGTAACGGATCAGTAATTCCCCATGAATTACCATTTTTTATTCTAATTTCATAATGCACATGCTCTCCCGTAACAAATCCTGTTTTACCCATGATCCCTATTGGAGTTCCTGCTTTGATGGTTACTCCTGAATTAACCAAAACCTTACTGAAATGCACGAAAACAGCCTTTAACGTATTTTCGCTATTTGTCACTTCTACCGTTTCACCGCCATATTCATCAATAAAATGACTCACTGATCCATTAATGGTTGAGAAGATCACTATTTGATGCGTTTCTTTATATGTTTTGCTGTTTTCAAAGTAGGTTTCAGTTGGTACCAAATCAACGCCGGTGTGAACTCTCCCAAACTGTAAAAAGTAATTTGGATCAAGATAATATGCTGTTACGGTCGTGTAGCTCATACCAACTCCACCAAATGGATTTTGTACAGGTATAGACGTTTCTATAAAACTATCATCAGCTGCGATATTTGAGGGAATCACTAAGTTTGAAGTTAATTGTTGTAGAAAGCTTGAGCTCACAAGAAATGGTGACAGAATAATCGTTCCAATAGTTACGAGCATAAATAGTCCTAAAAGAAGAAGTGATGCAAGACAGCCTAATGCTGGTCCACGCAAACTACTGACAAACGTACCTGCCAAGGGAATCGGAATAACCAGATTAACAACAATCGTAATGATTGCATCTATGATAAAACCAAAGGGATCTTGCTTGAACGCATGAAGATTAAGAAGCTTCTTCATGGGTATCAGTATGCGAGGTAAATACTAAGGGCTGCTCATGTGGCAAAACAAGAACATTGAGTCTAATATGTTCTCCTTCACGAAATAACACAACCTCCCCAATCTCTAAATGTCCCAATTGTTGTTTCTCCTCGTCAGTCATTGGGTAAATAGTCCCGATCTGCTCAAGCGTGGCATATGACTGCTTAAGAAGTATTTTTGTTTCAGAGTTAGTGATAATTGCTTTTCCATATTCGTTATGGAGAAAATCTTCTACATCTTGCGTGATAGACACAACACCGACATTTCGCTTACGAGCTTGTTTGACAAGTTCTCGATAAAATATGGCAACTTCCGGATCAACTAATAATTTATGTGCTTCGTCAATAAAAAGCATTCGTCGTTTATCATTATTTTTATTCACCAAATTCCAAATGGGTGATGTTAAAAGGTATATAGCTGGATCTCGTTTCTCATCTTTCTTTAGATCATGTAAATCGAGGACAATAATATCATTATCAAGTTCAAGTCTGCGAGTTGAATTAAACACTCCCCGTAAACTTCCCGCAGACAGGACACTTAAATCTTTCTGCATAGGACTGTCTTTTAATAGTTCAAGTAAGTTTTCAAAGTTTGGTGAACCTGAGTCATAGAGTTTTATAAGTTTTTCATCAAGTAATGCGCCATCATAATGATGAGTTGGGATAAAGAACTTGAAGAATGTCTTGAGGGTTGAGATGTGATCTAAGATATCATTTTCTTGAGAACTATTTATATAAAACGGATTAATACCATTCTCTCGTGAGAAAGAAATGACTTCTCCTCCTAAAGATTTGGCTAAACTGACATACTCTCCTTCAGGATCTATGACAATAATCTGTATGCCCCGCATATATAATCGGTTCATCAATGTTTTTGAGGTCACACTTTTACCCGAACCTGAAACTCCGAATATGTTGATATTATTGTTGCGCGAAGTAAATGGATCAATAAAGACAAGACTATTATTGTACGCATTCACGCCCATAAAGATTCCTTGAGGGTCATTCAGTTGTTTTGACACAAACGGCATAAGATAGGAAGCTGCTGTTGATTGTAAAATTCTGTTTTCTTTCAAGTGATCAATATTAAAGGGCAGAAAGTTTTTAAAGGCTTTTTTGTGTCCAAAGGTATATTGATTAAACGTAATGTCCATTGCATTCGTTATGTTCTGTAACTCCTTATGTAAATGAGCTAGTTTTTGTTCATCTTCTGCCTCCAGTTGTAGATACAATGAATACAGGATTCCTTTTTCAGCTTCGTGCACCAATTCATCAATAAAAGACATAACTTCTTCAATATTTTTATCTGTTTGTTGATCCCGTAGCTTTCCAGCTTTCAACCTATCATTTTGTTGCATTTCAAGAACGGATAATCGTTGTCGGGCTTTTTTCAACAATTCACCACTAGGAGTTGGTTGTATAAAGATACTTAGGGTAAAGGGTAATGACGACGTTAATAATCTGAAAAAGACATAGGGACTCAAATAGGCAGGAATATCAGCAAGATAGTAAAATCGTCTATATTTTGCTCCGACTTGCAGGTGCCAACGGTGTCCTGTGGCAGAATAACTTTTTGTTCGGTTAATTTATTTTTAAGGACACGGGCGGCCTTGCCGGTGTAGCTGGCAAAGCCTACCTTTGCCTTTTTATCAATTTTTTCCAGTTCTTTTCTGATGGTGGCGATCAGTGTCGTTTTGCCGGTACCGGCATAGCCACCAAGAGTGATAAATTGCTCTTTTTTATTGTCCTCTTTAAACCATTTTAAAATAGTATTTAGAGTTTGTTGTTGATCGGAGGATAGGGAAATCATTGAGAAATTATTTTTTTTTAATAGGATAGACGCAAATCACACCATTCATAACCCCAATAATTTCTATGCCAAGTTTTGGAAAAAAAAGTCGTCGACCACTAAGTCGTATTTGGTCTCGAATTTTAGATAGTGCCGGTAATATCATATCAGTTATCAAATGAGGTTCTTTTTCTAAATTGCAGAAAATATCGTATATTTTATGGTCGCTAATTTGTTTTGGGTAAGTGGAGAAAAGTTCGAGAGATTTATTCATCATTTTTTTTACATTGATATATTTCATTTGTTTTTTGTCAACAAAATTGTCCCATTCTTCCCGTATTGTTGGAGAGATGCACATAGTGCCTTTGCATAAAACTGTTTTACAGTAGCAGGGGAAGGATGGTTCATCATCGGTAACTGGAGCTTCGATGTTGTAACCAACACTTAACTCCTCACCGGCAAATATTTTTCTTAAGGCAAAGTAAAGAGTATGGCTTTTATAGGGAAACTTACCACAGTTTGGCATGCAGGAATGGTTGATGAGGTGGACTCCAGATAGTCTTGAATCTGGAAAGATACAAGCGTTTTTCCCGTAATGCATGGAGTAAAAGCCATGTTTATTTTCAAGTCTGGTTGCCTCATCATCGTGGACCACCTTGCCAAGATAATCACCGATAATGCTACCGGGCTCAATATCTTTGAGGGCAATTATCCCCCGACCCTTTTTCGGAATTTTTTTTATTTGATAGGATAATTGTGGGATAGTAAACATGGTTTTATTTGAAAACTAATTTATAATTATATCAGTTTATGAGGCTATATATGTATTACGTTTGAATTTATGTTAAATTCTATTTAAGAGAGATTATGTTCTATAAATAAAATTTAATGCTTAGAGAAGACATTTTTCTTATTTTTCCAGCGATGCTAATTCGAATATTTCAATTAAAATATTTATGACAACCAATTCCTATGAACGACATTGCTACTTCATCTTTATCTGATTTTTTAAGTCATTATTAAGTTTTACTTAAATGTAATTTTTTGCTAGATTTGTTCAGAGTTCAGATAGTTTAGTCATTGTTTGAGGTTATTTATCTGTGGTATTTAATAAGGCTCCATCTATTATTTTGGAATTAACGTTATATAGCTTTATTTTTATAAACGAAATCAAATTGCATCAACTGATAACAATCTTCGCTCCAACTCCTCGGTTGCTTTTTTAATCTCTGGTCCAAAAGTTGTTATAAGCAAGTTATTGTTAAACGTTCCAATTTTATAGCTTTTACAAGTTTTAGTAGAATTCACGATTTCACAGTATTCATCAATCAATGTAGCATTCTTATTAATTAGGTCAATAAGCAGTGGATTGTTGGGAGGAATGACGTTCCATAATCGAGTCCTTATGCGAATTTTTGTCCCATTTTTCAATTGTAAAATTCGTAATCCGTCTACTTCTACAGAAACATCCTTACCAATAATGCCATTTGTCGCGTTAAGATCTGTAGTTAGGAAAGTATTGATCTGGGTATCAGGACGCGCACTAAGATCGTCAGAGGTTTCGTACGGAGTCATTGATCCCAATTCATATATTGCTTCAAAATTTAGTTGATTATTTTTTGTCATAAATCCTTCGTGATAAAAGTCGCATTCAAGCTCGGCGAGGTCTTTGTCAGAAATTTTCAGACTAAGATCGCTTGGTTTAACATCTTTAGGATCAAGACGGTTATTACTTGATTCTTCATACAATTCGCCTCCATTATCATCTCTACAATTATTATCAAATTTAGTTTGTAACCATATATTGCTTTTTGTTATCTCATCAGCAGAAAAAGAGTTTTCAGGAGTTGCCATAGGTGTAATAGGTTCGTTCGGTTTCTCAGTTGAATTTTCATAGAACGATGAAGGGTCTTTAATTGTTATTGGGGGCGTGAATATCGGTAAAATACTTTGATTTTTCTGAGTTTGAGATATTATAAGAGCAATTATGATCGTAAGAAATACAATTGCAATCCATTTCCAAGGATTATCTTCCGACGTAAACGCTGTCTTTTGTGTGTATTGAGTCTCTGGTTCGTTTTGTTTCATAATCTCAGTATTTCTTTAAGTTTAATATTTTTCATCTGGATAGTCAAATAGTGAAAAATATGTTTGATAGAATCCATCTGGATGAGTTTTGCTGACTAATTTCTCCCAATGATCTTTTGGGTAATATTTGGCAAAAAAACGATATAGAGCTACGTCTCCTGCCTGAGCTTCTTCTGGTGGGAAAATTTCTGATCCATCTTGAAATATTACTCTTGAATTTTCAAAATTTGCCTTATTTTCTTTTCTGTAATCCCAACCATAAAAACCTGAGTAAAATTCATAGTGAACATTGAAAATAAATCTCCCCCATCCGGAGGGTTCTAAATTATTATAGTCTGTTAATTTTATTTCAGAGAGTACTTGGAATGGTGGGTTATTTAAGACTAGAATTGTTAAAGCCACTTTTGGACTGAATGACCAAACATTGGCTGTACTATCTATATCTTTAGCAAGGTCCGGAATACTTGCGCCTTGATTTAGGATATAGCTCATTTCACTCGTATGATTACTGATAAATTTTTCGATGGACTCAGTCTTAATTTGAATGATGCCTCCTGGATAAGCACTTGCTTCATTATCACTCATCGCTTTTACGCAATTGCCATAGGCGAATCGACAATCCTCTATCAAGTGAGGAAATTTTTCTGACAGCTCATTCATTTTAGTCGGAGAATGTGTTATTGTTGGAATCGGTATACCGAATGGATATTTGCTATCGTTAATAGGAGTAGGAAGTGGTGGATTTTCAGGTGAGAATTGATTTCGAGGAAGAATTATTGAGAAGAACATTACAACAATAATTGGTATTAATAGTAAGAGACCAATAAAAAACCCCTTTCGATATCCATATGAACGAATTGGTATCGGCGATGTGGGTATGGTATTGGTATTATTTTCAGAATCCATACTTATTCGAATGAATTTATGATAAACCACACAACGTGCAAGTACTTTTCGAATGTTTGTTTCTGAGGATCAAATTCAAGATCAGGGATGTGATATTGTATTGATACGATATGATTTTTAAATATAAACTGGAATGCGTATTGGTCCACTCCTCCATATGCAAAGAATACAACCTCTTTTCCACCAACGCTGACAACTTTAATTGGATCGAGTGGCGCGCCAAATGGGCCAAAGTATAAATCTTGGATGGACATTCCAGGAGATATTGGAACCGGAATTTTTCGTTCTTGATCAATAAATTTACCAGGTATATTTCTGTACAATTCTATTTGAATGCTTGTACCATTTTCTTGTACAGGATATTCAGTTGTATTGAGTATGTAGTCGGGACTTTTAATTGTATTGTCGGGATCATCTTGGTAGATTTCATCTATAGTCCAGTTGGATGGATAACTGTATGAGAAATCTATATCGCCATTTTTAACTGTCACTTTTTTTGATTCAAGCATCGCTATTTCAGGAGAGTTTGTCTCAACGAGTGTTTTACGTTTATTGTCATCGGCGTAGACAATATTTAAGTTCGGTGTAGGACTAATGTATGGTTTTTTGTCAGGATTTGAAATACATTTATCTCCATCCCAACATTTACTAGCTCCACAATCACAGCCCCATGTAAAAGCCTGAGTACAGACGCTCATTTGATCGTCATATCCGCATCCATCAACACATCCGTTATTAAAGTACCTCATACCAGCTCCACCTTTGTGGCATTTCAGTAGTTTATCTAATTCAACAGAATTTCCCTGAATACTTACAAGAAGAATGTATGATAATGTTGAGGGTAATCGAAAAAAATATACAAAAATAAGGAGTGTGGTTATTATAATAATGACTTTTTTCTTTGCAGAAAATTTTGGTTTTATATCTGTTTGCGACAAATTCTCGGGCAAATTTTTCTGAGGATTTAATACAATTTGATCTTGAGTGTTATTTTTTACATCCATATATCAGTCGAGAAATATCTTTGTCGGATAGTAATTTTTCATTAAGTTTGTGAGTATGGGTAAAAACAGAACCATGAGTACGAGACACAACAGGGGTGCAGATAAACTGCAATGCGACTAATTCATCCACATCAAGTTTGGTCATATGAGAAGTTATGTAGGCAATCGGATCGTATTCTTTCAGGACTGATTGATTTTTGAGTGGTAGCACATAGGGTTTTTTCAAGATGAACTCTCTCATAGAGAAATACTTATCAGAGGGAATATTCTCGATATGAGAGGGTAAATAATCAGTTGTCTCTTGTATTTCAACACCAGGAAGATACGCAAGTAAGCTTTTTTTAATTGAAGTTATATCCTCATATGGAATACGGAGTATATACCTGATTCCCGTTTTTTTGGTTGATACCAGCTCACAACCGATGATGTGTTTTAATCCAATAAGCCGTTCAAAAAGTGAAATAGGTTGTTCTAGGGAATGAACAACGGCAAATAACTGTTCTGTTGAAAACGCGCTTTGGAGTGTTTTATACGTTGGCTTTACTTCAAGGATTGTATAAGAGCCGGAAAGAAAGCGTTTAATCCGTATGTAGCTAATAATAAAGATAGCTGTAATTAAGATAAGAATGATAAGTCCACTGATTATAAAAAAGTTATTGAGAATATGTGGGGTGGACAAGAGAGAAAATAGCGGATGAAAGTATGAAGGGAATGCGTCTTTAAGATTTGCTATGTTATATTGAATTGACATAGGACGTTGAGCTTGCTCTAACAAGCTATGTAAGGTGGAAGTATATCAAAAACGATCAGTGAAGTAAAGCTACGACTTGTTCTAAAGCTTTATTGTAATATGCAGTTTATCAGTTATTCTTCTAAGTGTAGCAACTGACGGCGTTTTCTCTCCTCTTTCAAGACGAGCATAATAATTGTCATTCATTTCAAGTAGTTCGGCCATTTGTACTTGGGTTAGCTTTTTCTTGAGTCGAACTGCTTTTAACTGTTTATCTAATTGTTCCTTTTTATCATTTCCCATATTTCTAGTATAACATATAGGCCTAAATAATACTATGGGTCACTAGTTACTATTTCTAATTTACCCCTTGACACTATCCATGTTGTGGATATATACTATCCATAGTATGGATAGTCCATCATAACAAAATCATGGAATTTACTCAAACGTTACCAATAAGTATTAATCAAAAATCTGCAAATCAGAATATCGTGCCCTTTCAATCCCAGACTCATATTCCAGCTTCTACTTCACATTCTAATAATAAACCCACGCTAAAACAAGATGCAACGACAGCGCTCCTTAGTCAAATTTTTCCAGAGCAAAATCGTGAAGATAAATCTATCAAGCAGGCACGGATTATTTTAGGTAGTTTGTTGGAAAAATTCTCAACAGATGAGTTGCAAGAAACAGTTATTCTACTTCAGTATTTGACTGAATCGTGGTTAGATATGTATGAACGAGAACTTTTTGATGGAATGACGCTTAACGAGTTATTAAATTTAGGATAACTATGGACCCATTTAACAATCCGAATAACGGGAAAGCGATTCTCAAAAAAGCAGTAATATATTTACGAGTTTCAACTGAGGAACAAGTCGAAAATTACTCTTTAGACACACAAGAAGATCTCTGTCGTAAAGAGGCAATAAAAAGAGGATATGAAATTCTTATGATTTTTAGAGAAGAAGGAAGATCTGCAAAAAATATTTTAGGAAGACCAGTGTTAATAAACTTGCTCGAGTATTGTCGAAAAAATAAAGAACAAATTAGCGCAGTATTTGTGTATCGAATTGATCGTATCTCTCGACAAACATCGGACTACCTGGCAATTAGGAAAAAGCTTGCTGAAAATGGCGTTAATATACTTTCAGCAAGTGAGCCCACTGGTGACAGTCCAACCGAGAAACTCGTAGAAACAATTCTTGCGGGGTTTGCCCAACTTGATAATGATATCAGAGGTGAACGGGCTCGAAATGGGTTACGGGCACGATTTTTATCAGGACTCCTTAGTTCGCCTCCTCCTTGTGGTTACATCTTGAAGAGTGGCTACGCGGTCAAAGATCCAGAAACGTATGACAAAATGAAAAAAGCGTGGGATTTAATGACGACTGGAACAAAGAGTATAAAGGAAATGAAGGATATTATGAATAAGTGGGGAATGCGCAAGAAAACCGGCACGAGAGTACACGAAATATCAATTTCTACACTTCATCGAATATTTCGATCGAAATTCTACATGGGAATACTTGTCTCACGCAGAAATCCAGATGAAGTACGAGGTCAACATACGCCAATGATATCTGAGCAGCAGTTTTATAGAGTGCAAGCTATTCTAGACGGTAGGAATCCAAACAAAATAGCACTCGCTCATCGAATGCGAGATAATCCCACTTTCCCATTACGACGATTTGCAAAATGTGGCAAATGTGGCGCTGCAATGTCGGGAGCATGGAGTAAAGGACGTACTGCAAAATATGCATATTATCGATGTAGTAAGTTATGCACAGGAACATCTATAAAAGTTTCTGTTTTAGAAGAAGATGTATTAACTCTGCTGAAACGGATTACTCCTACTGAAGAATGTTTAGAGCTTTGCATTAATTTTATTCAGACACAATATTTCAGACGACTATCACGATTGCAAAAACTGCGAAATGAGGCAGATAGTGAAATAGCAAAACTGTATGAAATCCGAAAGCAATTAGTTGAGAAAAATCTTTCAGGTGTTTATTCTGACGAAATATTTAAAGAGCAACAAGCCATGATCGAAGATAAGATCCTTAAAGCGCAGATTGCAAAGCATGACGAAACATTCCAGAAATACGATGTGACTAAGATAACAGATTTTATGAAGACACTTCTAGCAGACTTAGGTGAAGCATATAAACGATCAAATATTAGTCAGAAAAAAGCGCTTCTCGGTTCGATTTTCCCATCTGGGGTGGTATGGAACTATCCAGGCATATCGAACCCGCAGATTAGAGCCATATATCAGTCCATATCCACTGCTGGTGGAGGCGGCATCCCATTTGGCGGAGAGGGTGGGATTCGAACCCACGGTGACTTGCGCCACAAAGGTTTTCAAGACCTTCGCACTAGACCGCTATGCGACCTCTCCAAGTGAGTATATTGTAGCCTATGGAGTCTTATATTCCAAATCCCCAAAGTATCGTGTACAATTTTGCTATATAGATTGAACTTAGAACTAAAATGAAGAATTCCTTACTGCTTGGTTTTGTCTTGTTTCTTATTATTTCTATTGGTTTTTCAACATACTTAGTTCAGTCTCCCCAAGTTCCTGGCAAGTTTGCAGATGAGTTAGATGGGCCAGTGGTTGATGTTGCCAATGACGTAGCGCTAGAAGAAAAAACGCAGGAGTTAGTGGTGACGGAGATTGTTCCTTCGGAAGTACAGACCGAGATTGTTGTAGATCCAACATTAGAATTATCTTCAACAGCAACTCCTGGGCTTACATCTGAACCTACGTCTGTACCGACAACTGAACCCACAGTTGAACCCACATTATTGCCAACGGAAGTAATACTTGAACCAACCACCGAGCCGCCTCTTGTGCCGTCAACAAATCCTGAGAGTAAGTCGTGTGATGGTGATGTTAATGGTGACGGATCTGTAGATTTTGCAGATGTTGAAATAATTAAGGCAAATTTTGGTCAGACTACCTGTGAGACTCCTGGAGATATTGATAATAATTGTATCGTGAATATATATGACTATGGTATATTGCTACAAAATTATGCATGTAGTAAAGAATAATTTGACAAACTATTGTCTGTTCTTGTACCCTGTAGAAGTACGCACAATATGAATATTTTGAATAAATT
Source organism: uncultured Gammaproteobacteria bacterium (assembly GCA_964612595.1). Taxonomy (GTDB): domain Bacteria; phylum Patescibacteriota; class Microgenomatia; order UBA1406; family HO2-37-13b; genus OLB23. The sequence continues at coordinate 429,340 of CAZTFB010000001.1, read as the reverse complement.
CCGTAATACAAAACCGGTCGTTCAGATAGCTTTTTTTCTAGGCTTGATCGCGCTTTTGATTCTTCTTATTGGTAAGTTAAACGAACAACAAGACCTTAGAAGTCAGGCATCTGGATCAGCAATAGATCTTTCATTCGATACAAGTGTTCTACAAATTGATCAAAACCAAGAATTTTCTGTAGATCTTTATGCTGATGGTCAAGGAATGTCAGCTATTGGTACATGTATAGAAGTAAATAGCAATCTCCAAATTGTATCGTTGAATTCAACAGGTGTGTTCTCGACACAGCTTCTTCCTGGAACTATTAACGGGAACACTGCGTGTATCCAAGTAGGCTCAGCATCTCCATTATCTGGAAGACAGCGCTTTGCAGAGCTTCGCCTCAGAGGTGTACAGGTGGGAGCAAGTGTGTTGCAGTATGTTAATACCGAGGCGTACGACATCTCCCATACCGAAAGTAACGTTGGAGAGCTATCGAATAGAACTTTTTGGGTCGGAAGAACAGTTATCCAGAATCCAGCAGCGGTTTCGCTTGATGTTATAAATCCGATTCTTTCAAACGGTCAAACCACAACGGTTGATGTACGTATTAGTACTCAACAGCGAATTGCGGCTGGTGAGTTTTGTATAAACTATAATCCCTCAGTTGTACAACCAGTATCATTTAATCCTAGCGAGCATTTGCCTGTCGTCATTGAGTCCGCAGTACTTAGTGGAGGAAAGGCATGTATTACCTTGGGTGCAAATCCTCCAAGCGATCCCACAACAGACCCATCTTTAAGAGGTGTAACTGGCGACTTTATTGCCGGTACTTTGACATTCAACGCTATCGCAAATGGAATGTCAGCCATATCCTGTGGGGATGAGATGGATTTGGCTATTGTAAATGGAGATGGTTCCATCTCTGCAGTCGGAAGTTGTACAGGAGGATCGATCAGTGTTGGGGCCACCACAGGTGGATCGATTCCTACATATATACCTCAGCCAACAAGTGTTTCACAGCCTACTTCAGTGCCACAACCAACGAGTGCTCCTCAGCCAACGACCGGTGTACCACAACCAACCTCTGTCTTGCCAACATCAGGTGCGCAATGCACATCAGACAGTCAATGTGCGGTATCGTGCATAACCTCCCCTTGTCCAGTAGGAAAGTGTGAGGCCAATAGATGTGTCATTCATCCACCACTCTGCATGAATATTACAGGACCAGGTAATCAGAGAGATAATATTGTTGACCAACTCGACCTCAATCTTGCTCTTGAAATCTGGAATGATCAAACGAGAAACTCAATAATTGATTGTAACCGTGATGGAAGAGTATCGATACATGACTATGCAGTATTTATAGCGCAGTTTGGACTTATCGAAGTGACAGCTGACCCCGAGGAGTAATGAGGCATGTAATTGTATCCGCATCAGCATACATTGTTCTATTCTTACTGATTTTCGTATCTTCACCTTCGACTTTTGCACAATCATTAACTATCCAACCTAAGCTTGGTCCACTCAAATGTAATGCGAATGCCGATGATACCGCTATCTGGATCCATCCGACAAACAAAGCAAAGTCACTAATCTTTGGCACCGATAAAGATGCTGGATTCTGTATATGGGATTTGCAAGGAAATAGAGTTGACACAGAACCGCTCACCACAAGTTTAAATAATGGATCTGTAGTATACAACTTTAACTTTGGAGGTCAGAATACAGATGTGTTTGTAGCAAACCTGAGAGGATTGGGAAAAATTGGCGTTTGGAAAATTAATCATGATTGGACAATTAACAATGTAGTAACTCAACTTGCTGGTCCTACATCATCAGGAACCTCAATATCTTCCGATAGTTATGGGTGGGCATGTTGGCGTAATCCATCCACAACAGATTTGGAGTGTTTTGATAAATCAAAGAGCTCTGCTCCAATTAAACACTGGAAAATATCTGGTGCCCAGGGTGTTGTGACAAGTACCTTTATGCGTAATCTTAATACTGATGTTGGTATAAACGTTGCTGAAGGATTTGTGGTTAACACCGCATCAAAAAAGATATACGTTAATGAGGAAAATCCGGCACAAACACACATATATTATGCTGATGCATCACTTACTCCAAAGACGAGACTTTCTGTAATTCAAGGTAACGGATTAACTCCTGATTATGAGGGTGCAGCAATATATCAATGTGGGAATGGCAATGGATATCTCGTTTCCTCAAATCAGGGAGCAAGTAACTTTAAAGTTTTTGATCTTCAAACCAACACTCTGGTTAGGACGTTTACCGCGCAAGGATCATCTGGGACAGATAGTCTTGATGTCACCTCAGCATCGGTCCCAGGATATCCCAATGGTTTTCTTGCCATTCATAATGATCCCGGCGCAGACTATAGAATTTACGATTGGTCTGACCTACAGCTAAACAATTGTCCAGACGGCTACCTGGCAGATGTTGGTGGTGGTGCACCCCAACCAACATCACCACAACCCACCTCTGCTCCGCTTCTTTGTGATATAAATAATGATGGATGCTGTAATCTTGTTGAATATAATGCTGTTCATGCCAACTATGGGCGACAAACGAATATTGGCGATCTAAATGGAGATAGTATTGTCAATCTTATTGACTGGAATCTTGTGCATGCACAGTATGGGGTATGTAGAGCTCAATAGCTTATAAATTTGTGATTCTTAATATGGACTATAACGCACAACCTGATCCGAATGCATCAATGGCTGCATCTGAGGGAAATTCAGATCAAGAAAAACGCAAAAAAACATTATTAATACTCCTTTTGCTCTTGTTTTTATTGCTATTTGTCATTCTCATGATTGCTTTTCTCAGAAGTTATCTAGAGAAAAAATCAACAACTTTACAAAATCAAATAGGTGTACCAATTGAAACCAATACAGGCTTTTCACCAAGTGTAAGTCCTATTGAAAATAAGCAACAAAACAGCCTATGGAGAAAGATATTAGATCGAGGAAATGAAAAAAGTCAACAGGTGATATCTCCAACTCCGGTTGTAATGAATGATAACGTAAGCGTTTATTTTAACTATTCAAATGAAGTAAGGACTGGTGATTCCATTATTGTTCCAGTGATGGTAAATCCAGGAAACAAAAAAATTACTACTGTGGAATTACATCTTACATTTCCAGAAAATATTGTGCTACAGCAAGCAGTCAGTGGTGGTGCTTTGCCAACAACCCTTTCGGCTGCACAAATAAATAATGGATCATTAAAAATTATTCTTGGCGGGACCCCCTCGCAGCTACTTGATCCGTCTAAGCCATTGGTAAACTTAACTATCCAGGCAAAGAGCAAGGGTGTAGCAACAATACGATCATCAGAAAATACAAAGATTACAGCCTTAACATATAGAGACTATCTTCCTGTTGAAGTAGGGCAAATATTGTTGGACATAAAATAACTGAAAAATTACATTGACACAAAAGTTTTTTTATTGTACCCTTCATTCAACGGGACAATTTATATGATGGGAAAAAAAGCGCTACCTGTATTAGGCATTTTCGTGATGGTTACGGCACTTGTCGTAGGATTGCTCAATGTGAACGAAAAGCAGGATCCAAGGAGTAGTGCTGCGGAAACGCCAGATCGGGTCGATGTAATTCTTCATACAGGGTCCACTACAGTATCTCCAGGTAATCAGATAACAGTAAATCTTATTCTTGACTCTCAACTTCACGTCAGTGGCATTGATTTTACTTTGGAGTTTGATCCTACGAAAGTTCGTCCTATTAGTCTAACTAACGCCGGAGCACTCACGGAGGTACTTGAGGATCCTACCGTTGGGTCAAATTCAATGTCAGCTGCATTTGGTGCAGCACGAGGATCATCACTTCAAGGTAGGGCAACTGTTGCAAATGCAGTCTTTGAAGTAATTGGACAGGGCACAACAGAAATTAAAGTAAAAAATAATGGCACATCAGAGCCAATGGTAACAGCTTCAGAGTATCTGAGTGGAGAGGTTAATAGAACAAATTTTTCTGGCATGCTTCCGCTACAGTTGAATATAAGTTCTGGCGGTGGTCAACCACCATCATCGCCACCAGGAAGATCACAAGGCGATTGTAACAGTGATAATCGTGCATCGCTCATCGATTTTGCTGAGGTTGTACGCACATTTAATCAAAATGTTACCGCTAATACGAGATGTGATTTTAATGGTGATGGAAAAATCACTCTACCTGACTTTAATGCAGTTGTAGCAGCGATAACGTTACAACTCACGAACGGTGTTCCTGCACCACAACCAACAACTCCACAGGTCTCAGGTCTCGAATTTGAGGCAGAAAGTGGACAAATTACTGTTCCATTCCAAGTGCAAGATGGACGCGTTTTTCAAGCAGTATCAAATACTGGCGGCATAGCTAATAACGGAGAGGTACATTATTCCGTCACTATTCCTCAAACAGGCAATTATATTGTTCAGGGACTTGTGTGTGCAGCTACTATTGACAACAATTCCTTTTATATCCAGTTTGATAGACATCCATCTGGTAATAGTGAGTCTTGGATACTAACCCCAACTGGCTCCTCATCAACATGTAATTGGCAGAATGTTAATCATCGCGGTTCGGGAAGTGCTGAAAATCCTAGTGTAAATCCAGTTGTCTTTTCGCTTACGCAAGGGACACACGAATTGCATTTTCATGGGCGTGAGGCAAATGCATATATAGATAAGTTCCGCATTACGGCTGCTGGTTCAGGTGTGCCAACAAGTGCGCCGCAACCCACAAGTGCACCACAGCCAACTAGTGTTCCGCGCGCAACAAATATCCCTCAGCCTACGACTCCACATACAACAAGTGTTCCTCATCCTACTACAATTGTCGCGACTTCAGCACCTTTACCAACCCCAATTCCAGGTCAGTATCCTGGTGGAATTTATCCTAACGCTCCTCAGGGCTTTATTCCATATTCAGGTCAAGGTTGGAGTGCTCATGTCTCGGATCTTGGAGGAATGTCGACACGAGATTTTGTGTATGGAAGTAATTTTCACAAACTTTCACATTGGCACTTCGAATATAACTTTCCAAATACATGTGGAGGAAAGGTTGCGCTGAACAATGATATTCAAATGCCTGCAACACTTGTTCGATATAACGATAATTCAACAATTAATATGTGTAGAGTTCAAAACCAAGGAAGTACATATCAACAACACGCCATAAACTTACCACCTTGTCAATCAGGTACGGGTGTGAATGGAGAGGGTAGAGAGTGTAAAAATAATGATAAGTGTGTATTTACGCTAAGAGCTAGTGATTTTAGAACTTCAACTGAGTTGCGTTTTACGCCAAATAGTCCCAACTCTCCAGCAGCAGGTAATCACAGATGGTACTTGTCAAACAACTTTCAAACAAAGGCTGGTTATCGACCTAATTGTCAAATGATAGCAAGAGATGAGAACTGTGGAACGTATCATCGAACTATTATAAGTAACTATGATCAGCTATTTAGTAGTGGCGAAGCAATTCCTACTGTAAGAGGCACGGTACCTATCCAGCTCGAATTTAATGGTGGATGTGGAAGCTTTAGTAGAAGTATGGTTTTCGCTGATCCTAATCAGCACGTTACTCCAGGTGGTCACATATCTGGGACGCTTATGATGGATATACCAAATGATTTCAAGGGTACTTTCAACTTGAATACAACCACACTCAGTAACGGAATACACAAATTCCTATTTATTAATCTTGAGGGATCAAACGATCTAGTGGGGGCATCGGGTATAGCATTACTATTTAACGTTCAAAACTAATTCAAATATGAGTACATCAAAATTAATAGCAACCATCTTTTTACTTGCAGTGGTCGTAGTCGGAGCCTATATGGTTGGTGTAAAGTTGATAAATAATGATTCAAAAAACATACCCAATATTTCAGACACTATCCCAACTGAGGAATCCGAAGATGAAAAAGTAACCGATCCAAATCTTCCAGAACAAACAGCAACTTCAGTACCAGCACCAACGTTAGTAAAAAGTGACGCGTCTGAAATGAGTCCAGATGAATGTCAAGCACAAGGAGGGATATGTGTTTATGACCTCAAATGTAGTGATTTTGGGAGAGTTGAGGATGGCATATGTATTGGAAAAAGACCTAATGGTATGCCAGTGGATTGCTGTAAGACTAAATAGGTTGAGTATTTCTGCCTATAACGTTTAACTATTCTGCTGTAAAGAACTGTGATGATCCATGATAAGGTATCTGCATGTTCATCAATTCATTTTTTACCTGTAGTTAAAGGTATATAATAAATTTATATGTTTGGTTTACAACCAAAAGGTGTTCTTACCGTAGCAAGCGTTTTCTTTTTGACTACTGCATTTTTAGTAGTACTCTATAATATTAGACTCCAACAAACATATCAAGTTCCTGCACAAACTTTTGATTACCAAAGCTGCCAAACCGAAGGTGGTGAGGTGCTTCCTGAAGGAAGTGCTTGTGATGGTGAGGCAATTCCAATAATAATAAATAGCTCAATAAACCCTCCTGAGAGTCCATCCTTTAGTGATAATCTAGCAGGCACGGGACCTAACGAAGGACCAACACCTGTGCCTGGACAGAGTAGAGCATTATGCTGCCTTCGTAGAGAGGTTGTACCGACAACAGAACCTACCATTATTGTTCCAACACCAGAAGCAACGGTTACAGAATCTCCGGTACTTGCCTCTCCTACGCCTACGTTGACAGTGGCGCCGTCACTCACACCAACGCCAATAAAAGACGATCAGATACCAAGTACGATACCACAATCAGATCCAACACTAACACCAACAACAGCACCCCAAGATACGCCAAGACCCACAGCAACTCCAACGAGTGGTGGTGGAGGAGGAGATTCACAGTCATGTGTATTGCCTGCATTTACTGTTACAACAGAGGTTATTGGTTGTGTGTTGTGTAGTAGTTTATAGATAGTATGTACAGCAAATTATCACAACATAAAATTATGAGTATAGGCGTCATGGCGATTATTCTCATAGTTGTTCTTGTTGCTTCTTTTCAATTAGGTAGACGCGTCATTTTTCAAAATCAGGCACAGACTTCTGGTCCCACATGTAGAAATATTGATGTTGATTGTATTGTGGGGGTTCCAGATGAGGTTGATCCGGCAGACTATCAGTTTGAAGTGTGTGTGCAAGACAATAACAACCCTCAGAGTTTTACAGGGGGTTGTGTGACGGTGAACGGTACGACAAACCAGATAAGCAAATCGCAGCTAAATGGGGCGAGTAGCTTTAGGGTACGCGTGCCGATTACTAGCATGTTCCAATCATCTAATGACATAGCAACAACGAGATTACAGTGTCAAATAAAAGTACAAAAAAAATCCTCATTATGTGAGGAAACCTATCGTGGCAATTTCGCTGATCTTGCTGCTTGTCCAATCGCTCCTCAACAGTGTGACGAATGTAAATGTGTTGAACCCGACGAACTAAAAACCATGCTCAATAATGGTGCAATAAGGTATGTCCCGATTATCCCCCAACCTCAGCCATTGCCTAATGCGTGTTATGGAGCTTGTCAAAACGTAAGGGTTACAAGAGATGACGGAAGAACATTTGATATTGCCTGCGAAGAAAATGCATGGATTGGTGAGGGTGGCGATCTGGCAAACAGGTGCGTAAGATATACGTTTAATAAACTGAGGGATGATATAAATAGTGAAGTACCGCATAAATGTGTAGAAAGTCCTGATGCCGAAGGATGTTCACGAGAAGTATGTTGTCAGGTTGAACCGGAAGATGCATGTAAGGTGGTACGACAGATGAACACTGAAAATCCCAACCTATGTGCAGAGGAAGATTGCCAGTTTGAACTTGTTGTTGAGCAGTCATCAAATTGTCCAACTTGTGATGGGCAATTGGTTTTAGGAATAGGACAGACAGTTGTTAGGTCGCTTACAGATGCAACGAGAGGGAGCTGGGATGATTTTGAATTTAAGTGGGGTCGTTTTGGCGAGAACTTTGAACCAATCCCTCCTGGTGAGCGCGTTTCAATCGGGACCCATTATGACAGAGGAGGCATTTATGAACTTACATTACGATGTAAGAAGGGAGATGAAGTTTTGACTTGCACAAAGTATGTACCTGTCATATGTGCAACCTGTGGTGATCAACCTTCGTTGTCACCCACAATGACACCTCAAGTAACCCCAACACCCACACCAAACGTAAGCGGAACACCTACTGTGACTGGTCGCGTGCCAAACTCATGCCCACTTTTAACACCGATTGATATAAACTTTAGTTTAGATTGTAAAGATTGCGTTAAACCAACGCCCTAATCAAAAATAAATAATGAATAGTACAAATTATTCACCAATACCCGAAGAAATCCTTCAGTCTCAAAGTTATAAAAGAAATTTTATTAAATCATTCAGTCCAGCAACAATTATTTCACTGTTCATTGTTTTTAGCGGTATTATTGCAGGATACTTTATTGTAAGTACACCAGTAAACAAGCCTAATAAAGCAGCGGAAGTTCTAAGTGGACCCTCCTGCAGTGAACCGAAGGGCATTTGCACTATGGACGCACGGGCAAGAGAAGATCTTTTAGCTGATCCAAACTGGAACTGGTCTTGGACATATGTGATCAAAGATGGATCTGGGCTTGAAATCGTAAATAGCGGAGCTCCAGGCACTGCAATAAAATTTGAACCTACTTACAATTTTGGCACCGACACCTACTCATGTGATATTCGTCTATATAGGGATGGACAATTATATAATCCAACAGAAACTGATGCCTGCCGTGGAAATCCGAAGCCAGGAAGTTTGTTATGCGAAAACTGTGCATGTCATTTATTTGGAGAATTAGAGGTAAAGGAGATAGCTTCACAAGATCGCCTTGGAAGAGTTTTTGTTCAAACAATTTGGAATCCTGCCGAGCCAACACCTGCTCAATGTACTGATATTGGTCAGTCTTGTACGACTGTCAGAATATTCTCAGAACAGAACCATGAGAATAATGTACTGGTCAGCAATCGACCACCAATTGAAATTGTTCCACCATCACCGTATTCATGTACAAATCCACATCCAACGTTTATGCTCCATCAAACAAGAGGAAATCAAGCTAGAGAATACGAATTTATCGCATTTGATGCTAATGGCAATGAGATACAAGATACTGCATGCCGAAAAAAATTGACATACTCATGTCCAACTGGTGAGGGTTCGTGCGGGTTGTTTCCTGCTCCTGAGAGCCGGCCAAATGAATGTAATGAAGGGTGCGATTTTAATGTAACAGCGAATGACGGTAGCTTGAATAATAATGAGTTACTGGGAGGTGCGTGTGCAGATCCAAGTAAGTTTGTGAATCTTGATGTGCAAGATACTTCTGGGGGTGGGAACTGGCAAATATCGTTTGGCGACGATATAGATAGAGGAGACGATCGCATATATAATTTGCGTGAGAATCCTCGACACAGATATTTTGATTATGGGTCATTTAAAATTACAGTGACCTGTACCGAAACAGGCTTGATATGTCGCAAAATACTAAAAATGGGGTGTGAAAATGTGAGTCCTACACCTACGCCGACAAAAACGCCAACACCTTCCCCAACAAGAACACCGACACCTTCGCGCACACCAACGCCATCAATTCCTGCATGTCCAGTAGAAGCACCAATTAATCTATCATTTGAGATACGATGTGATGGCGAGTGTGGCATAACGCCTACACCTTAATAATCTAGGAAACATATGAACGTACTGAACCTAAAAGATAATATCCCGACAAGAATGATCGTATTTTCTGTGCTTGTTATCGGCATAATAGCTGGTTTCTTTGCATCACGCTCAACGATTACTCTTCAGAATCTTGCTCAATCTCCACAACCAACTATTGAAGCGGGGGGTGCTTGTCGATTACAGCAGGCAGTCTGTAGTGTTGATCCAAACGACCTACCAGATAATGCTCGATTTAGACTAAAAATCTTGGCGGGTGGAACACCTGTTATTACAGGCCAGATAAATCAACCAACGCTTGCTATTGCACAAGCACAGCAAAATACACAATACAAATGTGAGATTGAAGTTCTTAATGCTGAAGGAACTCCCTATCCAGAGCAACAATGCAGTAAGAGTGTTGATGCAGAATATACGTGTTCTAACTGTAGTTGTAAAGATTGGGGATCGTTGTTGTTTGAGCCCGCACAAAGCCGTCCAAATGATCCTGCAAAATATTTCAAAGCAGTATGGCGTGGTGCGACACCGCCCCCACAGTGCGCTGATGATACGCAAAATTGCAAAGAGGTAAGGGTATTTGCAGAATCGCCAAACGAACCCGCATACGACAATTTTATTTCAAAGTACTCTTGTGCACAAAATCCTGTTCCAACAATTCGAATGCATCAGGCTGAAGGAACTGGAGATCGTGCGTATAAAGCTATACCATTTAATAGTAATGGTAATCCCCTTCTCGCGTGTATTGCTGAGCAAATCTTTTCATGCGCTGATATTGGCCGATGCGGTCTAGAGGAAATTAGTTATTCGGGACAGTATATTGAGCGGCTTGAAACTGGCGCAGAAAAGACAGTGACAGTAACCGGTAGTGAATGTAATGCACGATTATGTAATTTTTCATTACAACAAGGTGGAAGGGATATTGAGGAAAACTCAAATACATGTGTTAATTTGGGTGAACCCCTAAATATCTCTTATCAAAGTTCTGTAAGTGGACCAAAGATGACGTTCGACGATGATACGCTTGGAAATATTTGGAAACAATTAACGGGAAAAACAGGTCTAGTAAGTCATACATATAATGATGCGGGTATTTATGAGATTAAGTTAAATTGTGATCCTAATGTAGGAAATGTACCTAACGAGTTCTATTGTGTTAAGCGATTGACAATTGGATGTGAGGGTGGTGGAGTAACTCCTTCGGTGACCTCGAGTCCTACGCCAACACCTGCAGCTTGCCCAATACCACAGATAACACTGAAGTTACCAAATTGCACTGATTGTTCATTATCACCGACACAATGAATGTAATAATTGCATCAAAAACATTTCGTTACATAAGTTTGACGATACTCTTTATTGTCGTTGCTATTGCTGTGCTCGCGGGCAGAAGTATGACCTCACGCAATGAGGCAGCTTTTAGCGGGCAAGCATGTCGTTCAGGTTCATGCAGCATAGATACGAGCAAAATGAACCAAAACGACTTTGGTAAATGGAAACTTACTGCTTATAAAAATGGCACATCAACGCCAATAGGTGAATTGATAATTAATTCAAGTCAAGATTCAGCATTCACCTTTCCTGTCGATGACATGGAATCGCGCTATGAATGTCGATTTGAACCTGTTGATAAAAATTCTGGTTTATCACAGGTTTGTGGCTCTACTGCACAACAGCTTTCGTGTGGTCCAGGACAATGTGCATGCGATATTTCGGGCGGATTGGATTGTTCTGATAGAACAGAATCGTTTGTTGATCCACGAGAAGATGGTCCAGGCATGATTATTATCAATCCAAGATATAATGGGCCTCCCGATAGCTGTTTTGTATGCGATGAAATAGTGTTTCGCGACAGTAGTACGGAGAAATCAATAAATGCTCGATTTGATTGTCAAGGAAATTGGTTAAATTATAATGGTCCTCTACCGGCACCTACAGGCATAAGGCTGCATCAAGCCCATGGGCAGGCATGTCGCACATATGTAGGAATGGTTATTGGACACAATCCAACATTAACTCCTGAACTTACGCCGAATCCGGTAGTGTGTGGTGACTGCCAGGCACAAGTTTGTTGTCCAGCTTGTACAAAGCCGCTTGTGTTACCTGTACCGGGGAGTAGCGATGTACTTTCGTGTGCTCAGAACAAGTGTAATTTTGAAATATTGAATGGCGATCGATGTTTGGCAATTGGTGAAGAATTGCAGGTTAAAATGGAGTTACAGCGAGATGGTGCATGCATTTACTTTGACGATGAGTTTGCTCAAGATGTTACTGATAGTCAAAACAACAACAGAGATAATAAAGTATGTGGTCTAAAAAATAATGAAATTGTCACATTTAAGTATGTTGATGGTGGAGTATATGATATAAGTCTTGATTGTGATCCTGGACACACGAATCCTTTAAACATACCATCTTCAAGGAAAAATGAATTAGTATGTAGAAAAAGAATAAGTGCCTCGTGTACTATTGAGCCGATTGGACCATCCGGAACACCGTCACCAACCCCACGCCAAACACTCACTCCTACAAGTACGCCAACAAGCACACCAACAGGCCCTGTGATTGAACCACCGCTATGTCCACTTGAAGAAAAACTAAATGTGCGAATAAGTTGTCCAAATTGTGACCAATAGATATGTATAAAGCAATTGCATCACCTAGACAATCGGACAGGAAGAAGATTGCAACGATTTTATCGTTATTGATTATTGTTGTCGGTATTATTACTGGCTATGTCTTGATTGGTAGAGTACAAGATATACGAGAAAAAGCAGCAGGACCATCATGTCCTATTGATGGGGCATATTGTGAATGGGATGGTATTACTGGGGCAAAGGGGTATGTTGTTACTATTCGTGAATTTGATGGAGCAACCTGGCGTGAGCTTCCACATAAGCGTGTTGGTACGCTAAAAGCACTATTTACCCCAGAAAAAGATAAAAAATACAGTTGCACAGTTGCAGTAGTATATGATGCAGGCCATGTCTCTTGCCCAGAGAAGATTGATACAAACGAAAACGTTTGTACAGGTACCCAATCGCCGACGCTTACACCTTCTTTAACACCTACCGCAACACCTCCCGAGGTGCCATCGGTGACACCATCAGTGTCTCCTACGCCGTCACCAACACGAGCAATATCAATCATACCGACAAGTAGCATAGCACCTAAACCTACAAATACGCCGAAACCAACTAACACACCGATTCCAACTGCGACACCACGACCTACCTCTACGCCTGCTCCTACGAGTACGATAGCGCCGTCAAACACACCCGCTCCTACAAATACGCCGAAACCAACAAATACACCGATTCCAACTGCGACACCACGACCTACCTCTACACCGAGGCCGACCCAGTCACTTGTACAGAATCCTACAAACACACCAAAGCCCACACTTCCCCAGACGGGCGGTATACACATAAATACTTATTTACTACTTGGTGTTGGCGCTGCCCTTGTTCTGATAGTCTTAGGGGTCATACTATAATCCTTGAGACATGAACATAGTCGAGTACATTGAGCGACACTATCTTGTTCATCACTTATCGAGGCGTGTCAAACATGCAGTGGAATAAATATGCAACTTATTAAATTCCGAGATATCGTATTAAAAGAAGGATCGAAGCTATATCGCACTATGCCTTGGAGAGAAACACGTGACCCATTTCATATCTTGCTTTCAGAAGTCATGCTCCAACAAACACAGGTAGAAAGAGTGGTTGGATATTATGAAAAATTTATTGATAAATATCCCCTCGTTAAAGATCTTGCAATGGCGCCACTTTCCGAAGTTATTCATATGTGGAGTGGTCTTGGATATAATCGTCGTGCTAAGTGGCTCCATGAATCTGCTCAAAAAATAATGAATGACTTTGATGGAAAGCTCCCGGGTAACATTGAGAATCTTACTTCACTTCCAGGTATTGGCCGCAATACCGCTGCTGCGATTTGTGTGTATGGATTTGGAAAAACTGAAAATTATATAGAAACAAATATTCGCACAGTTTATATTTACCATTTGTTTACTGATGATAGGGAGGCAGTTCACGATGACAAAATTTTGGAGCTTCAGGATAAGATTTTACTAAGTGGTGTTGATCCAAGAAAGTGGTACTTGTCACTTATGGATTATGGTACATATCTCAAAAAAGAACACGGCAATATCTCGCAGAGAAGTAAAAGTTATAGAAAACAAAGCAAGTTTAAGGGCTCTGTGCGAGAGGTGAGAGGAGCGTTGTTAAAATTATTTTTACAACATGCACTGCTCAACAAGGATGCAATAAGTAAAGGCCTCAAACACTACGATGTTGCACATCGCTATGATGCTCTTGCGCAGTTGATTGATGAAGGCTTTATTGTCAAAGATGGTAACGATAGATATTGTCTTAAGAAGTAATCGTTTGGTATTGGAACATAATTTTGCTAACGTTTTCTTTACGATAAAGGCTTGACCCAAACGAAATTTTTCGTTGATCGATGAGTGGATAAAATTTTTTCAACCTTTCCTCATATTCCCCATTCGGTGAAAAAAGCGTTTCTTGGAATGTTTCAGCATTCTGAAATTCAGAAATCGTACAGCCGCTTGCGCGATACAGTGTTTGGGGTTTAAATATGCGATCAAATGCTGCGTGTATGAGCGGGCGAATAAGAAATGGAAACATAATTTTTTCAGGAAGTTTAATCTCTGTTGAATGGTAGGTGAACTTTTGTGTTTTGAGAAATATATGCAGTGCCCCCACACGGTAATTATATCGGCGAGCTTTAATAAACGCCTTCTCGATATGGTCGAGAAGGCGGGCTAAAAGAACTGCCTTATTATTTGTGGCAGGCGTATATGTCTGTGTTTTCTGAATGGACTTGTAGGTGGTTTTTGTACTCGTATTGAGTTTGTATATGGATACACCTTGTAGTTCTTGCCAAATTTCAAGAACACTTTTATTAAAATATCCTTTGATAGTATGCGCAGGTTTTTGCACAAAATCCAAAGCGGTCTTTATACCTAATAAGGCCATTTTTTTGCTAAGGCGACTACCAATACCCCACACATTACCTATCTGTGTCTTATATAAAAAAGCCTCGCGTGTCTCCGGCAATATGACGACAAATCCAGATGGTTTATTAAAATTCGAGCCAATTTTTGCAAGGCATTTTGATGTGGCCATTCCGACAGAAACGGTAATATTGAGAGATTGTTCAATTTCTTCTTTCATTAAAAACGCAGCTTTTTGATCGTCTATTTCTGCAAAAACTTCGTCTATTGAATAGCGCTCTACTGTGGGACTATAGCGGTCTACGATAGCAATCATTTTTCGACAGAATGTTTCATAAACATAATAGTTCGAGGATGCAATAATACAGTCTGGACAGATTTTTCTTATTTCGCTTACGAGCATGCCTCGTTTTACGCCGCGCGCTTTTGCTTCGTATGAGACGGCTGTTGCGATAGCACGCTCTGCACCTATGGCGACCGGCTTTCCTTTCGTCTCTGGATGTGTCGCCTGATATACAGAAGCAAAAAATGCGTCACCATCAATATGTGTAATCATGTTTCTATTCTAGTGAACGAATGTTTACTTTTCAAGAGAAGACCTGGTCTTGTTCAGGATCGTGTCTGAACTACGAGAGGAGCTGTTCGATAGATCGAATATCATTTCTTATTTGTGTCTTTAACTCTTCAAGCGAATCAAAATTCATGATTGGTCGTACAAATTGTACAATCTCAAACTTAATTTTCTCACCATACACTTCTTGATCAAAATCTAACACAAAAATTTCCAAGACATTGTTCGACTCATTCTTTACCACACGCGGACCAAAATAAAGTGCTCCACTGTATTCTTTATTATGAATCTTAACTCGAGCAGCATGCACACCCTTTTCTAAGTGAGGCATATTTTTTTCTATAATCGAAGTTTGTAGATTTATTGTGGGGAAGCCGATGGTGCGACCTGTTTGGTCACCATGAAGCACATGTCCTTCGAGCCACATATTATTTGTTGAATCGTGCAACCTTTGTCATTGCAAATATCAAAACAACCGCACCAAGAATTTGTGTTATTGATAGAACGTTCTTGAAATGCACATAGTCAATAACGATAGCGCTTACCGGCCATGTGAGTTCAGCAATCGCGCTGACGCGGGCAGGAGTCTGTTTAAGCCCTATGTAATAAATTAAAAGGGCAACACCGCCTGTTGAAAAAGTAATCGCTAAAAGCTTTACCCATTGACTTGATGTAACAACCCATATTGTATTTTGCTGGCCAAGGGCGAATATAAACGTAAGCGCAAAAATAGGGGCTAAAGAATAGCGTAAAAATGTTGCAGTCCAGAACGAAGTTCTCTTAAGTACTATCTTGGAGAACGATGTTGAGACAGCCCAGACTATTCCTGCTGATAATGCAAGTGCTGCCGCAATAATAGTGCCCTGACCCGTTGTGAAATTTACCGTCAAATCTTTAAAGGTCACAAAGTACGATGCTACGATTGCGAGACCCGCCCAAAGGAGAAACTGCTTGTTAAGTTTTTCCTTGAGAATAATGGTAGCTGTTGTTATTGCCCAAATAGGTTGGAGTTGTTGTAGAAGCGGCACAACAGAAAATTGAATATAGTTCACTTTACCTAACGCAGCTGTGTATAAGGTAGTTCCAAGAGCTCCAGAAAACAGACTGACCAAAAGAATAGCTACCCATTCTTTTTTTGTGAGCTGCCTTATTTCTTTCTGGCGCGAGATCATAAATGGTGCAAGGAAGAATGCTGCAAGAACGTGTTCCCAAAAAACTATAGTTGCCGGTGGGAGGGAGTAAAGACTCACGCGAAGTAACCCATCGAGGCTCCATAGGAATGCGGCGAAAGCGATAAGGAGTGGGCCGTAGTATTTAATCTTCATTTCGCACAGTATAACGGGTGAGTCTGTGTTAGGCAAGAAGAATTATATGTATGAAGCACCCCGCCCCGACTGTTGTCGGAGCGGGGTGCGATGCGGCCGTCGTAGCTCTGCTACTCGGCCGTGGGCCTCGAGCTTCGGACCCTCGTCACACGATGTCCGAGATCAGAGCCCAAGTCAGTGACTTGGCAGCCCTCCCGATCCCGCGCAGCAAGCAGCTGCATCAGATTGGCGCTGTTGCCGCGACTGAACTTGAAGTCGAACGATTCGTCGAGTATAAGTTGTCGGGTTCAAGTCTGTCAATACGAGCAACAATTGATCTGGGACTTGTTTTAATGCTTTCCTTCCCTTCTTTGTTGTGTCGTTGTTGAGAACGAGCTCGTGAATCATTAATTATACCAATATAACCTATAGCAGTAAAGTTGAGTATGTCTGTAAGAAGAGGTGGCCGGACTGTGTCCGGCCACCTGCTCCTTGCTCGCAATGAAGGAGTCAATCCAGCCTGATGCTGGTGACTCTAATAGAACCATCGCTTGGCTGCTTCTTGGGCCGATAGATCGTCACTTTGTTCTCTCGGGGAGGGAAGGCAAAGAGGCTATATCGTTCGGCAAGATCGCTTAGTACCCCGGCCTCCTCTTTACCAATCCTAGTACGGTCTGTCACGACGAATTGTCGATCTTTTCCTGGCCTTAGACTTAGTGTGGGGAGAATGTCGACAAGCCTTTGAAACGTTACTCTTGTTGCCATGCTGATCCTTTCTTTTTGATGCGACCAATACGAGCAAGGTTTAGGTTATTATATCAAATAAAGCCTATGGTTAGGTCTGTAGGGTAAATGTATATAGCGAAGTCTTAAAATTTACTTTTCCATTTGCTAAAAAAGCAACACCCTCCTCTTCCAGTTTTCTACGTTGTTCTGTTGGACCACCCATTGCATAACCTGTCGCAATTTTTCCATCAGATCGAACTACTCGATGACATGGATATAAGTCTCCGTCTTTATTGTTATGAAGAATGTGACCCACAACTCGTGGGTTTTCTATGCCCACATACTGTGCAAGAAGTTTATACGTTGTAACTTTTCCTTTAGGTATAATCTGGAGAGCTTTATGTATTTTTAGCGGACGCGTACTCATTTTAATCTAAAAATATATATACTCCATTAAGAAATACAAATGGCCACAAAAAGGTATTTGGAATTATCCAAGGATCAGTAAGGTATTCTCTTATAGATATGCATGCATAAAGAGGATTTTGGCAGCTTATTTGTATGCCAACGTAACCCATGAATAATCCAACAAGGAAATATGCAGCAATGATAAGTGATAGTTTTTTTAAAAACATGAAGTTTGGAGCGGGTGAAGGGAATCGAACCCTCGACCTCTTCCTTGGCAAGGAAGCATTGTACCATTCAACCACACCCGCAATACACTGATAGTATACCAACTAACGCTCACATATTCCAGATGTGGTATATAATGGCCACAGTATGACTTCTGGTAAACTAATCAAGAAAATTGAAGGACACGTAGAGAGTGTTGATTATAATACCGCATTTGGACTCGTGTGTATTACATGCGGAAAAATTCTTGCTGAGTTGCCAGACTTATCTTCGCCACATGGTGCAGTTATGGTTATGCAAGCAGATCATGCCGTCTTCTTTACAGATCCTCACGAAGTAGTTGTGGTGAACATGGGAGACAATACATGCCTGGAGTATCCTAGAATTCCTGACGACGTACACCTTCATTAATGTTATCTGTGGTGAGAGTCAGAGTCGAACTGACATCTGAGGTTTTTCAGACCCCCGCCGTGACCACCTTGGCTATCTCACCAGTAACAAACCCAGCGGTGGGCGTGAATGGATTCGAACCATTGACCCCTACTTTATAAGAGTAGTGCTACTACCGCTGAGCTACACGCCCAATCAACGTATGTATTATACAAGATAATATTGAGCTACAGGAACAGTAAAAATCCAAGTGCGAGCATAATGCGGTAGAGTCCAAAAACAATGAGGTTGTTTCTTTCTAAATACGAGGTAAACCATTTCACAATAAATAGGGCTGAGATGAATGCAGTGATAAAACCAACACCAAAATACACTATGCGAGCTGAAGTAAAAACGCCTTCAAATTTAAGTAGGTCTAAACCCGTTGCAGCAAGTATCGTCGGAATCGCGAGGATAAAAGAATACTCAGCGGCAAATTTTCTTTTGTACCGAAGTAGCATCATGCAGATAATAACTGCTCCTGCACGTGATACTCCAGGAATAACGGCAAAACTTTGAAAAAGTCCGATAAGTAGTGCGTCACGGACAAGGAATGATGCTTCATCTCTGTCAAGCTTAACGCTATGTTTTTGAAAGTATTTCTCCATCACAATAAATAGAACTCCAACAAGACCAATCATGCTAACGATGAGTATCTCAGACTGGAAGAAAACGGTTTTAATCATATCGTGAAGAATAAATCCTATGAGTGCGGTAGGGATGAATGAAATTGCTACCATTTTCAGGAGGTTTTTGTTATTAACTAATCTTTTTCCATAAATAAAGATCACTGCCAATATCGCTCCTGACTGGATAACAACCTCAAAGGTGGTAAGAAATGAATTTTGCGTTAATCCAAGAAATTTACTTGTCAGAATAAGGTGTGCAGTCGATGAAACAGGAAGAAACTCGGTAATGCCTTCGACAAGCCCAAGAATAATTGTGTGAAATATGTTCATTACAGAATTATAGCAGGATACGATCCTGAAGAGGTTGCGGTCTTCTAGTATAATCAACGTATGAAAATAGCGATTGTACACGACCACTTTCTCGAATTTGGTGGAGCAGAACGAGTTGCTGTTGCAATTAAGAGAATCTTTCCTGAGGCAGACGTACACACCGCAGCATACAATAAAGAGATATTAACTCGTCGAGTTCCTGGCTCTGCAGCTTGGAATATTCGGACATCGTGGGCAATGCGCATACCTTTTTTCAAAAAACTTTACTCACCACTCCGTTTTTTGGCCCCATGGATCTGGGAATCCTTTGATTTTTCTGATTATGATGTCGTTATTTCTTCCTCAGGGTGGTTTATGTCAAAGGGCATTATTACTAAAGATGGTACGCAACATATTTCTTATGTACATCATCAGCCAAGATATCTCTATTATTACGAAACCGCCGTTGAGTGGCAAAAATATTTTCCAGTAAGAATGTACGCACATATTATTAATCATTTTTTAAGAAAATGGGATTACATAAGTAGTCAACGACCAGACATTCTTGTGGCGAATTCTGAAGAGACAAAGAAGCGAATTGAAAAGTTCTATCGTAGAGAAGCTACGGTCATATATCCACCTGTGTATATCCCTGAAGAGGTTAATATTGAACTGCGCAAACCAGAATATTATATTACTCTTTCTCGGTTTGCGCGAGCAAAAAATATTGATGTACTTATCCTTACCGCCAATAAGCTAAAACTACCTCTTAAAATTATTGGTTCAGGTAGAGATGAGGCATTCCTACGATCCTTAGCTGGTCCTACTATAGAGTTTCTTGGACATATCAAGGATAAGGAGTTTGTTGATGTATATAGAGGTGCAAAAGCATTTTTGAACGCTGGTGTTGATGAGGAATTCGGTATTGCACCTGTTGAGGCAATGGGTCATGGTGTCCCCGTTATTGCGTACGCATCAGGAGGATTAAAAGAAACTGTTAAAGACGGTAAAAATGGATTTCTATTCGCGGATCTAACACGCGAGAGTCTCTCAGAGGCAATAAATAAATTAGAAAAACTGTCCAGAAAAGAATACCTTCAGATGTCAGCCGCAGCACGACACCAGTCAGAGAAATATACTGCAGATGCGTTTAAAGAAAAGCTTCTTCCTCTTATTCGTAACGTATAGCGTCTATTGGCGACAGATTTGCTGCCTTTCGCGCAGGAAACACACCAAATCCAATGCCTACCAATGATGACACACCAAATGCTATTACTACAGATGTTGTGGTAATTTGCGCGGGAAAGTATTTATATATGAGGAGTGTAATACCATAAGATACAAGTACACCACCCATTCCTCCCAAAAGCGACAAGAGAACCGATTCCGTCAAAAATTGTAAAAGAATATCTTTCTTGGTTGCACCAATGGCTCGCCGGATACCTATCTCCTTTGTTCGCTCAACAACTGAGACGTACATTATGTTCATGATGCCAATACCACCGACAATAAGTGAGATTGCGCCAATCATAACGAGGAGATTATTCAACACACCAAAAATAGAGGTTACCGCATTAAGTATTTCTTTTTGTTCAACAACAGAAAAATCGTCTTCCTCATATCGTTTTAGAAACGACTCTTGGATTAATCGTTTTGCCTCAGATATATCCTCTTCACGATTCACCTTTATATAAAAATATAGAAACTGTTTATTTGGATTAAATGAAAGACCTGAAGTATATGGTAGATAGATGTATGAATCAAAATCAGGACCTCCCAATCCACCTCCACCCTTTGACTCTAATACGCCAATGACGCGATAACTTTGTGTATCGATTTTGACGTTTTTTCCTATTGCCGTTGCAGGATCATCAAAGAGTTTGTCTGATATTTTTCTTCCAATTACCACAACCTTGCTTCTTTTATCAACATCTGATGAGGTAAAGACTTTTCCTGCAGCTGGGGTCAGATTTCTCAATGTAAAAATATTCTCCGTTGTTGCAAAAATATCACCTACCTTCGATTTGGAGCCATAAGAGGCACTAATCGTACGTGTAAAAACAGGTGCCACATCGCCGAGGGTTTTAATCCTTCGCAAAGCCCGCACATCTTTTTCGTCAAAAAATTGACCTAATCCAGTAGCCTCACTGTTTCTAAAGTTTCCATCATCGCCGAACACCTTCCCTGGAAATATGATAATAAGATTGGTACCCAAACTTTCAAATTGTCCTTTTATGTAGGTCTTTAGTCCGACGCCAAGTGCTGATAAAAGAACGACAGAGGCAACACCTATTAGAATACCAAGCGATGTTAATGACGTGCGAATCTTATTTCTTTTAAAATCTTGCAATGCAGACTGTATGATGAAGAGCATTAATTTCATTTCTTTTTTAAGAGTGTGGCCTTTTCTTTACCCGAAACTACTAGTCCATCTCTAATTACAATTTGTCGATTTGTTCTTGCTGCAACATCTGCTTCGTGTGTCACAATAATGACCGTTTTTTTATCACTTGCATGCAGTTCGTCAATAAGATCAAGAATGATTTCGCCGTTCTTTGAATCAAGATTTCCTGTCGGTTCATCCGCAAGAATGAGTTGAGGGTCCAGTATCAAAGCTCGAGCTATTGAAACGCGCTGTTGTTCACCGCCCGATATTTTATTTGGATACGACTGAGCACGATGGTCAATGCCAAAACGTTTCATAAGTTCCCAAGCCTTTTCCTTAGCATCGTAGGGGAGTACGCCATTGTAGTAAACTGAGGGAAGCATAATATTTTCCAGAACAGAAAGTTTATTAATCAGATTAAATTGTTGAAAAACAAATCCTATAAAGGAGTTGCGGAGTTTTGAGATCTCATCATCAGACATTGTGCTCGTATCTCTGTCATTAATAATGTATTTGCCAGTACTCGGTGTATCGAGCATTCCGAGTATATACATCAAGGTCGATTTTCCTGATCCGGAAGGTCCGAGAATAGAGACATACTCCTGAGAACCAATTTCTAAAGATACTTCTTTAAGAATTTGAATTTCATCAGTGCCTAAAAGAAAAGTCTTTGTGACACGATCAAGTTTAATCATAGACAAGTTCCCCTTCATTAAGTCCCTTTACAATTTCTGTAGATATGTCTGTTTCAAGGCCCGTTGTAACATATGATTTCTCTATCTTATTATTACGCATGATGTTAACGTATGAGCCTTGATCATCACTTTTAACATACTCCGATGGAAGGTAGAGCGCATTCTTTTTCTCTTTCAATACAAATTCAACATCGCCCGTCATACCAAGTCGATAACGAAGATTTTGGTTGCTGCTATTATTAAATTCAAGTTCGACACTATATACCGTCCCTGATTCATTTGAGTCAGGACTAAAACTTATGTGTGAAATGGTTCCTGTAATACTTTCTTCAATATAGGCATCGAGAGTAAGTTCTCCCTGCATACCTTCGTTAATAATGGTGACTTCGGTTTGGTCTGCGGTTACCTGGAAATAAAGTGAGTCGGGATTAACAATTTCAACGATAGTATCGGCGGCAGTAATATTCATGCCGGGCTGGAAGTTCCCGCGCGAGACAACAAGTCCTTGAATAGGTGAAAATAAATTAGCGAACTCGATAGAAATTGCTTGAATCTCAACATCGAGGACAGAATTATCGAGTGCAAACTGTGACTTATCTATAGTACGCTGCATTGCTGTGGTAATTGCTTTGTCTTTTGCATCGTCAATATCTTGATCAAAATCCCAGCGGGTTGTTTTGTAGTCATTCAATTCTTTGGTAAGTCTTTTTCTAAGATCCCGTTGGTCAAGATATGCAACCAGTTGTCCTTTCTTTACCACATCGCCTTCTTGAACGTTTAGTCCAGCAAGTCGCCCGGATGTTTGAAAATGCAGCGAGGTGTTTTCCTTAGCTTTAACTTCTCCGGAAAGAATGATGGTTTCCTTTAAATCACCGCGTTGAACTTCAACAGATTTTTCAAGCTTAGCTGCATCTGTCTTTTTCTTATTTTGATAGTAGTAACCGCCCAATAGAGAGATAATGACTGCTCCGACAATGAGAAATTTATGTTTTTTGACATAAAAAACGATACTTTTCATCTCCTAATTTTAGCACAACTATTGGTATAATTGGTAAGCCCGCGGCTTAAAAAGATCGTGTCTAGGCTCGGCGCGTTGGTGAAGAGGAAACACGGCTGTCTGCAAAACAGCTATGCGCCGGTTCGATTCCGGCACGCGCCTCATAAAAATGGTGTCCAGTTGCTGTTTGGCATGACATTTTCTCCCATAAAATTCCATGCATACATATAAATCGCAGGAATAAGAATGAGCAAGAGAAATTGAAATCTCTTCGTCGTGAGGAACTTCTCAAATGTGATGATAGCAAAAGGCAATAGTGGCAATGAATATCGTGAAATGTCACGGTGCATTACTGAGACTATTGCGATGTAAAAAATTATTGCGAAACAGGCCGCAACCGCATAGAATCTTTCCTGATCTGACGTATAGCCATCAAGTCCAAACATTATCTGCCATCGTTCTTTAATACGCTGGATGTAGGTAGTGATCACATTTTTTGAACGATAAATATGTAAGCCTAATCGTCGCATAAGCTCGATAGTTGTATAACCGTAAAGCATATAAATATAGAGAATATCTTCAAGCCAGGCAGTACCAACCCAATGATCAGCTGCATTAAATGTTTGATATGGGGGAAAAGCAAGGTGTAAATTATCACCTGAGTTAAAGTAGGCAAAGAAGTCGCCGTACTGAACAAAGTACAAGGTGAATACTCCTAATAGCCCCGCTGGTATCAATAATATCCACAACGCCCCAGCGGGTATTTTTTTATGGCGTAAACGCTCAATGATAAAAAACAAAAGATATGCCATGAACAACAATAGTCCAGGTGTTTTAGTTATGACCGCCAGAGCCCCCAGGAGGCCAGCGAAAAGATATTTTTTTGTTGTAAAAAAGTATACCGAGAGAATAATCGCCATTAGAAAAAGCGGCTCTGGCGACCCTACAGATCTCACTACGAAAAACCTTGGTGTAAGAAACATAAAAACAAAGGTTAAAAACAAAGGTTTAGAACTTAATCGCAACTTTTTGACCACATAATAAAATGCCCAAAAAAGCGCAACGGTAGCTAATAACGTTGCCGTCACCGTTGCTCTCGGATACCCGACCAATGGTGCGAGCGCACGAATCGTCAGAGGGTATCCTGGTAGGTGCGCCGCAAAATATTTATCACTTAAGCCTAGAATATTTTCTTGAATCAGTGGATCGTTAATGTTGTATAAAGTCTTAGCTGGAATAATATAAAGAGGCCCATCCCAGTGTCGAATAACCGTATCAAAGTTACTTGTAGATATAAAGGGTAGCCATAGAAAAAGTGTTGACACAAATGCTACAAGAAAAATGAGTATGTAGGGCCGCACGTTTGTAGGGTATAATATTTTCATGAGTTCAATTGGTCAAAAAAAAGTATACCAAATTTTGCTTATTATATTTCTGCTAGGTACGCTTCTTCGCCTATATAGACTTGATGACTTCGCAATTTTCTTAGGTGATCAAGGAAGAGATGCAATCATTATGAAGCGTATAGTTGCATTTGAACATTTTCCTGCAGTCGGTCCATCTTCCTCAGTTGGACAGGTGTATCTTGGACCTTTCTACTACTATTTTATGGCGCCATGGCTTTCCATGTTCCATATGAATCCCATTGGTCCTGTTGTTGGCGTAGCACTTCTCTCATCTTTATTTATTGTCATGGCATATTTGATGATTGCCGATCTTTTCGATAAGAAAACAGCATTACTTACAAGTACATTTATTTCGTTTTCATCAACACTCATCGATCTGTCCCGTTTTTCTTGGAATCCGAACATTTTGCCTATGTTTAGCTTCATTGCGGTCTATTTTTTTGTAAAGGCAGTGTTCACAAAAGCTCGCCCGTTTTTTATTCTCACAGGATTGTTTGCAGGATTCGCATTTCAGTTGCATTATGTTATGTTCTCTCTACTATTCGCATTTCTTGTTGTTGGCTTGGGACAGTTGTATCTTCATCGGAAGAAAGCGAAACCATTCATTCTAAATATGTGTTTAGCTGTTTTGGCATTTATTGTTGTTAACATTCCGCTTATCTTTTTTGATCTGCGACATCAATTCCTCAACATTAAGAATTTTATTACGTTGTTTAACAGCCCAGGTTCTACTGGTGCAGCTTCTATAAGTTCTGTGATTGATGGTTTTGTGTCGTTGAATATTTTTGCCTTTTCATTGCCTCTTCACGTTGTAGTCGTAGCAATATGTCTTATTGGAATGCTCTATACATATAAATTGTGGAAAGACAATTCATATAGAATTATTCTAACAATCTTTATGTTTTCTCTTGTTATTACGTCTTTTATGACTGCCAATAAGTTCCCTCACTATTTCGGCATTCTGTACCCTCTGTACTACCTCATTGTCTCCATTGTTCTTATGCGAATAATAGGAATGATAAAGACAACATATGTAGCTACAGGTGCAATACTCCTTATGGCAGGACTGTATATCTATACCCAGGGAACTCACTATCAATTTTTAAAAGTAGAACCAAATAGGCAAATTGCCCACGCAGAGAAAACAGCAGAAAAAATCTTTCCCTTGATTACAAAAGATGCGTATCGTCTTACTGCTATACCAGACTCTTTTGGGTACAGTGCGTACGGATATTTTTTAGAGGCGTGGGGTAAGGTCCCTGTAAATAATTTGACCCTTGATCCAGCAGATGAGATGATTGTACTGTGCGAGAGGGGATGCGAACCTATTGGAAACCCACAATGGGATGTGGCGTTTTTTAAGGCACGATCTGTCGAGACCAGCTTTATTTCAGATCATGTCTATGTTTATAAATTAGTACATTGAAGATGCAAGCAACGTTGGTAATTCCATGTTTTAATGAAGAGGTTAATATTCAGAAAGGAGTTCTCGATAGAGTTGGTAATTTTACGAAAGATAACGAATATATTAAGGAAGTCATCATTGTTGATGATGGATCTGATGATAGTACAAAAAATATAATTAAGGAAAAGTACCTTTCTTTGTTTTCGAAATTTCGTCTTATCGAAAATCCACATCAAGGGAAAGCTTTAGCAGTTATGAAGGGTATCGAAGAAGCAAAGTTTCCTTTTGTCATGTTCTCTGATATGGATTTAGCAACACCACTGGAAGAGTCGAGCAAGATTTTTAAAGGGCTCGAAGAAGGAAACGATGTTGTCATCGGTTCTCGTGCTCAAAAGAGACAGGGAGCTCCGTTTACTCGCAAGTTGCAATCAATGGGATTTACCTTTGTGCGCAATTTGATAATTGGTTTGAACGGCATCGAAGATACCCAATGCGGGTTTAAGGGCTTTAGAAAGGATGCTGCCTTAAAAATTATCGCCAAACAGAGGGTGTTTGCGAAAAACCATCACGTAAGTGGTTCATCAGTTTCTGCAGCATTTGACTTAGAATTCCTGTTTCTTGCGCGAAAGCTAGGGTATACTATCTTGGAAGTGCCAGTAGTATGGAGACATGCGGAATCCAAGAATGTAAGTCTTATTAAAGACTCAATTGAGACATTAAAAGATGTTTTTGAGATTAGATTAAATGATTTGCAAGGAAAATACGCATGAAAATTAGATATATCATTTTTGGGTTTATTGCACTGGGATTATTTGTGCGCGTTTTTCATTTTCAGAATGCACTCTTTAGCGATTGGGATGAGGGTATTTATGCTGAGGTCGCGTCAGACATTAAAGAGAGAAACGCATATTTTTTACCGAGGTTTAATGGAGAACCGTGGCTTGATAAACCACCGATGACAAGTGCATTAACCGCTATTGCCTTCACCTTATTTCCAAATCATAAGGAACTTGCGTCACGAAGTATGATGACACTGGCAGCTATTGGATTGCTTGGCGTCGTATATTTGCTTTCGCGCAGAATAACATCGTATTTCTTTCCATCAACTCTAAGAAACCTGCCAGAATGGCAACAAGAACTGATATTTTTCTCACCAGTTTTTGTAACCGCGCTGACACCTGTATTGCTAGATCGGGCAGTTCGGCTTAATACAGACAGCATCCTTGCTTTAAGTTGGCTAACATACTTTTTAGCCGGTACATCGATGAGAGGAAAACTTGCATCGGTTGCGCTTGGTACCTGGACAAAATCGATGGCTGGTTTTTATCCTATGGTTTTTGATATTTTTTCTTTCTTATTCGCAAAAGATAAGAGACGCTTAGTACCATGGTATCTGGGAATTATTCTTGTTGGTGTAAGCTGGTTAGTGCTTAATTATGTGGTATATGGTGATGTATTTATAAAAGCACATATCCAAGATCAGCTTTTCAAGAGAGTAACAGTACCCATCGAATTGCATTTTGGCGGTAGACTTTTTTACCCAGAATTTTTACTGAAAGAGTTGTCGTGGACTCTAGGTATTATTGTCCTGTCGTATTTTGTTATCGCGTGGGATATCATCTCGAAAATCCGCACGCAGACAAGTACACATTACTTGCAAAAACTTACGAACTTTCTTAAAACCACAGACTGGACATACTATCTTATTTTACTTTCTCCAGTACCGTTCTTCGCTCTTTTAACCTTTGCAAAAAGCAAACTATGGTGGTATTTGATTCTATTAATTCCCTTTTTCTCACTAACCGTTTCCTACTTCTTAATGAAGGTGCGACACGATATGGTAAGACTTATGCTACTCGTGGGTATCACCGTATTCTTTTTATACAGATTCATACCAGAAACATTCTTGTTGGAGACAATTGTCGATACACCTGAGAAATTGCGTGTCGCACGCTGTGCTGCTGAGATTAAGGGCGACAGGGTACTTATAATGGTTAACGAACAGGAGCGAAAGAATAGGAATGTTGTTGAAGCAGCACAGCTACAAACATTTTCATCATTCATGTACGGAGGATCACCATCATTTGTATACTACTCGCAAAAGCCGGTGGTCCATTACTATCGTGTCGATGAGCTACTTGGACGCTTATTGGATAAGGATAACAATAGTGATGTGCTTGTTATTTCAAAGGATGATCTATCTAAACCAGAGTTTAAAGAAATAAGCGATCTACTCAATAATGCAAAAAGAGCATCGACATGTTATTTTGGAGAGTGGGAGGTCTATAATTTATAATTACCTATGATAAATATTTTTGACCTTGCAAAGAAATGTTTAAGACTTTTTAGCCGAACACAGTGGCTCATACTTTTTGGGATTCTTGTCCTTTATGCTTCCACGCGACTTGTACAACTTGACGGTTTTCCCATATTCTCCGACGAAGGTATATATATCCGTTGGGCTAAGGTTGCATGGAAAGATGCGACGTGGAGATTTATTTCTCTAACGGATGGCAGACAGCCATTACAGACATGGGCAACAATTCCTTTTCTTAAGATATTTGAATATAACGCTCTCCTTGCAGGTAGGCTTTTTGCAGTATCAGCAGGTTTTATCGCTCTCCTTGGGACGATTGCCTTAGCAAGGTATCTTTTTAATCCTCTTACAGCGCTTATTGCAGGATTTTTATACGTGGTCACACCGTACTTTTTGTTTTACGATCGTATTGCACTTGTTGATGCTGCGGTGAATGCTTCGACTCTCTGGATATTTTTGCTTTCTATAGTATTGGCTCGTACCAGAAGGCTTGATATCGCTCTTATACTTGGATTTGTCAGCGGCTTTGCACTCCTTGCTAAATCATCAATACGTTTATACGTAGGTCTTTCTGCACTAGCTGTTGTTTTTATACTATTCCCAGAGCCCATTCATTCTGTAAAAGGTTTTATTGCCGCAATAAAAGCGCACTTCTCAAAAAAATCTATCACTCTGCAGAAAGCTCAAGAGATTATCAGTTTTTATGTTTTGTATATTGTGGTAGCAGGTCTTGCTGTCTTAATTTACAACGTGCAGAGGCTTTCACCATTCCTTCATTTTGTCGAGGAAAAAAATAAGACATTTATATTAACCAGACAAGAGTTGCTATCGAACCCATTCGACTATTTTAGTCACAATATTGTAAATATGCCCTACTATATTTTTTCTGAGACGGGCTATCTTGTTGCTGCTTTGGGGTTAACCGGCCTTTTCTTTATGTATAAAAAACATAAAACTGAAGCACTGTATTTCACCTTATGGCTTTTGACTGCTATGTTATCTATTTCACTTGTGGCACGAGTGCTTTTCCCACGATACGTACTATCCCTTGGTGGCTTGTTGATAATTCCGGCAGCCTATCTAATTGCACATCTTCGCACAGCAACCCAAAGAAATATTGTGCTTGGATGTGTGCTCTTATCTGTTGCGTACTTTAACTACACAATAATGTTTGATTATGCGAAGATCCCCTTCCCCAGGGTCGATCGAGGACAGTATCTTGAGGGTTGGCCAGCAGGATGGGGTGCTAAGGAGATTGTAGAGTATGCTCGTGAACTTTCACAAAAAAAGCCAGTACTTATTATTGCCGAAGGCAATTTTGGTATGAGTCACGATGTGCTTGATACATTTTTAGTACCTGGGGATATGATTGGGATTCAACCTTACTGGCCACTCGATAAAGCACAGCTTGAACAACACCAGAAAGACCTGGTAGATAAAGAGGTATTGGTCGTTTTTGCTCATCGAAGAGAGTTTCCTAGCGATTGGCCAATTGAACTTATTAAGAAGTATGATAAGCCCGGTAACGAATCTGAACTCTCAGTCTTCAGACTTCTGCCTGATCCCGTGAGGCTTACTCAATGATAAGTACATAACTGAAAAGAAATATACCCAAGCTATTATCGAGATGCCCGTCGCTATCTTTTGTACCATTGTTGAGTGATAGCGTATTTCAACAATATGTTTGCCTTTTGGCACATTAACCCGAATTAATTTAAAGTCGTTTGTATCATCAATAGTTGTCTCAACACCATCAATATATGCTTTCCAGCCTGGAAAATTAAATGTATGCATCTGAAGGAAGTATGGAGTTGACGCATCAGAGGTAAATCGCTTATAGTCGAATCGTTTTGAGGCCACATCTACAGTTGCTGTTCCAGCAATAATGGTATGGGTTCTTTCTGCAACTTCTTTCTCTTCAATATCGAGTGTTGTTGTATTGTATATTGTTTTTTTTGTTCTTACTCCTTTAGGTACAAATTCAAATGAACTTTTACTTATTCGCCAAGCGATCTCATGATAGCTTGTGCGCTCCACATCTGTCGAATTAATATATTGCTGGGGTTTAAAATATTTCGTCTGTACACCAAAAATAAGGAGGAATATCATCCCTGTAATAAAAAATTGAATTCTCCATCTAATGTTCTCAGACAATCCTGGTATAACTCCAATTAGAAAGATGACTGATCCAGAAAATATTGCTGCAAAGAGTCCAAAGAACGCCATGAAGCGCCATGGAAATTGGAGATACTGTAAATATGCAATTCGTTCCCATATAAAGGCGCTATAGGGAAGCATGAGAAAAAGACTTATGCCCATCATGCTAGCGGTAAATATTGTTATAGAGGTAATTTTTGTTATAGACCTATCTTTTACTTTGCTTATGTACCAAAACCACCCAGCAACTGTTCCCAATAATATTGCTAAATATGGTTTATTAATTTGAAAAGAGATTCCATCCCCAAGTCCTTGGACAGATCCTCCGAAGCCCCAAGGAGAAAACCAGAGCTGTTGAGGATATACAAAGTGGATTGCATATGATGCCAACTCTCTAAGGAGTATTGTATCAACGAGAGTGTATTTTCGTTCAATCATCGAAGGTAACCAAAAAATTGCACTTAGTGCGAGGGCTATTACGCCTGAAAGTAATGTCGCGCGTAAAAATATTGAACGGTGCTCTTTTTTAGTGAGCATATAAAGCAGCGATACAAACATCACAACCAAAAACGAACTGGGAATTGCAATAAAGGGATGGGCAAGTACAATAAGCGCAAAAGAACAACCTGCAAGTAGCGTGTTTTTATGAGTTGGAGATCGATATAAATTAAATAGAGCTAGAAGCATCCACGGGACTAGCGACAGTGCCCAATATTCAGCAAATGCTCCTCGCACGTATATCGTAATAGCTCGATAGCTTAAGAAGGTAAACAACATTGATGCAACAAGCCCAGAAAGTGAGCCATATATTTTTTTAGTAAACAGATAAACGCCAAGTGAGCCAACTATACTCCCAACAACCAACATAAGTTTTATCGATAATATGTAGCCGAAACCAACAGAACGAAAAAGCTCAGCTACATAATATATGAGTGGGGGATAGAAGTTGAACAGTGGGTACCCATAACCAAAACCGAGTTGATCCACCCAACGTGGGTAAAGTGTGCCTTGATTGATTGCTTGATCAAGTAAATATAGTCTTGCAACGTGCTGATCGTCATGCATAGTAAAGTATGAATGAGAAAAGATAGGAATTAGCGTTGAGACTGCTATAATGAATACAACTATTAGATATATCGCAGATGAGTGTCTGTTCAGAATTTTTTTAAGAGTTAGCATAACCATGGTCAATTCTAATTTTTACAACGCTTAAAATCAATGGAGAAGCATAAAGACCTAGATGTAGTAAAGTCACGGAGCTTTATAAGTGTTGCGAGCCTACTTGCCCAAGGATCATATACGGCTCTTTTGGGCTTTGCAGCATTCTTTATTCTCACTATTAAATCGGGAGTATATCTTCTTGGCATATACAATACAGTCCTCGCTGCGCTTGCCTCTTTTAACTATTTTACAAATCTTGGTCTTGCAGCAGCTCTGATGCAAAAAAAAGAGATTAAGCAGGTCGATTTAAATACTGCCTTTTACATTCAGTTTTTTCTCACCTGTTTTGCTGTAATAGTAGGCTATATCGCGACGCCTTTTGTTTTTAGTTACTATAAAGACATTCCTCATAATGCGGTCAATCTATATTGGGCAGTATTGGCCTCATTTTTTATACTCTCACTTAAGACAATTCCATCTGTCTTGCTAGAAAAAGAAATAAAAATATACAAAGTTGTTGTCGTGCAGGCACTTGAAGGAACTGTATTCTATCTCATAATCATCGCTATGGTTTTTCTGAATTTTGATATTGAAAGCCTTGTTGTGGCGGTATTAGCCAGGGCTATTTTGGGAACAGCATTAATTTATTTCTTCAGCCCATGGCATCCCACGCTTTCATTTTCATGGTCCTCAGGAAAAAAGCTATTAGCATACGGTATTCCATTCCAGAGCAATTCGTTCCTCGCCTTTTTTAAAGATGATCTACTCATTTTGTATCTTGGAGGAGCAATCGGTTTAACAAACCTGGGTTACGTTACGTTTGCAAAGAAGTATGCAGAGTTTTCTATTCGACTCATTATGGATAATATAAATCGAGTTGCTTTTCCACTCTTTGCCCGATTCCAAGCAGATAAGGCTCTACTAAAAAAATCTTTAGAGAAGGTGTTATATTACGAAACCATAGCGATTTTTGCCATGGTTATAGGCGCCATGTTGGTTTTTGATATTTTACTTAAAGTAGTTCCTGGAGATTACTACGATAAATGGCACTATAGTCTGGTTTCATTTTACTTTTTCTCATTGTCATCATTATTCGTGAGTCTTTATAGTCCATTAATAAATCTTTTCAACGCGGTGGGAAAGGTTCGTAAGAGTTTGTTATTTATGGTTTACTTCACGGTACTCACGTGGGTCCTCAT
This sequence comes from uncultured Gammaproteobacteria bacterium, assembly GCA_964612595.1. Classification (GTDB taxonomy): domain Bacteria; phylum Patescibacteriota; class Microgenomatia; order UBA1406; family HO2-37-13b; genus OLB23. Next base: position 396,300 of record CAZTFB010000001.1, on the reverse strand, counting down.
TCCTCCTATGATTGTTTTGTTCGGCTATCCTGGCATCTCGTACGCCTTTTTTATAATGTCACTCTCCTTCTTCTTGGTTTTGAGAGAAGCAAAAAAAATAGTTTCATTTTCAGTGCGTCGAATTTTAAGAGATGTACTTGTCGCCGTTACAGCAATGACGACATGTATAGTCGTACTTCGAGTGGTATTTGTTAATATGCTTCATATGGATGGATTATATTTATTCCTTGCAATTATTTGTGGGGGGTCTGCGTATATTGGTGTTCTATATAGAATTAAGGGAAGAGCTTTATTCGAAGAAGTGTTAGGTCTGTTCAAAAACAGTAAAGGAGTATGAAAAAATTAGCAATAATAACGGTTAACTACAAAAACTATTCAGATACTGAAGATTTTATCGCAAGTTTTTCGAAGCAGACGAATAAAAACTACCATATTTATGTTGTCGATGTCACACCGCATCCAGAACCATTCTCGGAATATACAAATGTTACTAGAGTACACGCTGAAAATCGAGGGTATGCATTTGGATTAAATACAGGTTATACACTTGCGCTACAAGATGGATTTACAAATTTTGTATTTATTAACAATGATGTGCTTGTTGCACAAGATTTTGTTGAACGTGCCCATATTACTATTGGTGCCCATCCAAGTAGTCTTATCGGAGGAAAAATATATTATGCAAAAGGATACGAATATCATAAAAACAGATATGCGAAGAATGAAGAGGGTCATGTTCTCTGGTATGCGGGTGGTATTATGGATTGGGCAAATGCCTTTACTATTCATCGTGGCGTTGATGAAGTAGATAGAGGGCAGTATGATAATTTTGAAGAAACTGCATTTGTAACAGGGTGTCTTATGTGCTTTGATACGGCACTTGTTGAAAAAGTTGGCATGATGGACGATCGATATTTTTTGTATTATGAAGATGCGGATTGGTGCGCGCGTATTGCGAAAGCAGGATTACATATGTACTATGACCCATCGTTAGTTATATATCATAAAAATTCACAATCTACCGATGGCGCAGGATCAAAGCTGCATATTGAATATCAAAACAAGAATCGCATGACGTTTGGCTTAAAATATGCACCACTACGTACTAAATTGCATTTACTGAAGAATTCACTATGGCAAAAATCTTAGTTGCATATGGCACAAATTCAAACGGCACATATTTTGCATCTCAACATGTTGCAGAACGTTTACTAAAAAATGGGCACACTGTTGATCTTAAAGAAATTCGCCAGGTTACTATCGACGAACTTGATACATACGAAGTAATTCTATTTGGAACTAATACATGGTTCTACAATGGCTCACAAGGCCAGCCACATATTTGGTTCCTTCCCTTTGAAGAGGAACTTCGGAAAAGTGAGAAGAAAAGACGTATGTATGCAGTATATGCGTTGGGTGACAGTTCCTATATTGAATTTTGCCATTCTGCGGACTATCTCGAGAATATGATTCGAGAAACTGGTGGGGAGCTTTTGTGTGATGCGCTTCGTATTGATGGCTATTACTTTAACGAAAAAAAGAACAATAAACTACTTGAAGACTGGGTAGATAATTTAAAGATTTGAGACCTTCTTGTAATACTTTCTAAAATACAATAGTCCAATATTAATACATAACGCCAATATGACTGTACTGTATTTTATAAGCATGTTCTGTGCTGTATTCCACTCTCCGAAAAGTATAAAAGGGATATATGAGAATAGAACGCCATAGAAAAAAATATGCATCGAGCGAAGAAATGGATACAATATGGGTATAAATATAAAGAAATTTACGACATACCACTGTTGAAAATCTCCAGACCAAGATAGATATATGAGGAGAACAATCATCGAAAAAGCTGCGAAATATGCACGCCTCACCTTGTCTTTGTGTGCAAATAGTAGCAAGCTTGGAGTAGTAATGAATTTGATGCCAGCAGATCCGAGGAACGAAAAAAAGGAAAGAACCTTTGATGATCCATAATATATACCCATAATCGCAAACATCACTGCTATGAGGTCATTATGATTATTGACAAGACCTTCAATAAGTACGACGGGATGCGTAGCAAAAAAAAGTCCATACTCTTTTTTAATCTTAGAAAGCATATATACCGTCCAAATATATACTCCCGCAAACATTGCTTTGAAAAAGAGAAGATTAAGCACGAATTTACCCATACTTAGGAATGATGGAATGAGAGTAAGTGGCAAAAATGTAGGGCCGTACGGGTAGGAGCGATGTGTCCAATGCATAAAACGAAGCCACTGGTCGTCAGGAAAATCTAAAGCAGCATGGAGGTATGGATTTGCATGATGAACAGTCAGGATGCGCGCGTCAAACATATAGTTAAAAAGATCGCGCGAAAGGAAAGGATACGATAGTATAAGTATACCGGCGGTAATAAATGAAAGTCGCATAGGATTAAAAGGCTTTTTCTTAAGAATTCGCAGGTGAATTACGAAGAGGAGAGACATAAGCAATAAAAATATGCTAGCAGATGTGTGACGATGATAATAGCCGAGTTGGACCATTCCATTGCGAAATTCGGTCCATAATTGGTGATTAATGATCGTAATATTTGGATCCAAAAGTGCATATGAGTATAGAGTAAGGCTTAAAAGAGTGACATAATATAGGATAATGAGCTTAGATCGATTCATATCAATGTTGGGTTCATTGTAATATATAATCAAGAGTGACAACAATGCATATGAGAATAACCGTAGTTATTGGCGCATATAATGGAGAAAAGATAATTAAAAACGCAATCAAAAGTGCATTTCTTTTGACCGATGATGTGCTTGTTATAGATACAGAGAGTACTGATAATACATATGAAGTTGCAAAAAAGCTAGGATGCCGCGTATTGCACTTTCCTTATCATCGTTATGTTGAACCTTCACGAGAGTTTGCGATAGCTTCAGCAAAAGGAGATTGGATATTTATTTTAGATGCTGATGAAGTCATTACGAAAGAATTAGCCGAAGAGATACACAAAACTATCGAAAAAACAAACAACACTCATTTTTTTGTGCCAAGAAAGAATATTTTTGCCGGGAAAAAATGGTTGCGTTATGGTGGATGGTATCCAGATGGAGTTTTGAGATTAATAAAAAAAGAATCGTTTAAACGCTGGCCAACTGCCATTCATTCTACTCCTCAAATAATAGGATCATCAGGCACGCTTTCTGAACCATTTGTGCATTATTTTCACCCAGATTTAGAGAATATGGTAAGTAAAACTATTGTGTACGAAGACATTGAGTCAGATCTACTGTATAAGGCTGGAAAAACCGTTACTATGAAAACCTTGTTTAGAAAATTCTTTGGCGAATTGTATAGACGTATGTTTAAAAAGTTCGGATTCCTCGATGGTACATACGGAATAATTGAATCACTATATCAAGCATACTCAAAAACAATTACTTACCTCATGTTGTATGAAAAATACCAAAAATAACGTTCTTCTCATAAGTCAGTACCTGGATATTCTAGGTGGTGGAGAACAGCATATTTTTTCGATTCTAAAAGTATTTGACGAGTGCGGATATGCAAGTGACATAGTATGGAAGGATAATGATATCTTAGAAAAATTACACAAAATCCACAATATTTCTTTTGACAATGCGCGAATAATTAGCTCTGTTCCACAAAAAAATCTGTATAAGTATTGCCTTTATGTTACTGACGGAAGTTACTTTTCTGCAGAATCGGAACATACGTTTATATTTTTTATGTATCCCAAAAAAGAGCTCATGCCACGGGGTATTATTAATGCTTTTAAAACGCGAAAGGCGCAATTTTTTGCTAACGGCGAGTTTACTGCTGAAAAAATGCGAGTTTTGCTAAATAAGCACGTCGAGGTCGTCCATCCTTACATAGATGAGGTTTATTTCCAGCCTGAGAAAAAGAAAAATAATATCATACTATCAGTTGGTAGATTTTTCCCACATCTCCACTCAAAGCGTCAGGATATTCTTATTCAAGCATTTAAGGAACTCCAAAAAAAGTACCCCACCTTTCGTTCATATAGCCTCGTACTTGCTGGGGGATTGACAGATGCTAAAGAAGATCGTGCATATCTTGATAAGTTACTTGAGATGAAGGGTGAGAATAATAATATTGATATAAGAACCAATCTTCCACAAAAAGAAATTCTCGAATTATATGCGTCTGCAAAAATATATTGGCATGCTGCTGGATTTGGCATAGACGAAGATGAACATCCAGATGCGGTAGAGCACTTGGGAATAACACCATTACAAGGTATGGCAGCCAGCGCGGTAACTATATGTCATAACTCCGGAGGACCGCGCCGCTACATTCGCAACGGAGAGACTGGATATATATATGATACCGTTCGTGATCTTATTACACTCACGTCACAGCTCACAGACAAATCAATGCAAGTTATAGGACTTCAGGGATCTACTTATGTACGAGAGAACTTTTCAAAAAAGGTTTTTGAGAAAAAAGTTAAAGACTACTTCCACTTATGAGTAAGAATATATCAGTAGTGATTCCTGTATATAAGAAAACTGATATGTTTGTGGAGAACCTTATACACAATCTCCCACTCCTCCCAAAAAAATCAGAGATTATTATTGTCGATGATGCATCTCAGGAATATTTATATGAAAAGTTACGTCATCTTACAAAAATGAAGCATATTCATCTTATTGAAAATGAAAAAAATCTCGGTTTTTCACAGGCTATTAATAAAGGTATTATGGCTGCGAAACACAACTATGTGATGTTACTAAATTCCGATGTACGACTCACTCACTCATTTCCAGATGATGCACTTACTGTCTTTGAGAAAAATAATCACATAGCAGCTATATCTTTTGCTGAAAGAGATGATGGTATGCTCCTAGGAAAAAGCGTTCTGAAATTTTCACGCGGGCTTGTTGCTCATGATCGTGCAAAAGATACAAAAGAAGGTCTAACCGCATGGGCAAACGGGGGATCATGCATTTGTCGCATTGATCGATTGAAAGAACTTGGGGCTTTTGACGTAATGTATTCCCCATTTTATTGGGAAGATATTGATCTCTCATATAGAATGTACAGCCGTGGATGGCACGTTCTATATTATCCCCGTATTGTCGTCGAGCATGCAAGAGAATCAACAATATCAACATATTTTTCCCCAAAGAACGTAAAGCACATTGCGTATAGAAACCAATTCCTTTTTACATGGGCAAACATTACAGATATACAGCTTTTTTTGAAACATATTCTCTGGCTCCCTATACACCTACTTCTGATGTCTATTAGGGGTGAAACAGAGTTTGTGAGCAGTTTTTTTTGGGCGTTGCAGTATGTGCCAAGTATTTTAAAGCGCCGTTCAGTAAAATTACGACATCAGAAGATTTCTGATAAGGAAATCTTCAAACTATTTTCATGAAAAAAATTAACATACTCCTTCTTATAATTATATGTTTTGGCATCTTTATTACGTTTTATAAGCACTCAGAAGTTCCAGGGTGTATTAATGCTGATGAAGCTGCATTTGGTTACAATACCTACTCAATATTAAAAACTCTTAAGGATGAACACGGTGCATTGTTGCCTCTCAGACTCCTGTCATTCAACGACATGAAGTTGCCCTTATACAGCTACCTATCTATTCCGGCAATTGCTGTGTTTGGATTAACACCGTTTGCAACGAGATTGGTAGGTAACATTGCTGGCATTCTATTGATTCCACTAGTTTTCTATTTATCTCTCGAACTATTCAGGAACAGAAAAGCCGCATATGTGGCGGCCTTTCTTGCAGCTGTGTCTCCGTGGATCTATGTAGTAAGCCGTCACGCGCATGAAACCGGGCTAAGCGCATTATTTATTGGCACAAGTATATGGATGCTACTTCGTTTCATGCGAACGAAACATTATGGTTCGATGATTTTCTCACTCGGTGCAATATTTCTTGCCACGTTCTCCTATCATTCAGCTCGTCTGTTTCTTCTTTACATAGTTGGCGCGTGTACTTTTCTACTGTTCAAAAATTTTGAGGGGACAAAGAAAATTGCAGCGAAACAAGTTGGTTTAGTTTTGCTCTTATTGTTTGTGCTGCTTGTACCCTTTTTAGTAGATAAACAATATGGTACGAGTAGGGTGGGTAGCTTATTTTTTACCCATAATGCCGGTTTTCAGCTAAAACTAGACGAGTATCTACGTGAAAATCCAAACAGAATACTACACAACAAAGGCGCTCAGGCTATTAAGGAAATGACGTATCGTTACTTGCATCAAATATCACCGGAGTTCCTCGCGATAAACGGCGATGCTAATCCTCGCTTTGGTATGGAGTGGCTTAGTCCGATTACTCCCGTTGAGTATCTTTTTCTTTTTATTGGCATATTTTATCTATTTAAGAACAGGGTAAAGAATCGTTTCATAATTACATCTTTTCTTCTTCTAGCACCCTTAAACAATGCATTAACATGGTCTTCATATTCATTAACTCGTACTTATGTTATGATTCTTCCCATCTTGATTATCTCTTCGTATGGATTTGTTGAGCTATTCAATCATGTAAATAGACAGCCTCGTTTCCAGAAGTTATTACTTTACGGTGTTGTTATAGGAGGTTTTGCTTTCTTTAACATTAGTAGTCTTAATCTTTACTTTAATCATTACTTTAAGCGCGCGTACCATACAAGATCGTGGCAATGTGGATACAAAGAACTTGTTGCGAGTGTTAAAAACACCTATGCTACAACTGATCAATATTATTTCACAAAGAGACATGGCCAACCTTACATTTATCTTCTCTACTTTATGCAATATGACCCAGCAAGTTACCATAATAAAGCCGTTCTCTCAAGCCCTGACGAGTATGGCTTTTCACAGGTTGAGAGTTTTGACAAGTTTATTTTTGAGGTTCCATCAGGCACAGAATTTCCAGAGAATAGTGTTGTCGTGGGATATCCAGATGAATTTGAAGGTAGAAACATTGACAAGAGTCGTATTCAAAAAATTACCTACGGTACTGAAGAGATCTTTTGGGTCTATACAACTGAGTAGCTGCCCCGTACTTACATATAGAACAGTATCGCAAAGTTATACATGGCATGAATGAGAATAGGAGCCAGTAAACTTTTCCTGTCAAGGAAGATAAAGGAATTTACAAGACTTAGTATGAAATCTGTACCAAGGAAGAGGAGTAATAATGAGCCTGATAAATTCGGTATGGTAAACAGAATAGGAATGTGAAGCACGAGAAATAGTGTACTGGCAATAAATGAAGCACTGTACATATTTGAGGAATCTTCATAAAGTCTTTTGAGTATGAATCCTCTTGACAGAATTTCTTCAGAAACTGCTGTGAAGATGGTAAGGATGCCAGCTAATAGTAAGTTTGTCTTGAATACATTTTCTACAAATGATAGATCTCCAAAACGAACGTAGTTTGAAAAAAACGCTGCTACTAAAAATATTAATCCCACAAGCAAACCGGTTGTAGTATCCGTTACTATTGTCTTTCTTTTAAGCCAAATCTGTTGGAAAAAAGGTTTCTGTTCATAACGAGTTATACTGTAATACACGGGTAGAATAAAGACAAGAGGTTTTGCAATAATCTCATCAAACCACTCTGGCAGCATAAGCTTTGTTCTGTATATACTCCATATAATTAACACAATAGCCCAGATGTTAAGAACACGCTGCAGGGTAGAGGGGTTTTTATTCATATTTGAAAAAATTCATTAAAAGTATACTACCTCATGCGAGGTTTTTTCCATATAAATCGATTATACATAAAATATGAATATGGAATGATAATGCCAGCGATCAGGAAAATCTTGTAAATAACCCAACTACTTATATTTACCGTAGTAAAGAGCGTATGTGTTTGTTCGCCAAATATGCTAATAAGCACTATAAGACCTGTCCATTGAATGATTATAGATCCCGATGATACTAAATTAAACTTTACGAGTTTACGTATAAAAGAGAAGGGTCCAGATGGAATTTTCTTATGTCGGAAGCTCCAATAGTTGTTCATCAGGAAATTAAAAATAATCGCACATTCCGCACTAGCTGCATTTGCAGTGGGAGTTGATAAATGAGTGGTATTAATTAAAAGGGCCGCGATCCCAAAGTCGACCATAAACCCCATTGCACCGACAATCGCAAATTTAATAAAAGTTGAATTTCTGAAAATATAGAGCAAGGTATTTGGTATAACGACCATTGAACTTAGTTTTGAATCACCTGTATTTCTGTCGGTAAATTGAAGGGGGATTTCACGGATAACTAAATGTCGTTTCATCGCTTTGTCTAAAAGTGCAATTTGGAATTCATATCCATTATGACCTTTCATCTCAGGCGAAACTTCCTTTAGGAACCATGTTTTCATAGCTCTGTAGCCAGATGTCCAATCGTGCACTGAAAAATTCATAAAACCCAGACTTGCAATCAAATTGCCAACTACAGAATAAAATTTACGGTCGAGCGTCCAATTACTAGGGATAGACCCACCATCAATATAACGGGATCCGATCACAAAGTCAGCACCCTTTTCTACTTCTTGAAGAAAACGAGGGATAAGGTCTGGTGTGTGTTGGCAATCTGCGTCCATCTCAAACATAACAAGAGGATTTATTTTTTCAATGCCGTAAGCAAATCCCCTCAAGTATGCACGTCCAAGTCCATTTTTCTTTCCCTGGAGGATGTGAATATTTTTGTAGGTTTTTTTTAGTGATAGTGCTTCTTCGTAGGTGCCGTCAGGGGAATCATCATCAACTATCAATATGTCAACTTCCCAGTTGTCTATGCGTTCAACTACTTTCTCAATCTGGGGTATCAGAATTTTTATATTCTCTCTTTCATTGTATGTCGGTATAACGATAAGGGCTTTCTTCATAATATGATGTCTCCTTTATAGGAGCGAATTGTTTCTCTAATACCGTCTTCGAGCTTAGTAGAAGGCTCCCAATTTAAGAGCTTTTTAGCTTTTGTAATATCTGGTTGACGTCTTTGTGGATCGTCCTGAACACGCTCTTCATGAATTATTTTACTCTTCGATTTAGTTAAGTGCACGACCATCTCAGCATACTCATTTATTGTATGCTCAGTTCTTGATCCTATATTAATGATTTCTCCTCCAAGATGTTCTTTCTCCATGAACGCATAGATGCCCATGACCGTGTCTTTCACGTAACAAAGTGATCGTGTTTGATTACCATCACCATAAACAGTGATATCTTTGTTATTAAGAGCTTGGAGGATGAAATTTACGAGCATGCGTTGATCGTCAGAACGCATATTTGGACCATATGTATTAAATATGCGTACAATTCTCCCATCGAGATTCTTCTCACGTGTATAGTATGCAGTGAGCGTTTCACCAAATCGTTTCGCTTCATCATATATGGAGCGAGGCCCTGTCGTAGACACATTTCCATTATAGGACTCATTTTGAGGATGCTCCAAAGGATCACCATAAATTTCTGAAGTTGAAGCAAAAAGGAATCGAGCGTTACGACTGTGGGCTAGCCTCAACATATTATGTGTGCCAACAGTGTTGACCATCATAGTTTCCATTGGTAGTGCATGATAACTTATGGGGCTATGACTATTTGGTGAGGCAGGAGATGCAAGGTGAAAGATCCAATCTATGTGATCTGGGAGTTGGGGTAATGTTTTGATGACATCATGCTCAATAAGGGTATAGCGATCCGAAGATTGAAAAGATGAAACTGCATCGTGTGAGCCTGTAAGAAAGTTGTCGAGGCAAATAACGCGGTGTCCTTTTTCAAGTAATAGTGCAGTGAGCTCTGAGCCGATGAGCCCTGCACCGCCGGTCACTACAACTGTTTTCATACCCCTTATTTCTTTCTTCCAATTGAATAATAGTCATAACCAAGCTCCTTCATTTGTGCAGGATCATACATGTTTCTGCCGTCAAAGACACAGGGGGTTTTAAGTAGTCCTTTGACTCTCTTTAAATCTATTTGTTTAAATTCATTCCACTCCGTAAAAACAATAAGGGCATCCATATCTTTTGCTGCATCGAAAGGGTTTTGGGCGTAGGCAATGGTATTACCAAGGATCTCTTTTGCATTCTCCATTCCTTCAGGATCATAGGCAGTAATGGAAAAGTCATTTTCGATAAGAAGTTTACACACATTAACTGCAGGAGCAAAGCGCACATCATCGGTATTGGGCTTAAAGGCAAGTCCCCAGACACCAACATTCTTTCCGGGCGCATTATTAATTATTTTCTGAGCAAACTGTTTCTGTGCTTTTTTATTAATGTCGTCGACAGCTTTGAGCAACGACATGTCAACACCCAAACCTTCACCAGTATTAATAAGTGCAAGTACGTCCTTCGGGAAACAACTTCCGCCATATCCTGTACCGGGATATAAAAACATACGACCAATTCTTTTATCAAGTCCTACTCCTTGAAGTACTTCTTCAACATCAGCCCCTGTTTTATCACATATAAAAGATATGAGATTTGCAAAGGATATTTTTGTTGAGAGCATAGAGTTTGAGGCATACTTAATTATCTCCGCAGATTCGAGTCCTACTACAACACGCTCGCCTTCTAGGGGTTCATGAAGTTTGAGTAGCAGATCAATGGCTTTCTGTGAATCTGAGCCGATAATAATGCGATCTGGGCTAAACGTATCGGCGAGCGCAGAACCCTCTCGTAGAAACTCAGGACAGGATGCGACTTCGAAAGACGATCCAGCCGGTTTCACTTTATTGATGACATCTTGAATCTTTCTGTTTGTTCCGACAGGTACTGTGCTTTTGCATGAGACTACAGTGTAATGACTACCAAGATTTTTTCCAATACCTTCGGCTACGGCCAACACAGATGTCAGATCTGCTTCACCTGTTTCTGTGGGTGGCGTTCCAACGCCGATCATCACTATTTCAGAGCTTGGAATAGCTTCGTTATATGAGGTGGTAAAAATTAATCGATGTGCTGCAAGATTTTTTTTGAGAAGTTCCTCCAGTCCTGGCTCATATATGATGGGATCTCCCGATTGAAGCCTGTCTAGCTTTGATTGGTTTCTCCCGATGACGAATACCGTGTTTCCAAGATCGGCAAACACACATGCAGAAACCAACCCAACATAGCCATGTCCAACAAGAGTGATTGTCATAGTTTGAAATGATAATCTATCGCTTGTAAAAAAACAACGCGTACTAGTAATTTATGAACGCAATTTAAGATCCTCAAGCCCTTCTCTAAATGTTCTCATTGGGTGGAATGTGTTGTTAGATGACTTTATTGTATTGTTTTTTGGTCGTCGCGCTTTATTTTTATAAAATGCATCGTATGTAGTCTGCTCAACCCATTCAGTGTCAAGATCGTACACCTTTCCGATGGTTTTAATGACATCGTATCCACTTAGGCTGTCAGCACCAACTAGATGGATAATTTGAGGAGAAAAATGATTGAAAAGATGTTTTAAACCTTCAGCTATATCATCTATATATGTTGGCGTAAAAAACTGATCAGTTATTCCCTTAATAGGCTTTTTTTCTCGAAGACCGTCTAAAAGTGATGAGACGACATCTTTTTTATGTTCAACAGTGCTACCATATGGGTAGTCTATGCGGACAATCATGCCATTTTCTCCGACAATTTTTTCACCTTCATACTTTGTAAGTCCATAATAAGAGATTGGTCGAGGTGTGGAGTTTTCGAAGAAAGGAGGGGATTCGCCATCAAATACAAATCCTGTGGACATATAGATAAACTTCATATTCTTAGCCATTGCAGCCTCAAATAGGTTGCGAGTACCTTCAACATTTACGTCCCAGGCAGTTTTTCGCTCTACCTCACACGCATCTACATTAGTGTATGCGGCAAGGTGGAGCAATATGTCTGCATCCATAGTCCTCATATATGCCTCTACATCAGATTTGATAGTGATATCTATCTCAGTTTGCGAAATTCCTATGAAATCAAATTCATTATCAAGTAGCTCTTTAACACGAGTACCCACCAATCCTGACATCCCTGTTGTCGCAATTTTCATTTCCATTTATTGTACAATCTTTGATATGTTTGATATTAACGAGATCGCTATCGTGGCTGCGGTTACTGTTACAACAGTAATATTTACCGTTGTAGGAATTCAGCTCATCCTTATTCTAAGAGATGTGCGCGTTATAGTCAAAAAAATGACACAACTTACGTCACACCTCGAAAGCTTTGGTATGAATATGACCTCTGGGTATTCCGAGGCAATTGGATTTCTGGTAGGTTTTAAGAAGATATTTCGTGCACTTGAGTTAGTTGCAGAAAAAAATGATAAACGCAAAAAAACATAACGATCAAACAGGTTTTATGTTCGGCCTTGTCATGGGCGGAGTCGTTGGTTCATCGGCTCTTTATATGCTGGGAACTAGGGAAGGAAGAAAAAAACTTAGAGGCATCTTAGATGCGCTCGAAAATATGGATAACGATCTTATCCACGAGCTCGAGAATATGTTGAAAGACGATGATGGTACTGCCGTAAAACAGGTAAAAAGCATTGCAACAGATATCACACAAGTGCTAGATAAAATTCAGTCAACACTACCGATTAAAAAGCAGGTAGAAAAGTATTTTGCAAAAGATGGTAAAATGCTCAAGTAATGCTTGACTTTCTGAACGTAGTTTAGTATAGTACCACTACATCGAATGATAGTTGATCTCTAAAAAGCCCGAGGATAATTAAACCAAGGCCGTTGTGGCGGCCTTGTTATTTGTTATATATAGTTAAAATTTGTTGGAATAAAACTTCTAATGAAAGGATCTCAAAGATTAAGAACTTCAGTTGGTAAGTTAGACGATTTAAGTCATTTTGACTTAATAGAGATCCAAAAAAATTCCTGGAAGCATTTCCTAGATAATGAATTAGAATCAATACTTCACGAATTCTTTCCTATTGAAGACTACACAAAAAAGAATTTTAGCCTTGAACTTATTAGCGTTTCGCATGGTGAACCTCGCTTTACCGAAGAAGAGTGTATAGATAAGAAACTCACCTACCAATTTCCTGTCTACGTTAAGGTAAAGCTCATAAATAAAAAGCAGGGTACAGAAACAACACAAGACGTATATTTCTTTAACCTTCCGAAGATGACCGATATGGGTACCTTTATTATCAATGGTATTCAAAGAGGCGTGATTAGTCAAATCGTGCGTGCTCCGGGTGTCTACTTTACAGCAGAAGTTGATAAAACTACCGGCGCAACCGTATATAATGCTGAAGTACGACCATATATTGGTGCTTGGCTCGACTTCACAATTTCGAAGCATAACCTTATTGAGGCAAAGATTAACAAAAAGCGAAAATTCTTTGCAACCTCACTGCTTCGATCTCTCCAAGATCTTAATGATAACGATCTCCTCTCACTATTCAAAGGTACCGATAAAGAATTAGTTAATAAATTCATTATGCCAACTCTCGAGAAAGATGGTCCAAAGAGTAAGGATGATGCGGTGCTTGAAATATATAAGAAACTTCGTCCAGGTGAGCCTTTGGTATTATCAACGGCATACGAAACATTCAAGAATCTTTTCTTTAACCATCGTAGATATACACTTTCTGACATCGGTCGCTATAAGATGAATAAAAAATTTAATATGGAGAAGCCTTTGTATGAGGAAAACTTCGTATTGGATCTCGAAGATATAGTAAAAATCATTAGCTATTTGGTCAAGCTTACGAATGGTGAGGGTGAGTTTGACGACATTGATCACCTTGCAAATCGACGACTGCGCACTGTTGGCGAATTGGTCGGTATGTATGGAGTGCGCGTTGGTATGGTACGCACAGAGCGCGATATAAAATCACGCATGAGTATGACGCCAGCTGATGGCGAAGTTATGCCATCACAAGTCATCAATAGTAAATCACTCATCGCAGCAACAAATTCATTCTTTAGAACAAGTCAGCTCTCGACCATCGTTGACCAAACAAACCCACTCTCAGAGGCAGATAATCTTAGGAGACTAACGGTTGGTGGCCCGGGAGGTATTACAAAAGAGCGCGCATCGTTCTCAATTCGTGATATTTCATCATCCCAATATGGTCGTATTTGTCCCGTAAGGTCTCCAGAAGGTCCAAACATTGGTGTCGTCACATATCTCGCTATGTATGCGCGCGTGAACAGATTTGGCTTTATCGAAACGCCATATCGCAAAGTTGTACAGGAAAAAAAGGGAAGCAAAACACGAGCAAAAGTAACTGATGAAGTTGTGTATCTCCAGGCAGATGACGAAGAAAGATACTATATTACCCACAACGGCGTCACTATAGATGAGAGTGGTTACTTCACTGATGAGCGCATTACTGCACGCTATCTAGGTGATATGACCGAGATAAGTACAGACAAAGTTGACTATATTGATGTTTCACCACGCCAAGTCTTTGGACTTGCTGCCGCGCTCATACCATTTCTTCAACACGATGATGCAAGTCGTGCTTTGATGGGAAGTCATATGATGTGCCAAGCAGTACCTCTTATACGTCCAGCAGCACCACTTGTTGGAACAGGTATGGAGTCGACGGTAGCACGTGTTCTCGGTAGAACCGTTGTTGCAGAAGAGGATGGAACGATTGATTACGTTGATGGAAAGAAAATTGTCGTTAAATCTGGATCAAAAAAGAAAGAATATAAACTTGAACGCTATATGAGGACAAATAAAGATGTTGTCTTCGACCAAAAGCCACTTGTTAATCTTGGTCAAAAAGTCGTAAAGGGCGATGTGTTGATTGATGGTCCATCAACCAACAACGGAGAGCTTGCTGTCGGTCAAAACCTTGTTGTCGCATATGCATCTCTTGATGGTTTGGGATATGAAGACGGATTTGTTATCTCAGACCGCATTGTAAAAGAGGATCTTTTAACCTCAGCTGTTATGGAAGAATTTATTGCCGATGTCGTCGACACAAAGCTTGGTCCTGAAGAGCTAACCCGCGATATTCCAAACGTTCGCGAAGAAATATTAGCAAACCTTGACGATACTGGCCTGGTTGTTGTTGGTGCCTCAGTCGAGGCGGGCGATATTTTGGTCGGTAAGGTTGCACCAAAAGGCGAAAAAGAGTTAAGTGCTGAAGAGCGATTACTAAGAGCAATCTTTGGTGAAAAGGCAAAAGATGTAAAAGATACTTCACTCCGCATGCCATATGGTAAGAAAGGTGTTGTTGTCGATGTAAAGATTATTGACACGAAAAATGAACCTAACGAACTCGATCCTGGTATTTTGAAAAGAATTATTGTAACAGTTGCCCAAATCAGAAAAATCAAGGTTGGTGATAAGCTTGCTGGAAGACACGGAAACAAAGGTGTTATTTCAAAGATTCTACCTGTGCAGGATATGCCCTATATGGAAGATGGCACTCCCGTAGATATTGTGCTTTCACCTCTCTCGGTACTTTCACGTATGAATCTTGGTCAGTTGTATGAAACTATGCTTGCATGGGCAGCATACAAACATGGCGGTGCTTATGCAATGCCAGTGTTCGAAAGACTAAGCGAACAGTTCGTACAACAAGAGCTTAAGAAAGCAGGCTTAGATATTAGTGGCAAAGTAAAACTTACCGATGGTAGAACAGGATTAGTATACGAGAAGCCAGTCTTAGTAGGCGTTGGTTATATTCTTAAGCTTGTCCATATGATTGAGGATAAATTCCATGCACGATCAACAGGACCATACTCGTTAGTAACACAACAGCCACTTGGTGGTAAGTCACAAATGGGTGGACAAAGATTTGGAGAGATGGAGGTATGGGCACTAGAGAGTCATCAGATGCCATACACATTACAAGAAATGTTAACTGTTAAAAGTGATGACGTACAAGGTCGTCGCAAAGCATTCGAAGCCATTATTAAAGGTGTTGATATTCCACAGTCAGCAGTTCCAGAGTCATTTAACGTTCTTGTTAAAGAATTGAACGCACTTGGATTAGACGTTAAGCCAGTCAAATAATTATGAGTACAACATCACAAGACTTTACAATCGGCGACTTTTCAGGACTAAAGTTAACATTAGCTTCTCCTGAAACCATTATTGATTGGTCATTTGGCGAAGTATTAAAGCCAGAAACTATTAACTATAGAACGTTTAAACCTGAGAAAGACGGTCTTTTTGACGAAAGAATTTTTGGACCAACAAAGGATTATGAATGTTATTGTGGTAAATACAAAAGAATTCGTTACAAGGGTATTGTGTGTGATCGTTGTGGTGTTGAAATAACAACAAGTGCTGTACGACGCGAGCGTATGGGTCACATTAAGCTTGCTACGCCAATTGCACATATTTGGTATTTTAAAGGCGCTTCCTCACCACTCAGTATTCTTCTGGGTATTACAGCAGCAAATTTGGAAAGAATAATCTATTACGCTCTCTACCTCATTAAAGATGTGAGTGAAGAAGGCCGAGAGAAGGCGCTCAAAATCGTACATGAGGCGTTCGAAAAAGAAATGGATGATCTGCAAAAGTGGCATGAAATGGAAAAAGCAAAGGTTGTTGCTGATCAAGAAAAAACTATAAAAGAGTCAGAAAAGAAAGTAAAAAATAAAGATCAATTCGAACTTATTGCTCATGAAATCGAGTTTAAGTTTAGAGAAAGATATGCTGGTCTTACACAGCAGTTCAACGAAAAGAAAACAGAAAAGGATATCTTCTATGAAAGAATGGAAAAGTTGATTAAATCAACAACACCAATGTCCATCATTGAAGAGGAAGACTATATGTACCTTCGTGAGATTGGTGCTGACGACTTCTTAGTTGTTGGAATGGGATCGGAAGTGCTCTTAGAGGTGCTTTCTTCATTCGATCTGAAAAAAGAATACGGTGATGTAATTAAGAAATTAACAAAGCAGAAAGGTGATAAGCGTACAAAAATGCTTAAGAAGGCTCGACTTATCGAAGCCTTTATGAAGTCAGGTATCTCACCTAAATGGATGGTTATGGTTGTGCTACCTGTTATTCCACCAGATCTTCGACCAGTGGTCCAGCTTGCAGGTGGAAAGTTTGCAACATCAGATCTTAATGATTTTTACAGAAGAGTCATTAATAGAAATAATCGCTTAAAGCATCTTATTGAGTTAGGTGCGCCTGAGATTATTCTTCGCAACGAAAAGAGAATGCTTCAGGAGGCTGTTGATTCACTCATAGATCTTTCAAAATCAAGAGGTTCACAGCGAAGAGTAGTCCGTGCAAAAGCTCTTAAGTCACTTTCTGATATACTTAAGGGAAAGCAAGGACGATTTAGACAAAACCTTCTTGGTAAACGTGTCGACTATTCAGGTCGATCAGTTATTATCGTTGGTCCAGAGCTTAAGCTTAATCAATGTGGTTTGCCAAAAGAAATGGCTATAGAGCTCTTTAAGCCTTTCTTGCTTCGTGAGATTATTATTCGAGGACTTGCACAAAACATAAAGAGTGCAAAGAATTTCTTGGAAACAAAAGATCCCGTCATTTACGATATTCTTGAGGAGATTACAAAGAATCACCCTGTTATGTTAAACCGTGCACCAACGCTGCACAAGCTTTCTATCCTTGGATTCTATCCAGTATTGACTGATGATTATGCGATTCGTCTTCATCCAGTTGTATGTCAGGGATATAATGCAGACTTCGATGGCGACCAAATGGGTGTGTATGTGCCGCTCTCAAAAAATTCCACTGAAGAAATTGAGCAGCGAATGCTACCACAGCACAACTTCCTTAAACCATCAGATGGAAGTCCAATCCTTGTGCCAAACAAAGAGATGGCACTTGGTTGTTATTACATCACTACAGTGGATTCGCATCTTGACGCGCAAAAGGAAAACGAGCTTAAATACTATAGAAATGAGGAAGAAGCCCTTCTTTCTTTCACCTTGCGAAACTTACGCATAAGAGAGCCAATACTTGTTCGTATTAAGGGTGAGATGGTTCGTACAACTATTGGACGCATTCTGTTTAATCAACAGCTTCCAGAGGAAATGCGATTCCGTAATGAACCTGTCGGACTTGTGGATTTAAAAAAGATTGTTGTTGATGCTATTAAGCTCTTTGAAAATGATGACCAAAAAACTGCAGACCTTGTAGATAATCTTAAACAGCTTGGCTTCTGGGGAGCAACTGTTTCTGGAGGTGTATCGGTTTCGGTATTTGACTGTGAAATTATTAAGGAAAAGAATGAATTAATAGCAGCAGCTGATGTAAAAGTCCGTGAAATCGAAAAAAACTACTTCAAAGGACTGATTACAGAGGAAGAGAAAAAACGTCTTTCCAACAATATTTGGATTGAAACAACTGAACATATGGCTGACAAGACATGGGATCAGATTGATGAAGAAAATCCAGTCAAGATTATTATTAAGTCGGGAGGAGCTCGTGCATCACGAGAACAACTTAAACAGCTTTCAGCAATGAAAGGACTTGTTATCGATCCACTCGGAAAGATTATTGAGGTTCCTACAAAATCAAACTATCGTGAAGGACTTTCAGTCTTCGAATATATTACAAATGCACGCGGAGCACGCAAAGGTCTTATCGATTCGGCGCTCAAAACCGCTGATGCAGGATATCTTACGCGTCGACTTGTAGACGTATCGCACGACATGATTATTCGCGAAGAGGAGTGCGACACTGCTGAAGGACTTACTGTTCGCAAAGAAGGTGAACGAGGTGAGAAATTCAACGATCGTATTCGAGGTAAATATGTTTTTAAGGCGGTCCAAGGCAAAGATAAGAAAACTATTCTAAAGAAGAACGATCTTATTGACGAAGCAGCAATTCAGCTTTTGGAAAAGCATGGTGTTGATAAAATTGTTGTCAGATCAGCGCTTTACTGTACAACTGAATATGGATGTTGCCAGAAATGTTACGGTATTGACTGGGCAACTAATCAAATCGTAAACATCGGTACACCAGTTGGCGTATTAGCAGCACAATCTATTGGTGAGCCTGGTACACAGTTAACGATGCGTGTGCGCCACTTTGGAGGTATTATTATTGCCGACGTGACACAAGGCCTTCCACGTGTTGAAGAATTGTTCGAAGTACGAACGCCTAAGGTACTTTCACCAATCTCTGACATTGCAGGTAAAGTTTCTATCCAAGAAGACCTCGATAAAGACGTATTCGTCATTAAAGTAACCTCAACCGACAAAACAAAGGAAGTACGAGAATTCTTATTACCAACAAACAGAAAATTAAAGGTAAAAGACGGTCAGCTTATTCCAGCTGGTCACTCAATATGTGAGGGATATCTTAACATTAAAGACGTGCTTTCTATCAAAGGTCTTGATGAAGCTCAGATTTATCTTTTGAATGAGATTCAAAAGGTGTATGAGTCACAAGGTATCGCTATTCATGACAAACATTTCGAGGTCATTATTCGCAAGATGAGTGATAAAGTTATCATCGATAGTGAGGGTGATACCAAGTTCATCGCTGGAGAGGTTGTATCCCGCTACCAGTTCGACCGCGAAAATCGCAAGATCCTTGTACAGGGTGGTCGACCAGCAATCGGACGTATTTCAATTCTTGGTATAACCCAGGCAGCGACGTACTCTGATTCTTGGCTCTCAGCAGCTTCGTTCCAAGGCACAACCAGCGTCTTAACACAAGCTTCTTTGAAGGGTCAAATAGATAACCTTGTAGGTCTAAAAGAAAATGTTATAATTGGAAGGCTCATACCTGTTACCGCAGATCTCCTTGATAAGTATTACGGAGAAAACCTCGAAGCAGCAAGTGAAACTATTTCCGCAGAAGGAATAGCAGCCACACCAGCTACTTTCGAAGAAGAAGTAGTCGAAGCTATGGAGGAAGGACCTATTGCTGATGAAGCTTCAGAAGAGGCTGAAGAGGACGAAGCAGGTAATGAAGAAGTTTCCGATGACGAACAAGCAGTAGTGGAAGCAGTTGAAGAATAACATATGCCAACAATAAATCAGCTCATAAAACATAGACGAACAATGAAACCCCAAAAGGCAAATGCTGTGGGTCTCAAACATTCGGTAAATAATATAAAGCGCAAAAAAGTGCCTCATAAGAGTCCTTTTAAGCGTGGTGTTTGTACTGTGGTGAGAACAATGACACCAAAAAAACCTAACTCAGCACTTCGAAAAGTGGCTCGTGTTAAGCTTTCAAACGGTTCCGAAATTACCGCATACATCCCAGGTATTGGTCATCAACTTGCAGAGCACTCAGTTGTATTAGTGCGAGGAGGAAGAGTAAAAGATTTACCTGGTGTAAAATATCATATTGTTCGTGGCGTGTACGACTCTACAGGTACAGAAAATAGAGCGTCATCACGATCTAAATATGGAACACGCAAACCTAAAAAAAATTAACATAATTAAACATGCCAAGAAGATCATATAAAAAAAATACCGCATCGAACGACATAATGCATGAGAGCTATGAGATAGCTAAGCTCATCAACTATGTAATGGTCGATGGAAAGAAAACAGTTGCAGAAAAGGTTGTATACGGTGCCCTGAACCAAATCAAAGAGAAGAACCTTGACCCAATTGAGGTATTGGTTCGTGCTATAGATAATGTTGCTCCAACAAAAGAAGTAAAGCCACGTCGCGTTGGAGGCGCCTCATATCTTGTACCTATGGATACACGACCACAAAGAAGACTCTATTTAGCATTGAACTGGATTGTGAACGGCGCAAATTCTCGCTCAAACAAACAGTACAAATCATTTGAAAATAAACTTTTTGCAGAGATAATGGATGCTTACCAGAATCAAGGTGAAGCTGTTAATAAGAGACTCCAAGTCGAAAAAGTGGCACAGGCTAATAAGGCATTTGCCCACTTTAATTGGTAAAATACTACATGGCGCAACAGAATATCATTACTAAGAATAGGACTATTGATCCTGAAAAGATCCGTAATATCGGTATTATTGCTCACATTGATGCAGG
This sequence comes from uncultured Gammaproteobacteria bacterium, assembly GCA_964612595.1. Lineage (GTDB taxonomy): Bacteria > Patescibacteriota > Microgenomatia > UBA1406 > HO2-37-13b > OLB23. The sequence goes on along the minus strand of CAZTFB010000001.1, from coordinate 375,396 downwards.
AAAAACGACTACAACAGAACGCATACTTTTTTATACAGGTCGTACCTACAAAATTGGTGATATTGATGATGGTGATACACAGATGGACTGGATGGATCAAGAAAGAGAAAGAGGTATTACTATCGTTTCAGCCGCAACAACTGCTTTCTGGAAAGATATCCGTATTAATATTATCGATACTCCTGGCCACGTCGATTTTACTGCAGAAGTAGAGCGATCACTTCGCGTGCTTGATGGCGCCGTTATGGTCTTTGATGCAGAAGAAGGTGTTCAGTCACAATCTGAAACAGTATGGCGACAGGCAGACAAATACAATGTTCCACGTATCTGTTTTATTAATAAAATGGATAAGATTGGAGCTAATTTTGAAAATACGCTTACAGACATCCGTGAAAGACTTCAGGCGAAACCTGTACCAATTGCATACCCGATTGGACAAGAGTCTGAATTTGTCGGTGTGGTTAATCTCGTAACGATGGAGGCATATATCTGGGGTAAAGATGCAAAAGGCACAGACTACGATATTGAAGAAATTCCAGCTGATATGTTGGAGCTTGCAAAAGCGAAAAGGCAAGAAATGATTGAGGCGGTGTGTGAGTTTAACGATGATCTCCTAGAAAAGTTTTTTGCAGGCGAAGAAATTTCGAATGAAGAACTTATGAGGGGAATACGCAAAGCAACAATTGCCTATAAAATCGTTCCTATCTATGCAGGAACTTCCTTGAGAAATAAAGGTGTACAACCATTACTTGATGGAGTTGTTGACTTCTTACCATCTCCAGCAGATCTAAAGATAATTAAAGGACTAAAGCCTGGTACTGAAGAAGAGATAACGAGAAAACTGAGCATTGATGAAGATTTAGCGGCTATTGCTTTTAAAATTCAACTGGATCCTCACGTCGGAAAACTTACCTATGCAAGAATTTACTCCGGGGTTCTCGAGACTGGATCATATGTGTATAACGTGACTAATGGAAAAAGAGAGCGCGTAAGTCGCATCATGATTATGCATGCAAACAACCGTGAGGAAATTGATAAAGCTTATGCAGGAGAAATTGTTGGTCTTATCGGTCCAAAAGATACGGGAACTGGAGACAGTCTTTCGGATGAAAAAAATCCAATCATCCTTGAGCAGATAACCTTTCCTGAACCAGTTATTTCGCTGGCCATTGAACCAAAAACAAAATCAGATCAGGAAAAACTCTCTTATGTATTACAAAGACTTTCCGAAGAAGATCCAACATTCAGAGTTAAAGTTGACCATGAAACCGGCCAGACGATTATATCAGGTATGGGCGAGTTGCATCTTGAGATTCTTGTCGATCGCATGCAAAGAGAAATGGGCTTAAATGTAGATGTTGGTAAACCTCAAGTTGCGTATCGAGAGACAATAAGTAAAGAAGTTGAGGTCGAAGGAAAGTATATTCGTCAAAGTGGAGGTCGTGGACAGTATGGGCACTGTTTCTTACGACTTACGCCACTAGGTCGTGGTGAAGGATACAAATATGTAAATGCTATTAAAGGAGGAGCCATTCCACAGGAATTTATTCCATCAGTAGAAAAAGGTGTTGTAGAAGCAATGGAGAAGGGTGTCTTGTTAGGCTACCCAGTAACTGATCTTCAGGTCACATTATACGATGGAACATTCCATGATGTTGACTCTTCAGATATGGCCTTTAAGATTGCTGGTTCAATTGGACTCCAAGAGGGAGCAAAAAAAGCAGGACTTTCGCTTCTTGAACCTATTATGAAAATGGAAACAACTGTTCCTGATGAATATATGGGAACAGTAATCGGCGATCTCTCAAGTCGAAGAGGAAAGATTCTTGGTACTGAAAAAAGAGGCAACTCAACCATTGTTAAAGCAAACGCACCGCTTGCCGAATTATCAGGTTACGCCACAACTATTAGATCACTTACCCAAGGAAGAGGTTTCTTCTATATGGAACCATCACACTACGAGGAAGTGCCACAAAGCATCATCGAGCTCATGAAATCAAAGAGGGTTTGAGAATTTCTGTAACGATATTTTAACAGCATAACTTCCTTTCGTTGGTACTTTGATGCGAATATGTGCTTCAATTAGTCCAACATTCTCACCAAGCGTATAGGTTGCATCAAATAATGAGCCAAGATCAATAGGACTTTTTGAATCTGTAGAACTTTGAATCTGCACAGCTCCGTATTTCTTCCCCTGGATATTCCTTACTTCCTCCGCTTGTACGTTAAAGGCTAAACCGAGTGGTGTTGAATCCATCTTAATAGGTAGGAAAGATGCAATGTTTATTGTCGATGTCCATGCAGTCCCCTTATACACTCTTCGATTTGGTATAAACAGTACCTGGCTAAAAATCTCTTCAACAAGCCCCTGAGGAATCAAATCAATAGATTCTATTGGGGAGAATATTGGTAAACCGTACAAACCAGACATTCTACAAGTAACATGTGTTGATGATGTTTGAGTAGTCGCAGCATCGGTAGTAGTAAATGTTAATCTACCAGGCTCTTTTTTTGTCAGCGATACAGCTATTTTTGCCGTATCAGATTTTGGCGTAGGGATTTTTTTATCTGATGATGCTTCAGAGCTAGTTATAGTGTAGTTCCATGTGGCACCCTCATTTACATTGAGATATGGACCAAGGCACTCTGAGGACGATTCAGTAGGTTCAGGGGTGGGCGAGTTGACTTCAGCCTTTTTCTTTGAAGGCGTACTGTATGACGTAGTAAAGACTTCAGTCGCAAAGTATACAAAAGTTCCAATAAGAATACACCCAATTAGTACCTGTTGTAATTTTTGTGGCATGAGATAAGTATAATAGATTACATGCGCTACAGAAACCTTATTGTTTTGCTCTTAATAGTCTTATCTATGGGGTTTATTATTATGCTGGTCCCTCCAAGTCTGCCTATTGCCATATTGCTACATATATGCGGGACAATATTTGTTTTTGTGTCACTTATCGAACTAAAAGTTGCTAAACAAAGGGCGGGGTTTGTATCAAGTATCATTTTTCTTGTATCAGTGCTATTTGTATTCAAGCTTCTCACATTATTAAATCTATGCCTCTTGTTAGCAATATTATTAGTTGGTTTTGTGTATCTGCATACAAAATGAGTATCTGCTATAATAAATCTAAGAAATTCTTGGTATGACAACCCAAATTAATCAGTATATTGTAGATAAAAGTAGTGCCCTGTATCGTGGTATCGAAATATCCATTCCTCTTCTCGTATGGGCAACCATTTTTATGCCCGTGTGGATGTCAATCTTTCATCCCGCCGTTGCGGCATATTTAATTTTGGCTTACCTTCTCTATTTTTTTTACAAAACAATGAAAACTGCCTATTATTCGATTATCTCTTATCGTCTTATGAAGGTTGTCGAAAAAATCGACTGGCTCGCAGAGGTACAACAGATTCCAAACTACAAGGACATCCACCATTTTATGCTTATCGTTAACTATAAAGAGTCAGTTGAAAAACTTTCAGTAACTCTCAATCATATGATCGAACAAAACTACGACAAAAAAAGAATTCACGTCGTTCTAGGGATGGAACAACGAGAGGGTGGAGCAGCTAAAGAAAGAAGTCGTCAAATAGAAGAAAAATATGGTTCAGTATTTGCAAGCATTTCAACAACCTATCATGAACTATTACCAGGTGAGGAGGTTGGAAAGGCAAGTAATGCCACATATGCGGCAAAACATATGTCTAAAATGGTACGAAAATTAGGTATCGCACCTGATAACGCAGTAGTAACCGTATGTGATGCAGATAGTCTTTTGCCTAAAGATTACGTACCGTGCGTTACTTACAAGTTTCTAAAAAATCCAGATAGCTGCTATCATTTTTATGCGGCTCCAGTGCTTTTATATAACAATTTTTGGAAACTGCCCTTACCTATTCGAATTCAAACAATACTTTCTTCAGTTGTGCGATTTGCTTATGTTTCTCAAGAAGATGATTTAATACAAATATCTACCTATTCAACCAACCTTTGGCTGCTTGAAAAAGTTGGATATTGGGACACCGATATCATTCCAGAGGATTGGCATATTTGGATGCAGGCCTTTTTTTCACTTGGTGAAAAGGTTAAGACAGTTCCCATCTATATGCCTGTCATTAGAGATGGTGTGCTCTCAAATACTTTGTGGAAGACTTTTAAAACCCGCTATGAACAGGAGAAGCGATGGGCATGGGGAGTGACGGATATTCCATATGCGATTGTGCGATCACTTCATAGCCCGCATATTCGTTTTTCTTTAAAATTTAAGAGAATTTTTCATGTTTTTGAAACTCATTTTCTTTGGCCTACTTCATTTTTCCTCTTAACTATTAGCGCATCCATCCCACCACTAGTTAATCCTGTATTTAGGAGAACTGTTTTTGGATTTTTACTTCCAAAACTATCATCACTTATATTGACACTTTCATCAGTACTATTAATTCTGTCTCTCTACTTTGATTACAAACTTCGAGAGAAAGCAAAGATTAAAACAGAATTGCGCAATGTTCCTATGTTGTTTATTCAGTGGTATCTCCTCCCCATTATCTCATTTTTGTTTTCTTCGTTACCTGCGTTGGAAGCTCACACACGCATGCTTCTTGGAAAGAAAATCGAGTATAAAGTTACTGAGAAAGTTTAGCTACATTTTACTTCCGCCAAAGATAAGATTAACGGTCGCATCGGTAGTTCCTATTCCCACATGTGTCCAGTCACTATTTTTTTGATTTGCATCATGACCAGGGCTTTTTGCAAAAACCCATTCTATGACATGCGTGCCGTTTAGCGGACCTCCGTAATATGAGTTTTCCCCTAGTTGATAAAAACCAAGTTGGTTAAAGCCGTCTTCCTTTTCGAGGAATGTATTAAAACCCGCATGCTTGTCAGTTGTTTGAATACTGTCCATATATTCAGCTCGACTCTGCGCATATCTTCCTAAGGTATCATCCCATGTGAGTGATGAGCGACCGTTAGTATTTCTATATGCATTGAGTGCTGCAAATACTTCTTGGGGATTACCCATTGCTGCGTCATTACCTACCCGAATAGTATAGGTGCCTTCCTCTATCTCTTTTGCAACTCCCCATTCTTCGGTAGTTTTAGTTGGATAAACTGGAGCTCTTTTATTCGGCAGCTCAGATGGAACAGGGGACATTGTAAGTAGGGGTGTGGGTGGTGATCTGTAGATTGATTTGTTTAGTGCGACGGGATGTAAGGTGCTATTTCTATACTCAATAAACGATTGGAAGAGCTCATCTTTATATATAATTGAAATGAGCACAACTATATAGAAGAAGAATAGGTACCAATATTTCCTTATCATAGAGCAGCCTGGTAAAGTTCTGAAACTCTGTGCCAGTCTACAACATTCCACCAGGATGCGAGATATTCAGCTCGACGATTTTGATATTTTAGATAGTATGCATGCTCCCAGACGTCACAACCCATTATTGGTGTTGAGCCATCCATAAGGGGTGAATCCTGATTTGGTGTAGAAACAATGTCAAGTGTGCCGACCTTTACTGTTAGCCACACCCAGCCGCTTCCAAATCTGCCTAGCCCAGCCTTATTAAATGATTCTGTAAATTCATTAAATGACCCAAATCGTTCGTTGATGACGGTTTTTAGTACTCCATCTGGCTCTCCTCCACCATTTGGTGACATGAGCTGCCAAAACATACTATGATTGTAATGACCACCCGCATTATTACGCACCACTGTTCGAATTTCTTCAGGAACCTTCTCTAGATTTTTAATGAGATCTTCGATCGACATTGCAGAAAGTTCAGGGTACTTTTCTAATGCGGCATTTACATTTGTTACATATGTAGCATGGTGCTTGTCGTGGTGAAGATGCATTGTTTCTTCATCAATATGTGGCTCAAGAGCGTCATAAGCATATGGTAGATCAGGAAGGTCAAACATACCTGCATTCTACACGAGATAGTAGTGCTCTGTCAAATTATGCGCTTTGATATAATGGGAATATGTATAAATCCGTTATTAATCTCCCCGTACCGCTGCTGTATACTGGTTCAGTTGTCATAATGCTCATTTTCTTTGCGCTTGGATTTTTACAGCTTCCTCCACAAGTACCCCTCTTTTACTCTCTACCCAATGGTACGGATCAAGTGGTTGATACGTGGCTCATAACAATTGTACCGATAGTGACGTTAATGTGTTGTATGCTCAATACTTTTATGGCTAAGAAAGTATTGCGAGGTAATATGTTTATCATTGACGTAAATCGCATCGCGAATGTCGTTCTTATTACTATGAGCACCTATATTTTTGTTAAAATTATTGTTCTTGTTGCGTTCTGATGGAACTAGCTGAAATACTGATCATTATAGTGCTCTCAGCCATTATTTCATATGTTGCATCCCCCTCAGTCATAAAACTTTCACACAGACTAAAGCTTGTTGACGACATTCGCAAAAGGAAACATCCAGCCCATACACATATGGGAATTATTCCAAGGGCTGGAGGTGTGGGTATATATTCTGCTATTCTCATAACATCTCTCCTCCTTATCCCATCAAACAATATTCTCAACGGTGTATTGCTTGGAGGATTTCTTATAGTCGTGATGGGAATTCTTGACGATTATTTTGATCTTTCAGCCATTTCACGACTAGTTATGAATATCATTATTGTATCGGTAGTCATCCTGTTTGGGCTCGGAGTGCCGTATATTACAAATCCTTTAGGAGGCGTAATAAGTCTTGAGCACATAAAGTTTTCCTACGAATTTTTTGGTACACATGAATTTCTGATTCTCTCAAATATCTTCTCACTCATTTGGATTGTTGCAATAATGAATTTTGTGAGCTGGAGCAGTGGTGTGGATGGCCAGCTCTCAGGATTTACAGCAATATCGAGTATTGTACTTGGGTTGGTAGCGTTGAGATTTTCTTCTCACGATATAAGTGCGATAAGCGTTGCTATGCTTGGATTTATTGTGGGTGGCGCCTATATAGGTTTTCTACCTTGGCATTTTTACCCACAAAAAATTATGCCCGGTTACAGTGGCGGTGCTTTATCGGGGTATATGCTCGGAGTACTCTCGATATTATCTTGGGGAAAAGTTGGTACTATGGCTCTTGTTCTTGCTGTCCCTCTTGTTGATGCTATGTACACGATCTTAAGACGTCTAAAAAACAAGCAGTCACCTTTTAAAGGAGATGCTGGACACTTTCATCATCGACTTATGGAGATTGGGTGGGGTCGAAGGCGCATTGCGGTTTTTTACTGGTTTGTATCTCTTCTCTTCGGAGCTTCCGCCCTGTTCTTTCGTCAACAACAAAAAATATTAGCGCTTTCTATTGTGGTGATATTTTTAGCCTTCTTTATTATGATTATAAATCGCATTAAGTTGCGCTCCCACGAGTAGTGGTTGGTGTAGGAGATATTCCCGTGCTCTTAGTGACGTAGTTTGAAGAAACCCATCCAACTTTACCTTTTTCATATTCGATTTTGTACCACCCTTCCTTTTCCTCCATGACGGTAAAAGATGTTCCCGGTGTAACTTTAGCTGCTTCAGATGCATTAAGTGTTGGTTCAAATCGAACTCTTAGCCACCCTGTTTCAGTATCATTAATCGTCACAGAAAACGATGATGTAAGCTCTGCACTTTTTGTAGCCTCATTCCTAATTTCCTCAGGGTCTTTTTTCTCTACTCTCTTATGCGTTGGATCTATGGAAAGTTTGAATTCAGCTATAACTCTGTAGCCATCTTCGATACGGATTTTTTGGCTTCGTCTAAAAAATCCGGGGCTAAATGTTGATAGTTCATGATCTCCCGCTGGAATCTCAGACAGTACCACAGGCGCAATTCCTTGTTCTTCATTGTCGAGAGAAACAATTGCGCCGTCAGGTTCTGTGAGTATCTCGATCTCACCTGTTTGTTTTTTCGTTGGCTTTTTATCCATCTTTTTAACACTAAATATCACTCCCGATGATGAAATATCATCAACGCCAAGCTCACGATTCATATAAGTAAGTGTGTTGCTGAAAACCTTTACCTTTCCACTCCAACTTGCCGACTCGCTTGCTTCAGTTGATTCGGGAACAAGTTTAATAAGATATTCCCCCTCATCAAGGGTTATTTCAAAAGGTGTTTTTCCTTTTGATTGGTTGTTGATGATGACATTTGCTGTGGGAGAGGTGATTATTTTAAGTTGACCCTGTTTAACGGAGTTTTTTAAAAAGAAAAACCTTACACCTACAACAATAACAAATATGGTGAATATAAGGAGCAGAAAAAGAAGTTTCCGTTTCATTGCCCTCATATTATAACATGATTTGTGCTACCTACGTTGATTTGTTAGAATGCTCGAGATGTTAATCGATGATATTACTATAACTGTCCAGGCAGGTAAGGGAGGCGATGGAGCAGTTTCTTATAGGAAGGAAAAATTTATACCTCGCGGTGGACCAGATGGTGGTAATGGTGGATGGGGTGGAAGTATTAATGTTGTGGGTGTTGATGATATCTCTGCACTACGGACATTTCGCTATAAGAAAGAAATCAAGGCACAAAATGGAGAAGCGGGAAGAGGAAAGAAACAACATGGTGCGAGAGGTGCTGATATTAATCTACAGATTCCTGTTGGTTCAATACTTACAGACACACTTACGGGCGATGTGTGGGAAATAACACACCCTGGTGATGAATATCAGATAGCTCGCGGTGGAAAAGGTGGTCGCGGAAACTGGGAATTTAAATCAAGTACAAATAAAACACCCGATTTTGCAGAAGAGGGTAGACCTGGTAAATTTCGTACCATACATATAAATCTCCAGTTTATTGCTGATGTCGGTCTTATTGGCCTTCCAAGTGCGGGCAAATCAAGTCTACTTAATGCACTTACGAATGCTGAGGTTAAGGTTGCAGATTATCCATTTACTACGCTTGAACCACATTTAGGCATGCTGCAGAGAACAGTATTGGCAGATATTCCAGGATTGATAGAGGGCGCTCATAAAGGTAAGGGATTGGGTGTTAAATTTTTAAAGCATATAGAGAAGACTTCATTGTTGCTCCACTGTATCGATGCGAGTAGCGAAGATGTCGTCCAAGACTATAAAACTATACGAAAAGAACTTGAGGAATACAACCCAACCATGATGGGAAAGGAAGAAATAATTGTGCTTACGAAATCAGATTTACTATCACCAGAAGCTGTTAAAGAAAAAAAAGCCAAGCTCAAAGCGTTTAAGAAAAAAATTCTTGTATGTTCAATTCTCGACGATGCATCTTTGGAGGCTTTGAAAAAGGCAATTGTTACTACATAATATGGCTCAATATATATGCTCAGGATGCGGGTACGGTTCAGCATCATGGTACGGGAAATGCCCGTCGTGCCAGGAATGGAATACTTTTGAAAAGACTTCTGATGGCTCTTCGAAAAGGGGAAAAGCGGGTAAGGCTTCGCCGGCAAAAGCAGAAAAATTACACACATTATCAAGTCAGTCGAATGCTCGTGTTGCTACGTTAAACGAAGAATTTGACAGAGTACTTGGTGGTGGTTTTATCGATGGTGAAGTTGTGTTGCTTGCGGGTGAACCAGGTGTAGGTAAATCAACTCTTCTTTTATCAGTTTTGGGAAGTCTTCCTTGTTTTTATATTTCCGGCGAAGAGTCGGGACAACAAGTGAAACAACGCGCAGATAGATTAGGAGTTTCTACTGAAAATATTCTATTTTCAAATGAGCTCCAGGTAGATTCAATAATTGCCGCGCTGGAAAAATATGAAAATGAATATAAGGTAGCTGTTATAGATTCTATTCAAACCCTATATACGCCCGATATACCATCTCCGATGGGAAGCGTGTCGCAGATTAAAGAAAATGCTTCACGATTGGTAGACTATGCAAAGCGCAACAATAAGATCATTATCTTTATTGGTCATGTAACGAAAGATGGTGATATTGCTGGACCAAAGACGCTCGAGCATCTGGTTGATTGTGTCATTCAGCTTGAGGGAGAAAAGGAATCGACATTTCGTTTGCTTCGAGCGAGAAAGAATAGGTTTGGCTCGGTTGATGAAGTGGGATTATTCGAAATGACCGATGGCGGTCTTCGACAAGTTACTAATCCCACCATGTTTATAGATTCATCTATTAAAGCGGCCGCAGGCCGCGCTGTCATAATAACAGTAGAAGGAAGCAGATCATTGCTGTATGAAGTACAAAGCCTTGTTGTCCCGACGCAACTTGCCATTCCTCGTCGAATAGCGTCGGGTATTGATTACAATCGACTCCAACTTCTACTCGCAGTTATAAGAAAGAATTTAAAAATGAATCTAGATAAATACGATATTTATGTCAGTGTTGCAGGGGGTTTGACTATAAAATCGCCCTCGGCAGATTTAGGCATAGCAGCAAGCATTATTTCTTCTGTGAAAAATATTAAACTCCCCCTTGATACTGCGTTTGTTGGTGAAATCGGATTGCTTGGTGAGGTGCGATCTACACAGCGAGAAAAGAAAATTATGTATGACGCAAAGCGGCTGGGCTTAAAAAGAGTCATAAGTGCAGAGCGACTTCATATGATTAGTGAATTGGGTACAATATTATAATGTTACATACATTCTTGCGCCGAAACGACCATAAACTACTCAGATACGGTCTTCCACTAGGCGGATTAGCTTTTGTTATTGCTGGTTTCGTGCTGCTCAATTCTTCAATACTTTTTACTTACAGATCACGCGCTAATGAGGAAGTATTTAATACGATTGAGAAACAACAACATTCCATTGCATCGGTTCAATTGCATGAAGGACTCCCTTTGTGTGTTTCGGCACTTTCATACGTACCCATCGCAGACAAAAGTCTTCAAAGTTGTTTTATTCAGTTTTCGTGCATTGATCCCATAGATGCCGATTACTTTACTTCTCCACATTACTCATGCACCACACAAAACCAAATATTTACCTGTTCAGAAAATGAAACTCCAGAAGGTTGTGCGTATATCGATGAATGGATAAAGGGCGCTGCTATAACCTGTGGATGTGAAGATGAGATACAAAATTAACGACTTCTAGAAGACAAAATATACGCCTCATACAAAGCTGCAAGTAAGAAAATAATGGTCATCGCACTAAACCACCAGAATGACATTGGTACAGTAAGCCCAAGAATTGCAAGTACAGTTTGGATAATAATTGGTGCCGTCACCGCATGAAGCGAGATTTGAAAGACCTTACTTACTTCTAACCTCGGTACTATCCTCATACAGAGGACATAGACAATCAAGCTAATACAGAAAAGAAGTACAATTCGTGCTATTGTCGCAAAAATGGGTAATAAAATTATGGCAACGAGATACACAGCAATAATAAACGCTGTTGCATTACGAGCAACTTTTCCAAGTTCAATCGAAAGTGGTTGAGCGCTAAAATCCTTATTGCTGTATTCAAAAGACGTAAGTCTTCCATCAAGATAACCCACAAACTCTTTCCCAGTTAAAAGGTATGTACTTTCGTATTCATTAATTTTTTCTTTGTTAGCATTCTGATCTATGACAAGCAATGTTCCCGCATTTGTGATATCGGGATTGAATATTATTATAGGTCGGTCATAATTAGTGGTGAGATTACCACCTTGAATATTCAAGACAAGATCCTGCGGAACCTGTTCAATTATTGATCGAATTCCCGTATTCAGTTGAAAAAAAGGATATGCTTTGCCAAAACCTACAAACGTTGTTAAAAGCTCCATCAAAATGAGTAGACTTGAGAGTGCAAAGAAATATTTCAGCGAGAATTTAAGTTTTGTTGCATGGAGTACTTTGCCATAATAATCATCATACGGAACTATGGAATGACGCAGTACATGACTAAGCGTGATGAAATGTCTTCGTTTCATAGGTTCCTATGATTCAGTGTAATGAAGGGTTAGAAAAAAAGCAACATATGTAGTTTATAATAAGCCGCATGTTATACCTAAAAAAACATCCGCTATTTTCTGTATTTCTGATTGGTATGCTTCTCAGATTGTTCCTCATGTTTCTTGATTTTAGTTTTGATGTACACAATCATATTGCATGGGCAAAAGATTTGTGGGGAGTTGGATTTGCGAATTTTTATCTTACGCCTTCGACCGAGGTATATGCAAGTCTATACCCAAACTATCCACCGTTTGCCATGTATATCTTTTATGCCATGTACCCACTTCATTCGCTCATCTATGATGTGCTTTGGTGGCTAAATCTTACAGTGCCCATTTTTCCCTCAAAGTTAATCTTCATTATTCAAGAGAGATATTTCGTTGCTGCTACTATGAAAATCCCTTCAATTTTGGCTGATCTTGGCATTGCATGGTTAAGTTATGTATTTGCGAAAAAACTAGTACCATCAAATAAGCATACAAAAAATTTGATCTTTCTTGTACCCGTACTCATTCTGTTTAATCCGGCTTACTTTTATAACAGTGCTTATTGGGGACAAATAGATGCGATTCCAATTTTCTTCGTGCTTGCAGCTACGTACCTTTTACTCTACTCGCCAAGATATCTCTTAAGTGGGCTGTTATTTACTACCGCGCTCCTCGTTAAACCAACGCCAATCGTTTTTTTACCGATATTTGTGGCAGCATTCATAAAAAAATTCGGCCTTCTAAGCGCTTTAAAATCGTTTGTACTCAATAATATTTACTTTATCCTATCCTTTTTACCCTTGATCGGTTCGTTTGATGTGGTCGCGCCTTACAGCATATATCTCCATAGTATTTTGCAAGCACAAAGTCTCGCTTTTGTGACAAATAGTGCATTTAATATCTGGGCATTTACGCGGTTTGATGGCCTAATGGATTCAAGTATATTCCTTTTCAATATGACTTACAGAACCTGGGGATATGCGTTCTTAAGCATAGCTATGTTTATAATAATGAAATTATTTTATGTTAAGAATAATCTTCTTAACGCCATGTTCTTATCTGCTTTTGCTTTCTTTCTTTTCGCTACGAAAATGCACGAGCGCTACACGTTGCTTTTACTTCCATTCCTTCTTTTGGCTTCAGTAGCAAATAAGAAGTATCTAAAATGGTATGTTGCACTTTCAATTTTAAGTTACCTCAATCTTTATTTTAGTTGGCCAGTTCCACGCTCAGATTATTTCATAGCATTGCTTCACAGCCCGGTAGTATACTTAACCCTTTCCATCTGCCATATTGGAATATTTTTCTACTTACTTTATAAAGAGGAGCGTATGTGACATGCTTCTTGCAATTTAAATTTACTTTTCGTATAATTCAGAAATCTAGCCCATATCAGGTTAATGTCTGGTGAGGGCGTTTGTTGTTAATTAAAAGTTACATTTTCATCACATAAAATGGCAAAGGGAACATTTACGAGAAACAAGCCTCATGTCAACATAGGTACCATTGGTCACGTTGATCATGGAAAGACCACCACCACTTCAGCAATTCATACAGTCCTTGCAAAAAAAGGATTAGCTGAGGCACTTAAATACGAAGATATTGATAAAGCTCCAGAAGAGCGTGAAAGAGGCGTCACAATTAATGTCCATCACTCTGAATATGAGACTGAAAAGAGACACTATGCACACATAGATGCTCCAGGACATGCTGACTACATCAAGAACATGATTACAGGTGCTGCCCAAATGGACGGCGCTATTCTTGTTGTTTCTGCTCCAGACGGCCCAATGCCTCAAACTCGTGAGCACGTCCTTCTTGCTAAGCAAGTTAACGTTCCAGCGATGGTTGTCTATCTTAACAAGACAGACATGGTCCAAGATCCAGAAATTCTTGAACTCGTTGAAATGGAGGTTCGTGATCTTCTTACCAAGTACGGCTATCCTGGTGACGACGTTCCTGTCATCAAAGGATCATCCCTTAAAGCTATTGAGGGTGATGCAGCAGCAGAGCAAGCAATTCTTGACTTGATGAAAGCTGTTGATGAATATATTCCAGATCCAGTGCGAGACACAGAGAAACCTTTCCTTATGCCAGTTGAGGACGTCTTTACCATCCAAGGTCGAGGAACCGTCGCAACAGGTCGTGTTGAGAGAGGAACTATCAAAACTAACGATGAAATTGAAATCGTTGGACTTGGTCATGATAGTAAAAAAACCACCATCACTGGTGTCGAAATGTTTAGAAAAACACTAGACACAGCTGAAGCTGGTGATAACGTAGGTCTTCTTCTCAGAGGTATTGAAAAAGCCGATGTGGAGAGAGGTCAGGTTATTGCAAAGTCAGGAACCGTCACACCACATACTGAATTCGAGGCAGAGATTTATGTCTTGAAGAAGGAAGAGGGTGGACGACACAGTCCCTTCTTTAAGGGTTACCGCCCACAGTTCTACATCAGAACAACTGATGTAACTGGTGAAGTAACACTTCCAGAAGGTGTCGAAATGGTTATGCCAGGTGATAACATAAAGATTACCGCAGCACTTATTTACCCTGTTGCGCTAGAAGAAGGTCTTCGTTTTGCTATCCGTGAGGGTGGAAAAACTGTAGGAGCCGGTGTTATGACCAAAGTTATTAAGTAACTGTTACATTACATCCATCAGCCCCGACTACCGTCGGGGCTGATAAGGATGATAAATTTATAAGCACGTACACATACAATGCCTAAAGGAAAGATCAGAATCAGATTAAAGTCTTTTGACCATCGTCTTATCGACGAAACATGTCAAAAACTTATTGATACCGCCACTAAAACGGGAGCTTCCTTTTTAGGTCCAATTCCACTTCCAACAAAAATAGAAAAGTATGTGGTTAACAAAGCCGCATTTATTGATAAGGATGCGCGCGAGCACTTCGGGCTCAAAACGCATAAGCGCGTACTTGACATAGTAAACCCCACAAATCAAACTATTGATTCACTTATGCATCTTGATCTTCCTGCTGGCGTCAGTGTGGAAGTAAAGATGGGATAATATGAAGCAACCGCAGTTTCTCGACGAAGCTTTTTCACATATTACTTCGCAACTTCTTCTCGTATTCATTCGCAAGCATAAAGATTACGGAAAAGACAATATCCTCGATACGGGTGAAATGGGGATAATTTTTCGTATCAACGACAAAATTAATCGACTCAAAAATCTCGAACAGAACAATAAAGAGCCCCAGAACGAATCTATCGAAGAAACGTGGGTTGATATAGCGATTTATGCGATTATCGCCATTCTTTATCGAAAAGGTTGGTTTCAAAAACTTAACCTCAAGCCATAGACTTACTTTGTCTGATTTGGTTATAATCAAATCATGATAGAGCATAGAGGACTGACAAGAGACTACGCACAGAAACAACTTCAGGCATTTGGTGAAAATAAACTCCCCGCAAAGAAAAAATTGTCTGCCCTTTCTCATTTTACTCGTCAATTCACCTCTCCTCTCATTTACATTCTTGTTATAGCAGGTGTTATTACCTATTTATTAAGTGACTATACAGACGCCTTGATAATATTCATGGCGGTCTTTATAAATACGCTCCTTGGCTATTACCAAGAGACCAAAGCAGAGAATGCACTCAACGCATTGAAGAATATTCTCCAGCCAGTTGCAAAGGTATATAGGAGTGGTGATCTTCTAAAAATTCCGGTACAACTTGTGGTTCCAGAAGATATTGTGGTGTTGCACCAAGGCGACAAAGTACCTGCTGATGGTATCTTAATTGAATCAGTGCAGCTTTCCACTAATGAGTCTATACTAACTGGAGAGAGTGTTGCAGTGCGTAAAAGAGACAAGGATATGGTGTATATGGGGACGACGGTTGTTACAGGGAGGGCATTATTTAAGGTAACGGCAACAGGCGTATCAACAAAAATGGGTTCGATTGCTGAGCAGTTATCTGAGACAAAGGAAACACTCACACCACTTCAGGTACGCATTCATTCGTTAGGTAAGGCCATAGCTTTTGCAGTGTTAGGTATCTCACTCTGTGTATTCATTATTGGCATACTTCAAGGTCAACCATTTCGTAACATGTTTGTAACATCAGTTGCACTGGCAGTATCTGCAATTCCAGAAGGGCTCACCATCTCTTTAACGGTTATCTTATCCCTTGGTATGCAACGCATCTTAAAGAAAAAGGCATTAGTTCGAAGACTCGTTGCAGCTGAAGCATTAGGATCTGTTACTGTAATTGCCACAGACAAAACAGGCACATTGACCGAAGGTATCATGCGTGTCACTGAAACGCAGATCAAAAATTTAGACGATGCACTTGATGTTGCCTGTTATGCTAATAACCTTGATGATCCAATCGAGTTTGCGTTATGGGATTGGGTATCGAAAAATAATGTTGATCCTGAAGCGCGCAACAAACACATTTTACGTCAAAAAGAGGTCCCCTTCGATAGTATCAACAAATATATGAGTGTGACAATAGACCACACGACGTATCTAAAAGGTGCCCCCGAAGTTGTATTAAAATTCGCAAAAATTACCGGTTCAGAGAAGAAGAAAATTCTAGATCAAGTCGCCGAATGGTCAAAGAAAGGATTACGCATTATAGCTTTTGCAAAAAAAAGTCCAAAACACACTAAATATACATGGATTGGCCTTATTGCCATTGAAGATCCAGTAAGAAAAGGTTTGGTAAAAGTATTTGAAGATTGTTTTCGTGCCGGTATTCGAGTCGTCATGATAACTGGAGACTATATTGGTACTGCTGAAGCAGTGTGGCGACAGGTTACAAACGGACATGATAGGGAAATAATTGCAGTAACTGGTGAAGAATTAGATAAAATGACGGATAAGGAAGTATTAGAACGTATTAGTACTGTAGATATCTGTGCAAGAGTATCTCCACAACAAAAACTTCAGCTTGTGGAAGCATTGCAAAAACGAGGTGAAATCGTTGCCCTCATTGGCGATGGTGTTAACGATGCATTAGCCCTTAAAGCCTCGCATTTGGGGGTAGTGGTTGGTGAAGCATCTGATGTGGCAAAAGAGACAGCAGACATGGTCCTACTTGACTCAAATTTTAGAACTATAGTGCAGGCGGTACAAGAAGGCAGGGGAATCTTTGATAATATTCAAAAAGTCATACTTTACTTGTTATCAGATAGTTTGAGTCAGATTATGCTTGTAGTAGGGACCATTCTTATGGGGTTACCTGTCGCACTGACTGCTGCTCAGATTTTATGGATCAATATAATTACCGATGGACTTCCTGCTCTTGCTCTCACATTTGAACCTCACGATGTTTCTCGAGCGCGAAACTTTCCAAGATCACAAAGTGCTCTTTTTAGTCTTCCTATTTTGGCATTTACCTTATGTGTAAGCATTATTATTGGCAGTATTGGACTCTTGATATATACTCATTTCTTAGATGTTTCTTCTCTTGAGGTTGCTCGTACCGCAGTATTTAGTTATATTGCCCTTTCAACGATGTTTATTATCTTTCCTGTGAGGACGTTGTTATTACCAATATGGAAAGTATCCCCGTTCAACAACCTTCCTCTTCTGATGGCTGTGAGCGTGGGTGTATTAATCCAACTTTTTGTTATTCAACTCACATCATTGCAGTTTATTATCAACACTGTACCTCTGCTAGTATCGGAGTGGTTATACATCGTTGTAGGAGTAATAGCGGTTTGTTTCCTAGTGGAAGGATTGAAAGCGATAATGCGCTACTTTAAGTTAGATGTGCGTTGACTTGTATTACAAGTTATTATATAATGCAGTTTGCATGTTTTGCCTAATGCAACACTCAGCATTTTGTACATAGCAGCAACAGATTGGACACGCTTCTTAAAAGCCCCAATCTGGGGTTTTTTGTTTTAAAAAAAGTCTATGATCGCCAAGTTCATTCTCGGTACAAAGGGTAGTACTTCACAGGTATTTTCCGATGGAGGAGATCGCATGCCGGTAACGTTTGTGAAAACAAGTCCATGTCACGTGGTGAATGTGAGAACTATGGATAAACATGGTTACTGGGGAATTCAGCTTGCATTTGGAAAGGTTAAGAATATAAAAAATATTTCCAAGCCAACACAAGGAATATTAAAAAAAGCGGGGGTAAAAGCCCCGCTTCGTTTTTTAAAGGAAGTTCGCATTGCAACAGCAGAGCTTGTCGAGGACGGTAAGAAAAAAGGACTGAAAGTCGGCGAAACAACATTTATGGTTGGTGACGAGGTCCCATCTTCACATTTTGCAAAAGGCGACCTCGTAACAGTGGCCGGAAAGTCAAAAGGTAAAGGATTCCAAGGTGTTGTGAAACGACATAAGTTTGCAGGTGGCCCCCGAACACATGGCCAATCTGATCGTGAGAGAGCACCTGGATCCATTGGACAAGGTACTACTCCTGGTCGTGTATATAAAGGTAAAAGAATGGCAGGACGTATGGGATTTGATATGACAACGGTAAAAAACCTATTAGTGACCGATGTCCTTGAGGATGGCTTGCTTATTAAAGGCCTTATCCCAGGAGCCAAAGATACCCTTATTACCATTGCATCAGCGAATGCCGTTGCAATGCCTGCAATTGAAGAAGTCGAGGTGGTAGAAGAAGTTCAAGCTGAACCTGAAGTCCAAGTTGAAAAAGAAATGGTAGCTGAACCAGAAGTGACAACTGATGAGCCTAAAGTTACAGAAGAAGTTGAAAAATAATCCATGGCAATTGAAACTAAAACATCAAAAATAGAAAAGAAAGCAGTATCCGATAAGGGATTACATCTTAATCTCTTTACATCGGATGGTGTTGAGGCAGGAAAAGTAGCTGTTCCCGAAGGTATTTTCAATGTGAATGGTTCTGATAGGCTTCTTGCACAGTATGTGCGCGTATATTTAGCTAATCAGCGCCAAGGGACACACAAAACAAAGACACGATCCGAAGTGAATGCATCGACAAAAAAAATATATAAGCAAAAGGGTACGGGACGAGCTCGCCATGGAGCAAAATCTGCTCCAATTTTTGTTGGTGGAGGTGTTGCTCACGGCATTGTGCCACAATCCTACACTCTTAAACTTAATAAGAAACAACGTCAGAAAGCTCTCTATACGAGTTTGACTTTGAAAAGAAAAGACAATGGCATTATGGTCATAAAAGACGCATCCTCATTTTCCGGTAAAACTAAAGAGCTTAATGGAGCTCTTAAGAAGTGGGGATCAGATGAAAAAACAAGAGTACTCTTTGTGTATGGTACTAAAGATAAGGATGCTGGTTTCATACTAGGTCTGAGAAACCTAAAGTCTGTTGAAACTACTGAATGCCATCTTCTAAATGCGTACGAAACTATAAAAGCAAAGAAAGTATTATTTACTGAAGACGGTTTGAATGAGTTCATACAATTTAGAGGATTTGCAAAATGAGAATACAAGATGTGTTAATTAAACCAGTTGTTACAGAAAAGGCCTTAGGGGGCAATGCACAAAATGTGTATGTGTTCCAGGTGGCAAAAGAAGCAACAAAACATCAAGTTAAAGAAGTTATTGAGAAGATATTTAAAGTAGAAGTGTCTCGCATCACCTCGACAACAAAAAAAGGAAAAACGCGAAGAGTGGGACGAAGACTCAGAACAACACAACTACCTGACGTTAAAAAAATGTACATAACCTTGAAGAAAGGATCAATTAGTATCGTTCCAAGTTCAACACAGTAATATGCAAATGCGATTTTCAAATACAAAACCAGAGAAAAACTTGACGTACATTCTCCCCAAAAAGTCGGGTAGAGATAATACAGGAAAGGTTTCTGTGCGACATCAAGGTGGACGACAAAAGAGATTTTATCGCATGATTGATTTTAAACGTGACAAGACTGGTGTTGAAGGAACTGTTTTGCGAATTGAGTATGATCCAAACAGAACGGCGAACATTGCTTTGATCGAATATACTGATGGTGAGCGACGCTATGTGTTGCATGCTGAAGGAATGCAAGTAGGAGATATTGTTACATCTGGTGTTGTAGACAACATGCGACCTGGATGTGCGCTACCTCTTAGCTCCATTCCCCTTGGTGTTGAGATTCACAATATTGAACTGTACCCTGGTAAGGGAGGTAAAATCGTAAAAAGTGCTGGATCAAGCGCGGTGCTTGTTGCCAAAGATGAGAAATATGCTGATGTAAAGCTTCCATCAAAAGAAGTACGAAAAATTCTCATAAATAGTATGGCGACAATAGGTCGCATCAGCAATATTGAACATAAACTAGAGAATATTGGTAAAGCAGGAAGAAGTCGTCATATGGGTATTCGACCTACCGTTCGTGGAGTAGCTCAGAATCCTCGTTCACATCCACATGGTGGTGGTGAGGGTAAGAGTGGTCAAGGTATGCATCCTAAAACACCATGGGGTAAGTCGGCAAGAGGTACGCGTACAAGAAAGCCAAAATACAGTGATAAATTAGTTGTTAAAAGGAGAAGTAAGTAACTAAACCTATGGAAGCTAAAGCAACAATAAAACATAATAAAATTTCACCAAGAAAATTGCGATTTTTAACTGGTTCTGTCAAAGCTATGAAACCAGCCGTTGCTCTTGACTATTTGAGCCTTAGCCAGAAGCGATCAGCCAAGATTCTTTGGAAAGCAATAAAATCAGCTGTAGATAATGGAAAAACAGTTTATAATATGCTTCCTGAGAAGATGGAGTTTAAGACACTCTCAATCGATGAAGGTATCTACCTCAAGAGATATCGAGCCGGCTCACGTGGAACAGGCAAACCGTATAAGAGAAAAACATCACATATTACGGTTGTAATTACTGAAAGAGAAGGAAAGAAAGCAAAAGTCGCAGAAGTTAAGTCTGAGGTTATAGAAGCTGTCGTTGTTGACGAAGAAAAAAAGACAGAGAAAAAAGTTACAAAAAAATCATAATATGGGACAAAAAGTTAATCCAATCGGTTTCAGAATGGGGATCACAAGAACCTGGGATTCCCGATGGATGTTCCCTGATAAAAGAACATTTAAAGACAACCTTATTTCCGATGTTGTGATTCGAAAAGGCATCTTTAAAAAGTTTAATTTCGCTCTTATTACACGTGTAGAAATAGAAAGAGCTATTAATAAAATCGTTGTGATTATTCATGCTGTGAAGCCTGGTATGATTATCGGTCGCGGCGGAAAAGGTTTGGAAGATGTAAAGAAATTTATTGTTGACAGTATTGGTCAAGACAAAGTTGAAAAAGATAAAATGAAAATTGAATTAAGAATCGAACCTGTAAAAAAGCCACATTTGAACGCATATTACATTGCATACGACTTGGGTTCTAAGATTGAGAGAAATCTTCCTCATAGAGCGGTAATTCATCACACTATGGAGAAAGTTATTGAAGCAGGTGCGAAAGGAATTAAGATCCAGATCGGTGGAAGAATTCGAGGAGCAACAATCGCACGATCAGAAAAATATCATGAAGGCACGATTCCGGTTTCTACCTTAAGAGAAGATGTTGATTTTGCAACCTACCCTGCATTAACAAAATCAGGCTATGTAGGAGTAAAAGTTTGGATCGCAAGAAAACCAGAAGAAGAATAACGTATGTTACAACCAAAACGATTAAAACATAGGAGACAGTTTCGCGGAATCTATAGAAGAACCGCAATTAAGGGAAATCATGTAAATTTTGGTACCGTCGGTATCAAGACGCTTGATAGTGGGATGATAACTGATCGCCAAATCGAAGCATGTCGTGTTGTTATGGCGAGAGCAACAAGAAAATCAGGTAGATTTTGGATGAGAATTTTTCCAGACAGACCTTATACAAAGAAACCCCCAGAGGTAACGATGGGAGCTGGAAAAGGAGATGTTTCACATTATGTTGCAATCGTTGTACCTGGACGAATATTATTCGAGCTGGAAGGACTCGACGATGAAGCAGCAAAAAAAATGCATAAAAACTTAACGTCGAAATTAGGGGTTAAAACTAAATTGGTAGAACGACACATATGAAAACAAAGGCAGTACAAAAATTGAGAGATCAAAGCGCGCAGGAGCTAATGCTTACTGCACAAAAGCTGAGAGAAGACATTGCCCATATGAGTATTGAGGGATCTGTAAATAAACCTAAGAATACCAATGCTCTTAGTTTAAAAAAACAAGAGCTTGCAGTAACGTTAACAATTATTAACGAGAAATCGAAATAACATGCCAAAAGTATTAACCGGAAAAGTAGTGTCGACAAAAATGGAGAAGACTGCTGTTGTAGAAGTAGAAAAAGCATACAAGCACAGACTTTACCATAAGATTTTGAAAAAGCATAAAAAATTTAAAGCTCATTTGGATGGCACGATAGCCGTTCAAGATGGTGATGTTGTAGACATCGAAGAAACACGACCAATATCTAAAGATAAGCAGTTTAAAGTTATTAAAAAACACTAAAAGAACATGTTGCAGTTACGATCGGTAATGAATGTTGCGGATAACAGTGGAGCAAAACAAGCCTATATAGTGGGTATACCTGGTCGTGGCAATATGAAAATTGCTCATATTGGTGACATTGTGACAGCGGTTGTAAAAAAAGCAGATCCTTATGGTCAAGTCAAGAAGGGTGAGGTTGTACATGCGGTTGTAGTTCGCACAAAAAAAGAAACACGAAGAAAAGATGGAAGTTATGTGCGCTTTGATGACAATGCATGTGTAATCTTGACGGCAAAAGATTCGAAGGATCCTAAGGGAACGCGCTATTTCGGACCGCTCGCACGAGAAGTAAAAGAAAGAGCTTTCAATAAGATTGCAAGTTTGGCATCAGAAATTTACTAATATGAAAATTAGAAAAGGCGATAAAGTTCGCATAATTACCGGGAAAGATAAGGGTAAAGAAGGAGTTGTAGAACGAGTGTATGAAAACAAAAATAAGGTATTGATCCCCGGTCTAAATATTTACAAACGACATGTAAAGAAAAGTGAACAATTTCCAGAAGGTGGCATTATAGAAATGCCTCGTGCACTCGATGTATCGAATGTCATGTTAGTAAGTTCATCCACAAAGAAAGTGACAAGAGTTGGATTTGTTATCGAAGGAGATAAAAAATTCCGCGTAGAACGAAAGACAAACGAAAGAATTAAATAACATATTATGAAACTAAAAGAATATTACAACAAAGAGGTTTTCGATAAACTGTACAAGGAGTTGGGCCTTAAAAATAAACACCTTGTTCCTAAAATTCAGAAAGTTGTGTTGAATGTCGGAAACGGTGAGGGATCTACAAGTAAAGCATCTGTTGAGCATGTTCTGAGTGATCTTGGACAGATTGCTGGTCAAAAACCAATTGTCGCACATGCACGTAAATCGGTCGCCGCATTTAAAATTAGAAAGGGTATGCCTATAGGCGCCAAAGTAACGCTCCGAGGCGATCGTATGTATGATTTCCTTGAGAAGTTTCTGAAAATTGTCTTACCACGTATTCGTGACTTTAGAGGTATTCCTGCAAAGAGTCTTGATGGTAGGGGAAATCTAAATATTGGTATATCTGATCAGACCCTGTTTCCTGAGATAGATTATGATAAAATAGACAAGATTAGAGGGTTAGAGATCACTCTTGTGACATCTGCTACTTCAGATGATCATGCCCGAAAGCTTTTAGAAGAAATGGGGTTAGTTTTTGTTGACTAAAAAAATATGGCAAAAAAAGGAATGCTTGAAAAAGAAAAAAGAAGAGAAAAGATGGTAGCTAAGTACGCGGCCTTGCGTGAGGAGTTAAAGTCCAAAGGTGATTACGTATCGCTTGCGGCATTGCCAAGAAACGCAAGTCCAACTCGATTGAGAAATAGATGTCAAATTACAGGAAGAGGGAGAGGTTATATTAGACGTTTTGGTATGTCACGCATTGTGTTTAGAGAAAAAGCTCTAAGAGGTGAAATTCCAGGCGTTAAGAAAATTTCTTGGTAAAAAAATATGTCACGATCAACTAAAAAAGGACCATACATTGATGCAAAATTGCAACTAAAAATTGCAAAACAAAAAGAATCAGGAGATCGCTCTGTTATTAAAACATGGGCACGAAGATCACAAATTTCACCTGATTTTGTAGGACATAAACTTGCAGTACATGACGGTAGAAAATTTATCGAGGTATTCGTTTCAGAAGGCATGGTTGGTCACAGACTTGGAGAATTCGCACTCAGTCGAACATTTAGAACGCATGGAAAAGTTACTAAACGTGTCTTAGAAAAGACGTAATAATAATATGACAAGCTTAATTATTGATCTCATCATCAGAATTAAAAATGGTTATATGGCTGAAAAGCCTACAATAGCCTGTCGCTACTCGAAGATGAACATGAATGTTTTGACGCTTCTTAAAAAAGAACAGTATATTAAAGACTTTACTCTTATAGAGAACGGTGCGAAGAAAGACATAACAATTGAGCTTCTTTACAAAAATGACAAACCATCTCTTACAGGTGTACGACTGCTTTCAAAACCAGGAAGAAGAACATATAAAAGATTACAAGATATGAAGCCGGTTCTTGGTGGACTAGGACTTTCTGTTCTGTCAACCTCAAAAGGTATTATGTCAGATAGGGAAGCCCGCGCATCAAAGATGGGTGGAGAAATTCTTTTTCAAGTTTGGTAAATCATTATGTCACGTATAGGAAATCAACCAATAACAGTTGCTAGTGATGTTCAAGTCCATATAGTGGATGAAACTGTGCATGTAAAGGGTCCCAAGGGAGAATTAAGTGTCGGTATCCCAAAAAACATAACAATTGAATTGGGTGAAGGAACACTCTCAGTTAAAAGATCTAATAACATTAATGACACCAAAGCGGTACATGGCTTAGCCCAACGACTTGTACAAAATGCAGTTGTTGGTGTAGCTAAGTTGTGGGAAAAGAAATTAGAGGTTCAGGGTACTGGTTACAAAGTTAAACTTCAGGGTAGAGATCTTGTTTTTGATGTTGGCTACTCACACCCTGTCACATATAAAAGTGTTGAGGGGATACAGTTTGCCGTACAAGGAAATATTGTCACCATTTCAGGAGCAGACAAACAAATAGTAGGTCAGGTGGCTAATAGAATAAAGTCAATTCGAAAGCCCGATCCATATAAGGGAAAAGGTATTAGGTATGAAGGTGAATCTATTAAATTAAAGCCAGGAAAGAAGGCGAAGACTGCATAATACTATGAAAAATAAAGTTTTATTACGAAGAAAACGGGTGCAAAAGAGAGTGCGATCAAAAATTATTCGCATGTCTGCTTACCCACGTCTTTCAGTGAATCGAAGCAATAAGCATATCTATGCACAAGTTATCGATGATCACAAAATGCACACATTAGTTTCCGCTAATGATGTATCAGTGAAAATTGATGATAAAATGACTTCTATTCAAAAAGCTCAGTTTGTGGGAAAAACTATTGCAGAGCTGATGAAAAAGGCTAAGATTAATCAGGTTGTTTTTGATAGAGGTTCATACCCTTATAAGGGAAGAGTTAAGGCTCTTGCAGAAGCAGTAAGAGAGGGAGGCATTACAATATAACTATTATGGACGGAAGAATGCACAATAATAACCAGCGACAACGACGAGAGCCACAAGATGGTATCGAAGAGAAAGTATTACTTATTCGTCGATTGTCAAAAAAAACAAAAGGTGGAAACTACATAAGTTTCTCAGCACTTGTCGTAGTGGGAGATAATATCAGCAAGGTAGGCGTTGGTCTTGGTCGTGGACTTGAGGTTCCTCAGGCAATTAAGAAAGCCATTCTGCATGCACGAAAACATATGATAACGATTCCTGTTTATGAAGAAACACTTCCTCATGATATTAAAGTTAAATTCAAAGCATCGAATATTATTCTTAAACCAGCCCCAAAGGGTGCGGGTTTGAAAGTTGGAAGCGTTGTGCGATCAATTTTGTCGCTTGGAGGGGTGAAGAATGCGTCGGGTAAGATTTTAGGTTCACGAAATCAGGTATCAAATGTTTATGCAGTTATGAAGGCTCTGGAAAGCTTAAAGACTAGATCATAATAAATCAAAATGACACAATTACATACACTAACAAAAATTGTCAGTAACAAAAAGAAAAGACTTGGAAGAGGTCTAGGTAGTGGTGCTGGAGCAAAATCAGGACGCGGAACAACACGACACCAATCTGCAAGAACTGCCATTCCAATTCACTTTGAAGGAGGTCAAAACAGGTCTGTAAAAAGATACCCGCTCTTAAGAGGAAAAGGTAAAAACAGATCCGTTCAACCAAAAGCATTCACTCTTAATCTTGACGATTTGTCCCAATTTGAGGCAAATGCAACCATTACTGTTGAAGCACTTGTTGAAAAGCGCATAGTTGATATGTCAGCGATGAAAAAAGGTGTTAAGATAGTATCTAGTGGGAACCTTACAGTTCCGTTACAGGTTGCGCTTCCTGTTTCCCGTGTTGCTAAGGAGAAGATTGAGAATGCAGGAGGATCGGTGGTCGTTCTATGAATAACCCGCTTCAAAAATTAAAGATATTTCTTAAAGACCCTGCATTACGCAGAAAGATTTTTATAACACTTGGCATTATAGCCATATTTCGAGTTTTCGCTTTCTTACCTGTTCCTGTTGTTGATCGTGCAGCTCTATCAACACTTTTTTCATCAAATCAATTCTTTGCACTACTCGACATATTTTCAGGTGGCACACTTATTAACTTCTCCGTGATGGCTTTGGGACTAGGTCCCTATATTAACGCGTCGATCATTATCCAACTTATGACAATCGTCGTACCACAGCTTGAAGCTCTAACTAAAGAAGGTGAATATGGCAGAGCAAAAATAAATCAATACACACGCCTACTTGCACTACCGATAACCTTGGTACAAGGCATTGGTATGTATGTCGTTCTAAGAAATCAACAGGTTATATCTAACCTTGGCTTCCTCGAGTTTATTGCGTTTCTTGTGACGATAACCGCAGGTTCATTTATATTACTTTGGTTTGGTGAAATTATTTCTGAGTTCGGAATAGGCAATGGTGTTTCTATGTTAATTTTCGCAGGAATTGTTGCCCGTATTCCAGTAGTCGCAAGCCAAGCATTATTTACCTCCAATTCTGAAAACTTTGTTGCGATGGGAATAGTTGTTGCCCTAATGTTGGCAGTCATTGGCGGTGTTGTATTTGTAAACCAAGCTATTAGAAAGGTTCCTATCTATTATGCAAAGAGGGTTAAAGGGAATAGGGTATATCAGGGTGCAAGTAACTTTCTGCCACTTAAATTAAATCAGGCAGGTGTCATTCCAATAATATTCGCAATCTCATTTGTCCTTTTTCCACAGTTGATAGGGAATTTTCTAACAGGGACCAACAATCCTGCACTTGCAGGATTTGCTCGATTTTTAACACAAACATTCGCTCCTGAAGGTCCTGTCTATAATATTTTATACTTTGTCTTGGTTGTTGCATTTACCTATTTTTATACCATTATCGTGTTTAACCCTGATAAAATCTCAGAAGAAATTCAAAAACACGGTGGTTTTATCCCAGGAATACGACCTGGGCAAGCAACGCGCACATATCTTCAGAACATACTTTTTAGAATTACAACGGTAGGTGCACTTTTCCTTGGCACAATCGCCATACTACCTGCTATAATTGCAGGGTTGACCGGCACAAGTAATCTTGTGATCGGAGGAACAGGAGTGTTAATCGTTGTTTCGGTTGTTTTAGAAACTTTCAAGAATCTAGAAACGCAGGTAGCTATGAAACATTACGATAAATATACCCGTTAATAATCTATTCTGAATTATGGCAAAAAAAGGACAGAGACTACAATTCGGACTGCAGTGTACCGTATGTGGTGGCGTTAACTATGTCACAGAACGAAATAAGCAGAATACACCTGATGCTCTTAAGCTGACGAAGTATTGCCAAAACTGCCGAAAACACACGGAACACAAGGAACGAAAGAAACTCGATTAAACCCATGAAATTAGTTCTTATTGGAATACCAGGCGCCGGCAAATCAACCCAGGGAAATCTATTGTCCCGACAGCTTGGTGTACCATATCTTTCCACAGGTCATATCTTCCGCATGATTGCAAAAGAAAAAACTGCAATGGGTCGTTACGTAAAAGAAACAATGAGCTCAGGTCTTCTTATGCCCGACGAGGAAACTATTCCAATTGTTGAAACATATTTATCTCGAAGAGAATATAAAAAAGGCTATATTCTCGACGGTTTTCCTCGTACACTCCCTCAGGCAAAAAAATTCAAAAACAACCTAGATAAAATTATCTATCTGGATCTTCCAGACAAAGAAGCACTTTGGCGCATTGCTTATCGAACCGAAGATGCGCGTGACGATCAAACGGTGACTGCAGTTATGAAAAGAATTGAAATTTTCAATGAGGTTACTAAGCCAGTAATATCGTTTTATGAAGAGAAAGGCAAGCTTATTCGAATAGATGGGACAAAAAGTATCGACGATGTGAATGAAGAGATTTTGAAATTGCTCGGCAAGGAATACTATAAAAATAAAGTTCGTGCGTGGAGTCAAAAGCAAAAAATAATCTTAGCAGTAACAGGATTGCCTGGTTCTGGAAAAACAGAGGCAACCACGTATTTTAAAAGTAAAAAATTGCCTGTAGTCCATTTTGGTAATATTATTAACGAGCTTGTAGAAGAAAGAAAACTTGCACATTCAGAAGATGTGCATAAATTGGTTCGCATGGAAGTCCGAGAAAAATATGGTATGGAGGCGATGGCAGTATTAAGTAAGGAGAAAATAAGAAAGGCACTTGAAAAGGAAACCTTAGTGGTTATTGATGGTCTTTACTCTTTCCAGGAATATCAGTACCTAAAAAAGGAATTTTCAGATGTAAAAGTAGTTTTGCTCGTTTTGTGGGCTGATAAAAAATTGCGCTACGAGCGCGTACAAAAAAGAAAAGACAGAAGGGGTCTTGCTAATGAGGAAAGAGATTTAAATGAGATTCTCCAGGCGAACAAAGGCCCAACGCTCGCATTTGCTGATTACATGATTATTAATGATGGCTCACTTCCCGATCTTCAAGTTAAACTAGAAGAGGTTTACCGTGATGTGTACTACGCGCTTGATTGAGCTATGATCCACTACAAGTCTAAGAGCGATATTCAATCTATGCAACACGGCGGTGCTATTTTGCATGATGTGCTAAAAGATGCTGCTGCAATGGTTCGACCTGGGATTTCAACAATGGCTATCAATAACTATATAGAGAGCACTATTGTCGCAAGAGGGGCTGAACCAGGCTTTAAGAGGGTCACAGGGTACTCATGGGCGAGCTGTATATGTGTGAATGAGCAGATTGTCCACACACCCCCTTCAAATAAGATTATTAAAGATGGTGATGTGGTTACTATAGATGCGGGAGTTTATTATGGTGGATTACATACAGATTCTGCTCTTACGGTTCAGGCTGGTAAGCAAACCCCAGATGTAACACTATTTCTCGAAACTGGTAAAAAAGCTCTGAACAATGCGCTCAAAGTTACCATAAAGGGAAAGAGAATTGGTGATATCTCGCGTGCCTTTCAAACTACCATAGAAGGTGCAGGATATGGTATAGTACGAGAGTTAACTGGACATGGTGTTGGTAAGGAACTACACGAAGATCCGTATGTGCCGTGTTTCATTAATAGACCAGTCGAGAAGACGCTCTTGCTTGAACCTGGATTAGTTATTGCGATTGAGGTAATGTACGCTATGGGACTTGGAGAAATGGAATATGAGCCTGATGAGTGGTCAATAAAAACGGCAGATAACTCGCTTGCTGCTTGTTTTGAACACACAGTTGCAATAACTGAAAATGGGGCTTTAATTTTGACATAGTGTTGTGGTACAATATAGTCTTTATGAAGAGTCCGGATGTGTTGGTCGTGGAAGGGGAGGTATTAGAAAACCTTCCAAATACTTTATTTAAAGTACAACTTGATGAGAAGTTTGAAAATAGGGTAATTATATGTTACCTCTCGGGAAGAATGAGGCGTCATTATATTAAAATTCTTCCGGGAGACCGTATCCGCGCTGAAGTAACAAAGTACGACCCTTCACGAGGGAGAATTATCTATCGATTATAGTTATGAAAGTTCATGCTGCTGTTAAAAGAAGGTGTCCGAAATGTAAAGTCGTCGAACGAAAAGGGCGAAAGTATATTATTTGTGAAAATCCCAAGCACAAACAAAAGCAAGGGTAAGTTATTTTTAATTTAAAGAAAAACACATGATTCGTATTTCAGGAAGAAACCTACCAGATGACAAGCGTATTGAGTACGCATTGACCATTGTGTATGGTATCGGATGGAAAATATCAGCAGATATTTTAACGAAAATCGGCATAGATACGCATAAAAAAGTAAAAGATCTCACAGAGGATGAGGTGCAAAAGATACAGGCAGAAGTTGGTACTATTAAAGTTGAGGGTGATCTTAAAGAAGAAATTAATTCGAATATTAAAAGATTGAGAGAAATCGGAGCTTATCGAGGCATTCGACATCTCAGAGGTTTGCCAGCACGAGGACAAAGAACTCGCTCAAATGCACGTACACGACGTGGTAAGAGAAAGACTGTTGGTGCACTAAAGAAGGAAGATTTAGCAAGAATTCAGCAAGCGGCAGCTAAAAAATAACTAATTAACTACTATGAAAAAAGAAGTACAGAAAAAAGTGATTGAAAAGGGACGTATCTATATTACCGCCACATACAATAATACATTGGTTACTATAACCGATGAACTTGGCAAGCCTGTACTTGTAGGATCATGTGGAATGTTCGGATTTTCAGGAACTCGAAAATCCACACCATATGCTGCTACAGTTACAGTACAAACGACCCTTACTAAGGCTGTTGATATGCACCAGCTAAGAGAGGTGTCGGTATATGTAAAAGGTATTGGTCCAGGAAGAACCGCATCGCTAAAAGCAATAAAAGCAGCAGGTATTGATATAAGTCGCATTTTAGACGTTACACCGGTGCCACACAATGGTGTGCGCCCACCTAAATTAAGAAAAGGTTAATCTATTACAACTATATGAGATATACAGGACCGCGAAACAGATTGGCACGAAGAGAGGGTATTGACCTTGGTTTGAAAACCACTGGTTCAAAAGCTCAGGCTAGCTTACTGCGCAGAATTAGCGTGAAGCCTGGTCAAAAGCCTAATTCTCGAATGGGTAAGCAAACAGAATATGCACAGCAACTTCGAGAAAAACAGAAACTCCAAAGAATTTACGGCCTCTCAGAAAAACAACTCAGAAGATACTTTACGCAAGCAAATCACATGGTTGGTAACACTGCATTTTTGCTCGTTCAACTTCTTGAGTCTCGTCTAGATAATGCAGTATATCGTCTTGGATTTGCGCCTACACGCGCATCTGCCCGACAACTTGTAAATCACGGACACTTTCAAGTAAATACAAAGAAAAGTTCTATTCCATCGTATAAAGTTAAGATTGGGGATGTTATTACCTTTAAGAAGGAGAAGACATCAAAAATACCATATGTGGCACAGCTTATTGCATTGAAAGACCAGGTGTTACCTGAATGGCTTGAAAAAAAAGCTCTATCAGGAAAAGTTAAAGATACACCAAGTCTTGATGCATTAAGAGAAGGTGTAGACCTTCAAGCTGTCATTGAGTATTACTCAAGATAATTTTAAAAATTAACACAAACTATGATAAAACCTTCATTCACCACAAAAAAAGTTGAAAGTTCAGAGAACTATGGAAAGTTTATATTGACACCACTTCCAGCAGGATACGGTCACAGTATGGGAAATGCACTACGAAGAGTACTTCTTTCGTCTATTGAAGGTGTAGCAGTCACGTACGTAAAGATCAATAATACCGTTCATCCTTTCTCGTCAGTAGATGGCGTTAAGGAGTCTGCACTCGAGATGATTTTAAATATTAAATCCTTGCGATTTAGCTTTAAAGGCAATGGCCCCTTTACTATGACACTTTCTCATAAGGGAAAAGGACAAGTAACAGGAGCTGATTTTAAAGGTGGTGATGTTGAAGTCGTTAACAAAGATCAATCAATAGCAGAACTTACCACGAGTGAAGCTAAGCTTGAAATAGAGATTACCATCGAAAAAGGTCTTGGATTTAGCGCTGCAGAAGATAAAGAAGAAGCTACTTTTGGTACTATGGCCATCGACTCAGTCTTCTCCCCAGTTACGAAGGTTGTCTATAAGGTTGAGGATGAGCGTGTCGGTCGTACTTCGAACTACGATAAACTAACCCTGGAAGTCTGGACTGATGGTACAATCATGCCAGAAGACGCTGTAATGCAATCTGCTGAGATCATCACTTCATTCTTTGGTCATGTTGTCAATGATACAGACGACAAAGCAGGAAGTGCTAAAGTCGTCGAAAGCGACGGTGTAGCAACACCCCGTATCACTGATGAAAAGGTAAACGAGATTATCATTGATGAGCTCGATCTTCCAACAAGAGTTATTAATGCACTCTTGAGAGAAAAGATTGAAACGGTCGGCGATCTCGTTACTCGAGGTCCTGAGGCTCTTGCAAACCTAAAGGGTGTTGGCAGAAAGTCCATTACCCTCATTGAAAAAGAAGTCGAAAAATTCGGCGTCAAAATTGAACTCAAATGAAACACGGAATCAAAAAAATAAAGTTTAACGGAGGTCAAGATGCTAACGAAGCACTTATGCGCAAGCTTGTCATAAGTTTTGTGCAAACAGGAAAGTTAAGCACAACCTTAAGCAAAGCAAAAGCACTTAAATCAGAAATTGACAAGTTGGTCTATAAAGCCTCGCTTGGCAGAGAATCTGATAGAAATGTATTGCTAAGAGAGCTTGGAAATAGAAGCGTGGTAAAACACATGTTGACAATAGTCGGTCCTACGTTTGTTGGTCAACAGAGTGGTTATACACGTATGTTTCGAATGGGACCTCGCCAAGGTGATAATGCTGAGGTAGCACGACTGGAATGGATTAAGCCGCTTATTGAACTGGTTCCAACGAGTGTTGAGAAAGAGGGTAAAAAACTATCAAAAAAAACCGTTACAAAAAATAAAAAAGCACAATGACAGGTCTTACACACACAACAAAAACAACCAAAGAAAAAGATATTAAGAGAAATTGGCATATAATCGATGCTAATAACCAGATTCTAGGACGATGTGCCACTCAAATTAGTGAGCTTTTAATAGGAAAGGGGAAGACTTCGTTTTCTCCAAACATTGATGAAGGAGACTTTGTTGTAGTGATCAATGCAAAACATATCAAAGTGACTGGCTCTAAAGAATTAGAGAAAATTTATACGCGATACTCTGGATATCCAGGTGGACTGAAAAAAACACCATATTTTCGCTTGCATGAAAAAGACCCTCGCAAAGTCATTCAAAATGCAGTTTCCGGTATGTTGCCAAAGAATACAATGCGCGATAGAAGAATGAGAAGGTTATTCGTGTTCCCTGAAAACGAACATCCCTACAAGGAAAATTTTAACAATTAAGTTCATTACACATGGCTAAAGTACAAAAAAATCTTACATACTACGAAAGCATAGGTCGACGCAAAGCGGCAATTGCACGTGTCAGACTTTATCTGTCATCTGCAAAAGCAAAACTTCCAAAGAGTATGGCCGAAGCAAAAAAAGGCCAAATATATGTTAATGATATGTTGATTGAGGATTATTTTCCTGGAGAAGTTTACAAAAAAGAATATCTGCTACCACTCACGCTTACTGATAGCCTGGGGAGATTCATTATTTCCACGCTAGTACGTGGCGGGGGAATTCATGGCCAGCTCGATGCTCTAAAACTAGGCGTCTCACGTGCTCTTGAGATGGTTGAAGAAGAAAATAGAAAAAAGCTTAAACCAGCCGGATTGCTAAAACGCGATGCTCGAGTTCGAGAGCGAAGAAAAGTCGGCACTGGTGGTAAGGCGCGACGACAGAAACAATCACCAAAACGTTAATACGTTACTCTCCTGTCCCCACAAGAAACACTGCTTGCCATGGTCTATATGCGGTATAGAAGACCTTATCTTGCATCAGTTCACCTGAAGCGGAATATACCTTATAAGTAAACTGTGATTTTGCACCTGGGGCTGCCCAGTCAACCTGCTTTGTTACTCCTCGTGGAAGTGTAGGCGTTTCTTCATAAAGTGGGGCCGGAGCCGGTGTATGGTCGTATACCTTCGCATCCGATAGTTCTACGCGCCGACCATCTTTCTTTCCATAAAAGGTGAAGGTGAGAGTTCGTTTTGTCTTGTCAACCGCACCTTGGATAAGAATGTGTGCAGGTGTATCATTTTGAAATTTAAAATCAACACTTGGAGCATATACTGTGGCGTCAAATCCTGGTTTGCGATCGTTTTCATAATACTTCACTCTGTATGCATGGCCTTTACGTTCAACAATTGGTAATCCGGTGTTAAGCGCTGCTCTGAAGAGTGTGGTTGAGTCTTGGCATACTCCACCTCCGTCGCCTAAGACTGTGCGGCCATTTTTAATAACGTAGCCGGTTTTATATCCTGTTGCGAGAGAAATATCACCCACCGTTTTATTGTAGGAAAAAGTTTCCCCTGGAGGTATGAGGACACCATGAATTTTTGTCATTGCTTGCGTTAAGTTGTGTACACGTTCTGGAGCTGAGCCACTATAATCAGATACACCCTCTCCGATTTTCTCCAGAATACCAAAATTATTTGCTTCAGATAATGTGATATTGGGTTTTAGGATACTGTCTTCTACAACAATGCTAAAATTATTTGGTATGTTACGTTCTGATACCGTATCAAGGTTTTTTTGAACTTCTTTCATATTCTTTGTTACATCTATGCCAATACCATCTTCTTCAATACGAAAAGCAGAAACACGCCCATTGTTAAGTTCAAAAAGGGCGTCTTTCGGTTCTTTTGAGTAGGTCTCACTTAATTCAGTGAGATGCGCTTCTATAGATTCGGATAGGTATTGTGGTTTATAGGTAAAAGTGTATTCGGACAGGTGGAGTAGTGTTGTATATTTTTGCAATAGCCTTGTGGGCCAATTTTTTGAGCGACCAATGTCATAGAGCTGATCAGCAATGGTGTTTGCATCATAGTGAAGACCAATGGTCTCACCAGATAATGTCGCAATTGTATCTTTATACTGAATCACAACCTCAAGTTTCGAGAGTTTACTATTTAAGTTGTTGTAATGAGCTACTACTTCATCCTTTGTTTTGCCGCCAAAATTATTTGCATTTGCATATACCTGAGGATATATGCGATCTTGGTGTGCTTTATCACGCTGAACCAAGATCGCTGCTAGCAACACCACATATATTGTGGTGAATACACAAGCGAAAAATAGTGATTTTGTTACAAATTGAATAAGTTTGATCGACATTGCTTTTGAAATCTAGGTGGATATTCGTTACTATGTATTAGTAATTATACACATATGTCTGACCAAAACTCCAACGTTCCAGTGTTTGAGACTATTCCCGTTGAGGAGGACCGCTCAGTTGACACACCTCCCTCGGATACCATTATCCCTGAAGTCATTCCAGAAGAACTAACGCCAGACGTAGTTGCTCCAGGCGGTGGATCAAGTATCCCACCAGGCTTTGATGATAATCTGCCCCCTATGATGGAAGAAGAAGACGACAACAAAAAGAAATTAATATTTATTGCAATAGGAGTGGTAGTTTTCATCATTATATTCTTCTTTGTTTTCTCGTTTATACTATCAATGGGTAAAAAATCAGGAAAAGTTGAACTTGAATATTGGGGTTTATGGGAGGATGAGAAAATTTACGAGGGAGTAATTCAAGACTACGAAAAGCAAAATCCACATGTCAATATAACTTATATTAAGCAAACTCCTGAGGACTATCGTCTTAAACTTGTTGCACGCATAAATGAGGGAAACGGCCCTGATATATTCAGGTACCATAATACGTGGTTGCCTTCAATTTCTGATATTGTTTCTCCGCTACCTTCTAAATTGATGTCAAACAAAGAGTTTGAAAGCACTTTCTATAAAGTGGCACAAAACGATCTTAAAATTGGTGAGGCATATTATGGATTACCTCTCGAAATTGATGGTCTTGTACTAATCTACAACAATGAGCTTTTTAGAAAGGCAGGCATAACGACGGCTCCAAAAACTTGGGAAGAGCTTTTAAATGTTGCAAACACACTTCGTGTTCAAGATGCAGATGGGAATATTCTCACTTCAGGTATCGCCCTAGGAACCGCAAATAACATCGAGCATTTTTCAGATATTTTAGGGTGGATGTTGCTACAAAATGGTGCAAGTCTCAAAAATCTTAATTCAAATGAGGCAATAGAGGTTCTCGCGAACTATAGGCAGTTTGCTGAACCGCCACTTAATTTTTGGAATGAAAAAATGCCCAATAACATATCAGCTTTTATAGAAGGAAAAGTGGCGATGATTATAGCCCCATCATGGAGAATTCTTGAAATCAAAGCTGCAAATACAGAGCTCGAAGTAAAAACCACTTCGCTTCCCTTACTATCTGGCAATCAACCCTTGTCGTTAGCTACCTATTGGGTAGAAGGAGTATCTAAAGCAAGCAAGAACCAACTAGAGGCTTGGAAATTTCTTCACTTCCTTGTTCAAAAAGATACCATGACAAAACTATATCAAACTCAGTCACAAACCCGCTTGTTTGGCGAACCATATTCGAGAGTTGACTTGCGTGATAGTTTGACTCAAAATGAGTACATTGGTTCTGTTGTCGAGCAAGCACTTTATATGCAGAGCCTACCAATGATTTCAAGAACGTTTGATAAGGGCATAAACGAAGAGATTATCTCTTATGTTGAGGACGCGATAAATGCCACTATGAATGGAGTGTCGTACAACCAAGCCTTCGCAACTGCGAGTAAAGGTGTTGAGCAAGTTTTCGCAAAGTATAATATTAAATAAAATGAATCTACATTTTTTCGGAAAAAACAATAAAAAGGAATTTGTCGTAGCAATCTTATTGCGACATGGAGATGGTCAGGGTTATCTATTGGAAACATCTGATGCTACTCGAGCAATTAAACTAATCGACCAACGAGCATTTACTTTTACCAACGGATGGGAGAACCTTACGTATGATATTGACGAGCTCCTGTTCCATTTGGAAAACGACCATAAAATTGAGCTGAAAAAAGCTTCGTTTATGATTTACTCACATCTTGTAGACCTTCATACAAGAGAAATTTCTTCCGAATATAAAGAACTTCTTGAGAAAATTATTAAAGACAATGAGCTTGAGGCTTTGGGCTACTTAGAAATGGATCAGATAATATCAAAATATATCGCCCATAAAGAAAGTTCGCCACTCTCTGCGACACTCGTTGAAATAGATACTCCTGCTGTGTCGGCATTTATTTACCAAGCCGGCGAACTCATATTTTCGGAATCTGTTGCTCGATCTGAAAATATTGTTTCGGATCTTACTGATTTATTCCAACATACACAAAAAGATACGGCGCTTCCATCCAGGTTGATCATGTATGATTCTGGAGGTCTCGAAGAAGAGGCTTCAAAAGTTATCTCCCACAAGTGGTCAAAGGATGTGTTTATGCATGTCCCAAAAGTAGACATTATTAATGAAATTGACTTTACCAATGCTATATTGCAGGCAGCACCGGAGTATGTTTTTTCTTCCAATATTCAAGAAAGCGTAGGTGAGGCGGCTTATATAGATAAACCAACAGCCCCTGAAAGTGTGGTAAGTGCTACTGATGTGATCGAAAATACTGTTACAACAACGATTCCAGAAGATTTAGGGTTCGTCGTCGGAGCAGATGTAAGAAAGAGTCACCTACCGGAACCGATGGGATCTGATGTATATGAAAGCCCAATGCAGTCGCAACCGAAAAGTATGTCGTTACCATTTATTACACGACTTAGGCAGTATATGCAAAAACCCAACCTATCTTTGCCTCAAATATCACAAAAAAAACCACTTATAGTTGGATTGATAGTTCTCGTTCTTTTGATATCTGGAACCATTGCAAGTCTGTTTTACGCTCATGCGGCTACGTTGACTGTTTTTTATGAGAAATCAGAGATATCTGCTGAAGTTGATTTCGACAAACCCGACTTTATTGAAGAGAAAAAAGAAAAAATTGAAACAGAGGCAAGTATAGAAACTACAGGCACAAAAAATATTGGTGAGAAAGCCACAGGGAATGTGACAATTTTCAATGCTACAGAATCGGATAAAACTTTTAAAAAAGGAACAAAACTTGTCGCTTCAAATAAGCTTGTTTTCATACTAGATAGTGATGTGACGGTTAAAGCTGCAACAAAGACAGTAACGAGTGGTGGAGATATTTTGACTACAACGTCGAAAGAAAAGGGGAGTATTACTGCAGAAAATATTGGGACTTCATACAATTTGGCGAAAGACACTCAGTTTGCGTTTGAAGGAAGTACAGAGACAACATATTTTGCAAAAGCAAGCGATGCCCTCGCAGGGGGTACTGAAAAAGAAATTCAGACTGCCTCAAAAGAGGATTTTAAGAAAATTGAAATTGAAATTCAAAAACAGATTAATAAAAAAAAGGCTGATGCGCTCAGTGCAAGTGCGGACACACACAAAGTACTAGATGATCTTACAGAGATAGAATTGGTAGAAGAAGAGTACTCGAAAGAAGTTGCTGAAGAAGCAAAGACTCTCGATGCCAAGGTTACTGCCGAAGTTACGTACTTTCTATACGATGATAAAATCGTGAAAGAAGCATTGGTATCAGCCTTGGCTGATAAAGTTCCTGAGAATTACGAACTTAAACCTGAGCAGATAACATTCTCAGTTACGTCTTCAGAGAAAAGTGACGATGGCGTTACTTTAACGCTTGAAGCAAAGGGAGAGCCATCGTATAAAGTAGATGAAGGAAAGATTATATCGCTCGTTAAAGGCAAATCTACAGGTTCTATTGAAAATATTCTTAAAGACAACACAGATACGAAAGGATTCGAAATGGATGTGGTGTCGCCGATTCCATTTTTTAAATTCTTTACACCACTATTTAAACAAAACTATAAAGTTACCACTAAACCACTCGAATAATTATGGCTCTCTATAGTTATCGAAAGCAGATTTTTGGCCCTAAAAAAACATTGCTTGTCGCAATATCATATGTATCGATGACGCTTGG
This sequence comes from uncultured Gammaproteobacteria bacterium, assembly GCA_964612595.1. Taxonomy (GTDB): domain Bacteria; phylum Patescibacteriota; class Microgenomatia; order UBA1406; family HO2-37-13b; genus OLB23. Next base: position 336,390 of record CAZTFB010000001.1, on the reverse strand, counting down.
ATCATTATTTTTATTTTGGTCATTTTACCCAGTATTGGCATCAGAGTTTTATACACGCATATTTATAGATGATGCGATAAAAGCTGCAGTTCCAAACAATACTACTACCTCTCTAGAAAAAGCAAATCTTGTTTTGGGTACGACCAACAAGTTTTCAACAAATCTTGTTGATTATTCGAAAGCATCAAACTGGTTCGTAACTCCTAATAATATCGAGGAATTTGGACCTGAGGCCCTTGAGGATGTTAAGGAATATACCCTTGATATTCCAAAAATTGGTATAGAGAGTGCGCGCGTGACAGTAGGCGGAGATGATTTATTTTCTTCTATTGTCCACTATGTCCCGCGCACCTTGCCAGGAAAGCGGGGAAAGGTTTCGCTTTTTGGTCACTCTTCGCTTCTACAGCTATACAAACCAAACAATTATGAACACATCTTTAGCTATGTACCCTTTTTAGAAAAGGGGGATGTTGTATACGTAACGGTTCAGGGGGCACGGTATACATATGAGGTATATGATAAAGTTGTGGTGAAACCTGAGGAAGTCGAAGTTCTTGACCAGCAGTATGATGATACTTATTTAGACTTAATAACATGCGTACCTCATGGCACTTATCTGAAAAGAGCTGTTATCAAGGCAAAATTAAAGCAACTATCTTCCTAACGAAATATACTCTAGGCTTGTCTTATCCTATAAAATATGTTAAAATTCCTACCTAACATTTGCAATGCCAGCCTACATTAAAAAACAAACCGGATTCTATGGGATAGTTATTAGAGCGGTTTTTCGTATCTTTTTTTACTTCGTTGTGTTTCTCATATTCGTAGGTGATATTGTAGTCTCGATTATTAGTCCCATAGTACATCTTCTTACTTCAATTTTGCAAACTATCAAAGCAATAGTATTTTTTCCTCTAAGGTTTATCCGTGCAATAAATATTCCCAAAAAGAAGACTAAAGTTAAAAAAACCACTATTCACCATCATTCCACACTTAAAGGTAAATTGGGATACTTTTTCATAGGTGCATTAACTGCACTTGCCATAGTTTTTACGTATCAAAGCTATAACTTTATTCTTTCATTACCGAATCCTCGTCTCATTGGTAATGTAAATTTTCCTGTGTCGACACAGATTTATGATAGAAATGGCACATTGCTATATGATTTTTACAGAGAACAAAACCGTACACCCATTGACATAGATACGCTACCGAATCATGTCATACAAGCAACGATATCTATTGAGGATAAAGATTTTTACTCACATAATGGGGTGTCCCCAATTGGGGGCATTCTTCGAGCAGTAAAGGAGATGATACTTAAGGGTGAGCTTCAAGGAGGATCAACTATTACACAGCAGCTTGTAAAAACATCCTTATTAAATCCGGAACGAACTATTGAAAGAAAAATTCGAGAAGCAATTCTTGCACTATGGACTGAACAAATATACTCTAAAAAAGAGATTCTTGAGCTTTATCTGAATCAAGTTCCATACGGTGGATCAGCGTACGGAATTGAGGAAGCATCAAAAACGTATTTTAATAAGCCAGCAAAGGATTTGTCTGTGGGTGAGGCGGCTTTGCTTGCAGGTCTGACTCGTGCACCATCAAAATATTCACCATTTATCAACCCTCAATTTGCATTTAATAGAAAGAATGAGGTCTTGCGCGCTATGTACGACTTGGGTTATCTGAGCAGGGATCAATATGCGAAGGAACTTGAAACAAACATTACTATTCAACCACCTAAAGTATTTGTACGAGCTCCACATTTCGTTTTTTATGTAAAAGCCTTACTTGAAGAGCAATTCGGTATTCAACGTGTTGAAGAAGGTGGTTTGAGGGTTATTACCTCTCTTGACATAAATCTTCAACAGGAAACAGAAAAAATTCTTGTCGAGGAGCTCGAGAAAATTAAAAATCTTAATGTATCGAACGGAAGTGTGTTGATTACTGCTCCAAAAACGGGTGAAGTGTTAGCAATGGTTGGGTCACGAAATTATTATGAACAGCCATATGGTGCGTTTAATGTAACGACTGCTCGTCGACAGCCCGGTTCATCAATAAAACCATTGTTGTATTCTCTTGCTCTTGAGAAGGAATACACCGCAGCGACGATTATTGATGATAGTCCGGTACAGTTTAGTCTCGCAGGTACCCAAGTATATAGGCCTGTAAATTATGATGGAAGATACCACGGAAAAGTACCGTTGCGTGCCGCACTCGCGAACTCATACAATATTCCAGCCGTTAAAACATTGAATTCATTAGGCGTTGCAACTTTCATTGACCATGCACAAAAGCTTGGTATTACAACTTGGGATACGCCAGAACGATATGGATTGTCGCTTGCTTTAGGAGGCGCTGAGGTTCGAATGGTTGATATGGCTGTCGCGTACGGAACGTTTGCAAACTATGGCACTAAGCACCCGCTTAATCCCATTGTATCGATAACAGATTACCGCGGTCAAAATCTCTATTTGGCGACTTCGCCAGCTGAAAGGGTTCTTTCTGAAGAAACATCGTTTATATTGTCTGACATACTTGCAGATAATACAGCACGTCAACCCGCGTTTGGTCTCAACTCAGATCTTAATCTGCCTGGATTTACCGTTGCTGTAAAAACAGGCACAACAAATAGTAAAAGAGATAATTGGACTATAGGGTACAATCCAAAATTTCTGACTGCTGTTTGGGTTGGCAACAATGATAATACGCCGATGAATCAGAGTTTAACATCGGGAGTAACGGGGGCATCGCCAATCTGGAAGCGTACTATGACAATGGTATTAGAAAAAAATATTGCACTTAAAACTGATGAACAACCACCCTTGAGTTTTTCTATACCAAGTAACGTTATCTCTAAACCTTGCTATTTCAACCGAGTTGAGTACTTTAAGCTTGGAACAAATCTTGATACTGTTTGTAGACAAGGCTTACTTGGTCCAACAATCGATCCGTTACAAAATATTCAGTGATTATTCTTTTGGAGTAGGTGTAGCAGCTTTTGTTGGGGTTGCTGCTTCAGCGAAATATTCTTGAGGGATAATTAAAGTACGAATGGTCGTTGCTTTTTCACCCTCTTTTGAAGGTTTTATATAGACTGCATGAATTTTGTCTCCAATCTTGTACTTACTAAAACCAGCTTTTGATAACTCAAGTGTTTTTGTATCCATTATTTGTTGCGTAGTACCTTTTTCTACATCCAGACTTACTTCATCTTTGTTACTTGTGACGATATCAACAATAAAATTATCTGCATCTACATTGGTAATTTCACCTTGAACTGTCATATAGTCTGGCTGGCTAATAATTTTATTTGCTGATATTTGGTCCTCGATTAATGGGCCCAGAACGATGAGCATATCACCTTTTTCGAGATCAGTTTTCTCAGCATCAGTTAGGCTTTTTGTCGATGCGGTAAAAAATTTTGAAACTGTTTCGTCAATGTTAACTTTAAAAATCTTTCCGTCAGTTTGTTGAATTTCCAAGGTGTCGTCTTCAATTTTATTCAGCACACCTGAAATTACTTTCTTACTTGATTTATTAATTTCATCAACCTTATCCTCGATTTTTTCTTTAATGATTTTGAGAGTATCGTCGATAGGTTTGGCTGTAGTAGGAGAAGGAGATTGGGCGTATACGACAGGTGTATTTAAAAGAAATACTGCGAATATCGAAATAATAAATGTTGTGAATGAAAGTCGTTTCATATTAATCTTCTTGAACGTAATAAATTGTAAGACTTTGGTTTTCAACGCTCTTCTCATTATATGAAGTTACAACAATATTATTAGAACCTTCCATTAACTTGATTTTAATATTAAAGTTATCGGCTTTTGATGTTTGAGTAACTTCTTGTACAGGGCTTTGAACGACGATTAGTGAGCCTTTTTTAGAAGAACCGACAATCTCGACTGTATCAGATGTAGACAAAAAACCATCGTCCGGTTTAGAAATAAGCAGCGGTTCCTCTTGAGATGTAGAAATAGAAATGGATGGAGTTATGCTCTCATCTGATGCCAGATTCTCTCCTTTGGAAGAAGATTGAGATCCCCGAATCACCCAAAGGGCAATCAGAACACCTGCCCCAATTCCAAGAAGAATTGCAAATACGGTCTCCTTCTTCATAAGTTCAACCATGATAAGCTACAGGGCTTCAATTGTCAAATAATACGGGTTTAGCAGATTTAGGAAGTTGAGCTATTACATCCGAGGTGTTATATAAAGTTCCAGACGTCAAAAACAAATCTTCTGATGTTTTCTTTAATAAATAGGAGGCGACTAATGCAGAGATTTGTGGTTCATTTTTCGTAAAAAAAGCCGCTGTAATACCCGCAAGTACATCACCAGTGCCTCCCTTTGTGAGGCCAGCGTTACCTCCAGTAACCGTTGTAAAAGTGTCTCCGTTCGTAATAATATCTGTAATTTGTTTAAAGAGAATAATGCAATTATGCTTTCGAGCGGTTGTGCGTATTATTTCTTTTTTTTCCTCTAAAGGAATGTCGCATACAGAGATCCCAAAAAGTACTTCAAATTCTTTACAGTGGGGAGTCACAATTGGTTGTACGTTTAATGCTGATAACCAGGAAACATCCATCATTTGAAGTGCTGCTGCATCAAATACGAACCGTTTATCAGGATATTGTTGAATGAGAAATCTAATGAGTGCATACGTATACTCAGCTTCGTTTTCAAGTTGGCATATTTTTTCGAATGTTAAGCTTGAATCGCGAATTTCATCACGGACTGAGCCACGTTCCATGCCTGGTCCAATAAGAATACAATCATCTTCTTCGACGTAATTAAGGAGATCTTGTTGGCGAATGACGATGCCATCGACAAAGCGTGATTTAAGATTCGTCATAATCTCACCATTTTCCTTTGTTGAGGAGTAGTGGACCATATCAACTACTTTGGAAGCTGCTTCAGCTGCCCATATTGATGCTGCGTGAAATATTGAAGATCCACCAATAACCAAAAGTTTACCGTTTTGACCTTTGTGAGTATTTTTTCCTGGGAGTTTGAGATGGTGGAGTGCTTGAGTAAGGCTATCTTCAGGCGCAACAGATATCATAGGTCTTATTATACCCGAGATCTGAGATAAGTTTTGTGTGATACAATAAATACAAATGAAGACCAATAGCCAATTGCAACAGCTCTTTTCAACATTTTGGAAAGAAGCACCAAGAAATCATATAGAAATTCCTGCGGCACCTTTAGTCTTGGCGAATGATGCAACAACGCTTTTCACAAGTTCGGGCATGCAACCCCTTGTACCTTATCTTGTCGGTCAAAAACACCCACTCGGCACAAGGCTTTTTGATATTCAACCAAGCATCCGTACACAAGATATCGAAGAAGTCGGTGATAATCGTCATACAACTTTTTTTCATATGATGGGAAACTGGTCTCTCGGCGACTATTTTAAAGAAGAACAACTTGTGTGGATGTGGGAGTTTTTCACAAAAATACTGGAACTTCCTGCGGAAAAATTACACGTAACTGTTTTTGAAGGAACGGAAGATGTGCCTCGCGATGATGTATCTGTTGAAATATGGAAAAAACTAGGTATAGACACGTCGCATATTCATTTATATGGACCATCAAAGAATTGGTGGTCGCGTTCTGGCCCGCCGGAACATATGCCGGAGGGTGAGATAGGCGGACCAGATTCGGAAGTATTTTATGACTTTGGTACACCGCACAATCCCTTGTTTGGAACATCATGTCATCCGAATTGTGATTGTGGAAGATTTATGGAAATAGGTAATTCAGTCTTCATCCAATATATAAAGCAACAAGGAAAGCTAATAGAGCTTCCTCAAAAGAATGTTGATTTTGGTGGTGGCCTTGAGAGAATTCTTGCAGCGTGGAATGATAACCCCGACATGTTCGCTACAGATATTTTTGTTCCCATAATTGAGGAGATAGAACACCTTACTGGTTCAGCATATAAGGATGATGCGAAAAAGCCTGCAATGCGCGTCATTGCCGATCATATCCGTGCCGCGGCCTATTTAGCTAAGGATGGTGTTATTCCTGGAAACAAAGAGCATGGATATGTATTGCGAAGATTGTTGAGAAGATCTGCGGTAAAAATGTACGAACTAACAGGTTCAATATTTACTGGTTCTTACCGCTCAATATTACAAACCATTATTAATGACGAACAGGTGATTCTCGTTATTGATGATGAAATGAAAAAATTTAGCACAACACTTGAAAAGGGTCTTGTACTTGTTGAAAAACATCAAACTTTTGATGCTCAATCTGCATTTGATATGTATCAGAGCTTTGGGTTTCCCTTCGAATTAACCCAAGAACTTGCACGTAAAAAAGGCATTGAATTATCAAGAGAGGATTTTGACAGTGTATTTCAAACCCATAAGCAACTATCCAAAACAACGTCTGTAGGAAAGTTTAAAGGAGGTCTCGCAGATCAATCAGATCAGGTACTAAAGTATCATACAGCGACACATCTTCTACATAAAGCATTGCAAGAGGTTTATGGCGAGATTATTCGTCAAGAAGGCTCAAATATCACGCAGGAGCGAATGCGTTTTGATACGCGACTTGATCATAAACCAACAGATGAAGAGATTAAACAACTTGAAGGAATTATTAATGGAAAGATAGATGAGAGGCTTTCTGTTTATGCACTTACTATGTCTAAAGAAGATTCTGAAGCTTTAGGTGCTTCAGCATTCTTTAAAGAAAAATATAGCGATACTGTTCAGGTCTATTGTATAGGTGGTAGTCCCGACCATCCGGAGGAGGCATACTCTAAGGAATTGTGCGGTGGTCCTCATGTAAAAAATACATCGGATATCGGACACATTTCGATTTCAAAAGTAAAGAAAATTGGGACTCAGCTTGTACGATTCTACGTAGAGTGACTTCTGATACAATAAGAGATATGCAAAATCGTATTAAAAAAATACTGTCTTCTATAAAAGGACCCTATCCTAAAAGTAGGATAAAAAAACTTGTCATTCAATATACGCTTGCTGTGACGGTTATCGGATGGATTGTCGTAGGAGCACTTTTCTATATTTTTATTTTCAAGGATTTGCCAGATCCACGGGGGCTCAGAAACTATGGAGTCATTCCTCTTTCCAGTCGCATTTATGATAGAAGCGGAGAATTGTTATATGAAATTTATCGTGATGAAAACCGTACCCCAATTAAATTAAAAGATCTTCCAAAGCATGCGTCTCAAGCCACACTCGCGATTGAAGATGCAAACTTTTACAAGCACGGAGGGATTTCAGTGTTTGGTGGAATATTTCGAGCTGCAAAAGATATGGTTTTAAAAGGAAAGTCGAAGCAGGGAGGATCTACCATCACCCAGCAATTGGTCAAATCTGCACTACTAACACCCGAACGAACTATACAACGTAAATTGAAAGAAGCAGTTTTAGCTATCCAAATAGAGCAGTTGCTTACAAAAGATCAGATACTTGAACTCTATCTTAATCAAGTACCCTATGGCGGAGTTTCATATGGTATTCAAGAAGCTGCACAATCTTATTTTAATAAAGATGCTAAGGATCTCTCATTAGCTGAATCGGCACTTTTAGCAGGTTTACCTGCTGCGCCGAGTGCCTATAATCCCTTTACTCACTTTGATAGAGCGAGAAGCAGACAGCTTTCTGTATTAAAGCGAATGGAGGAAGTTGGATTCATTACAAAAGAACAACGAGCTGAAGCAGAAAAAGTTGAACTGCAACTTATCCCTCCAGGAAACACAATAAAAGCCCCTCATTTTGTATTCTACGTGCGCTCAGTGCTAGAAGAGCAGTATGGTAAACAACTGGTCGAAGAAGGTGGGCTTGTGGTTAAAACAACACTGGATAAAGATATCCAAGCGTCTGCTGAAGCTATTTTAAACGAGGAAGTTGAGAAAATAAAAAGGTTGAGAGTATCTAACGGTGCACTTCTCGTAACGCGACCATCAACTGGAGAAATATTATCTATGGTGGGTTCGACGGATTTCTTTGCAACTGGATCAGGAACGTATAATGTCACTACAGCTAATAGACAGCCAGGATCTTCAATTAAACCTATAAATTATGCGATTGGCATTGATAGGAGAATCGTGACAGGAGCAAGTGTGTTTAATGATGCACCAACGTGTTTTTCAGCTCCTGGTCAGCCTAAAGCGTACTGTCCCGTTAATTATGACGGGAGCTACAAAGGTCCAGTCACACTTAGATTTGCGCTCGCGAACTCTCTTAATATTCCTGCTGTGAAAATGCTTGCAAAGAATGGGGTTGAAAATTTTGTTGCCTCATCAAGTGGCTTCTTAATCGATTCGCTTAAAGATCCCCAACGATATGGATTATCGCTCACCTTAGGAGGTGGAGAAGTAACTATGATAGAAATGGCCCAAGCATTTTCTGCATTTGCAAATGAGGGTGTTCCAAGAAAGTTAACAAGTATTTTAGAAGTTAAGGACAAAAGTGGTAAAACGCTGTATGAATATAAAGATCCGAATCTTGTTCCTGATGTTAGCAAAGACTTGGATTTTCCTAATTTTCTTGCGATACAAGGAAAACGTGCAATTTCAAAAGAAACGGCGTTTATCATTTCCCATATACTTCAAGATAATGCCGCGCGCTCTACCGCGTTTGGTCCCTCAAGCAGTCTTGTTGTAAAGGGAAAAAAAGGGGTATCTGTCAAAACGGGAACAACAAACGATTTACGAGATAACTGGACAATTGGTTATACACCAAACTTTCTTGTTTCAGTTTGGGTAGGTAATAACGATAATAGTCCTATGTCAGGTTTAGCTTCTGGAATTACTGGCGCCGCGCCAATTTGGAATAAAGTGATGTTGCGAGTACTTGAAAATCAATCAGATCTGCTTCCTCGCATTCCAGAAGGAGTTGTAGGAAAATCTGAATGTATTATTAGGGATCCTTCTTTCCAACAGGCGGCAGAGGGACAACCATCTCCTGAGGGTCAGCCTACATGCCAATCTCAGTTTGAGTATTTTATAAAAGGTACTGAGGGTATTGGTGCTGGATCAATTAAGAAGGAACAAGTTCCCGTCAACAGAGATACCGATGTATATCTACCTGATCCAGGCAATCCAGCAGTTGAGATGAGAGAGCATACTGTTTTATGGGATGGACTTTCAAAATACTGTCTGGACTGTAATCACGATGGAGAACCTAGATCAACGGTTATTGTGCCGCCAAATGGTATTGTTGTACCGACAAGAGCTGTTGTGAGGCAATGATGAGTACTTTACTTCGAAGAATTCAATGCTTCGATTCCAGGAAGTGTTCCGTTTTCAATATATTCCAGCATCGCTCCACCCCCTGTTGATATGTGAGAAATGCGCGATTTTTCTTCAGGAGTTTTGTTCTCTAGAATAAGGAGTGTATCACCGCCACCGATAATAGATAGGGCATTTTGGTTAGCGGCGATTGCAGAAAAAATGGTATCGGACCCAGCTCGATAGCGCGGATCCTCATATAATCCCATCGGGCCATTCCAGATTATTGTATGTGCTTGATGTAGTATCTCAGCGTATTTATGTGCCGTAGCTGGGCCAATGTCAAGAATTGCCATGGACGTATCATCGCGCACATAATCAATCGGAAGTAGCATGTGGCATCCCTTCTTTTCAGCAAGCTTCATAAGTTTATGAGCTTCTTCTATATAAGTACTTTCAAACAAACTGCCTCCCATTTCAATTCCTTGAGCGGCTAAAAACGTATTTGCGAGAGCGCCTCCAATAAGAATATGGTCTGATGAATCAATAAACTTTTCAATGAGTTGAATCTTTGTTGAGACTTTTGCTCCACCGAGAATGGTTACTCTTGGTGTGCCTTTGCCTCCCAATGCTTTTTTTAACATATCAACTTCTTTCAAAAGTTGAAAACCTGCATATGAGGGTAACAACTTAGGTAAACCAGTTACTGTTGATTCACTTCTGTGCGAAACAGAGAAAGCGTCATTGACGAAGAAATCTGCATACCCAGCAAGTTTTGACACATAAGCTTCGTCATTATTTTTTTCCTGAGGATAAAATCGAATATTCTCTAACAATATTATCTGATCTTCAGATTGTTCTATAAGTTGAGTGTCGTCAGTTAACACATCTGCAACAAACACAATTTCTTTATCTGGAAATAACTCTTTCAATGAGTGTGCGATAGGTTTCAGTGAATAGGCAGGGTCATACTTTTCTGGTCTCCCGAGATAGGAGATGAGAATGAGCCTATTATGTTGCTGCAATAAATGATCTAGGGTTGGTTTGACTGCATATATGCGCGTAGCATCTTCAACAACTCCATTTTTTATGGGGACATTAAAGTCAACGCGCACAATTACTCTTTTATGAGAGAGATTAGACGAATCGACTGATTGCATCTTTTGTATTAAGAACGTGTAATTCAGTAAAGAGATATTCTAGTTTTTTTTCTATTGCAGTCATAATAGTATTTTTTTCTTCTGTTGGTAAGTTCCATACTTCTTTCTTAAAGTTTCCCCAGGCCTTCTTACGAGACTTGTAAATAAACTGTTCATCAGTCATACCATCTTTCATTTCTTCCTTTGCATTTTCTCTCAGCCATGCCCACATCTTTTGTTTAAGTTCCTCATTCATGTGGGCATACACAATATTTTGAAACTCAGTCGCAAGATGAATTTCCAGCGTCTTATTTTCCGGAAATTTGTTAAATAGTTCTTCTGGGAGTGTCGATGCCCCGTGTTGTACAGGTCCACCTAATCCATAGCGTGTTCGTGCAACGTCACCAATGCTTTTAATGGCGTCAAAATCAATAGTGACGTCCGCGAGTGTCCCATCTGGTAGCGGCACTCCACCATGGCTTGTGCCTGTTTGAATTGCGACTTTGCTAATGCCAGATATTTGATTATCTCCAAGATTGTTTTTATAACCCTGCATAAATGCCTCAAAATCTTCAACAGTACTATTTTTACCTCCAATATGGCCAATCTCGCCTCCTATTGAAATTTCTACACCTTCTGGTTGAACAGAGCGGATATATTTTGTCATAAGTGCTGTCATTTCAAAGTTATTTTTTTGTTGTTCATTAATAGTCGATTTACTGAGATCGACGAGCGTCGAACAATCGATATCAATGTTATAGAACAATCCTTCTATTGATCTATCTATGAGATTTTTTACACGTTCAATCTCCTTATTTGGATTGTGGTGAAAGATATCAGTTTTCATTTGGTAGTGATCACCTTGTAGGAACACTGGGCCTTTGTAGCCTGCTTTTATTGCTCCCGCAATAACTGAAACTGAATATTGTGAGGGCGGTTGATCTGTATATTGCTGCTCGGAATTTGCAAGTTCAAATACCATGCAGCCGACGTTATGTTTCATTGCAGCTTTAAAAGCCGTATAAGCAATATCATATGTAAGCATGCGCACATTCATCGCTGGAACTGTAAATCCTGTGAGCTCTCCTCGACCAAAAGCCATGTAAACTTTATGCATAGACTGCGAATAAATGCCATGCTCTTTTGCCATTGCAAGAATCTTCTGTTGAGCTTCAGCTTTTACTTTTTGGTCATCTGACAACGCAGCGTTGTAGGCAAGTTCATCGATATCGTTTTTTGCAGTTGCGTTCATGATCTGGCTAAAATGTAGCCCACTTTATAATCGTTGTCAAGTTTAAATACTCACTGACACAGGCTTCAGATTGTACGCACTTCATGAAGGCATACCACACCATGACATTGCAAATAAACTTGGTATTGGTGGTTGGACTGGCACGATCCGACTATCTACTCAACAAGCTCGCCGAGAAGGCGTTTGACTTGTGCAAAGACACTCGTACTGTACCAGCGCCATCAGGAGGTTGGGATCTTGATCGTATTATTCGATCCAGCACACTCATTGTTAGAGAGTGTACGAGAGTCAGAATAAACAGACTATGGATACTGTGATGTATCGCGTGTTTTTTTATGGTTCTTTTACGTGTACTAGTGCATGTGTAGCTTATTAATATTTCTCGAGCTGAAGTTTAATATTATCCCGCTCGTGTACTAGTACGTGGAAATAAGGGAGTCTGGAACACCCCTCCCGAGGTTCACCGATATTGTTAAACTTTTTTTAATAATCGCCATGTAAACTAGGCTAATATGCAAGCAAAATCATCTGTTGTGAACCAGGAATTTCTTGAAGCTCTTGCAGAGCATCTCACCCACATCGACAATAGTCATGTCTGTATAAATCTTCTCACTGGACTTTTTTCGGCTCGAGAGATACGCATGATCAGCAATAGATACTTAATTGCAGTTCTAATATCTGAAGGTTGGGATCATAGGACCATAGCCCACATGCTAGACGTAGGTATAGCAACAGTATCGCGTATTTCAGCACAATATCAACTAGGACGCTTCGAATATGTTATTTGAACTGTTATAATAGCCCCTATGTTAAAGATAAAAAATCTAACTGTCTCAATTGGCGAAAAAACAATACTAGACAATATAAACATTGATTTCAAAAAAGGGAAAGTTTACGCAATCATGGGTCCCAACGGATCAGGAAAGTCAACACTCGCCTCAGCCATTATGGGACATCCTTCATATGAGTTGTCAGAAAATTCAAAGATCATCTTTAATGATGAGGAAATTCAAACAGAGGAATCGCACCTCCGTGCCAAGCGCGGAATATTTCTTTCTTTTCAGTCACCACTAACCTTATCGGGCGTAAATGTATTTCAGCTTATGCGTATTGCTCTCGATGGAAAACTCGATCCTCTGACACTTAAGAATAAACTTAAAGAGCGTGCGAAGAAGCTAAAAATAAAAGAGGAGCTGATTTCGCGGTCATTGAACGACGGATTTTCAGGGGGTGAAAAAAAGAAAATGGAAGTTTTGCAAGCCGCCGTTATGGAACCGACATTCCTCATGCTTGACGAGATTGATACTGGTGTAGATATTGATTCGTTAAGAACAATTGCGGAGTTTCTTTCTGATATGAAAAGCAAGAATCGTACTATTGTAATTATTACGCATTATAACCGCATTCTTAAATTCCTTAAACCTGACGAGGTACTCATTGTTATGAATGGTCAAATTGCTACCCAAGGTTCTGCTGAACTATCTCAAAAAATTGAAGCCGAGGGATATGGATGGATACAATGAGCAAAAAAACTGAACCTGCATCAATTGATTTTGACTACAAATATGGCTTTTCTATGCCTGACACTTCTGTTGTGCGCATACCAAAAGGCATAAACGAAGATATTGTTCGGCAGATTTCAGTGCTTAAAAATGAACCTCAATGGATGACGGATATTCGTGTGAAAAGTTACAAAATTTTCTTAGAAAAACAAATGCCGGAATGGGGGGCTGATCTTTCAGCGATTAATTTTGACGAAATTACCTATTTTGCAAGAGCTACGAAAGATCAGACAAATTCATGGGAAGACTTGCCGCAGGAAATTAAAGATACGTACGACAGAATAGGTGTGCCTGAAGCAGAAAGAAATTTCTTAGCAGGAGTATCGGCGCAGTATGATTCTGAGGTGGTTTATGAGAGCGTGCAGAAAGAACTCGATAAAGTAGGTGTTATTTTTTGTGATATGGATACTGCGTTGCAAAAATATCCAGATATTGTGAAAGAATATTTTGCATCGCTCATTCCTGCTCATGACAATAAGTTTGCAGCGCTCAATACCGCAACGTGGTCTGGAGGTTCTTTTGTATATGTTCCGAAAGGGGTCAAGGTCAAACTCCCACTTCAAGCATACTTCAGAATAAATTCTGAGCGCTTTGGACAGTTTGAGCGTACCTTGATTATCGCAGAAGAAGACAGCCAGGTTCACTACATAGAAGGATGTACGGCGCCAATCTATACGACGGATTCTCTGCATGCCGCCGTCGTAGAAATCTTTATAAAGCCGCGCGCTAAAGTTCGCTATACAACAGTACAGAACTGGAGTAATAACGTATATAACCTTGTGACAAAGCGCGCCAAGGCAGAAGAGTATGCATTAATGGAATGGATAGATTGCAATATTGGAAGCAAGATAACTATGAAATATCCATCTGTATATCTGGTCGGACCTCATGCACGAGGAGAAGTTCTTTCCATAGCCTATGCAGGTGCGAACCAACACCAAGACGCAGGCGCAAAAATGCTACATTTAGCGCCGCATACCTCCTCTAGAATTGTTTCAAAATCAATTTCAAAAGCAGGAGGCCGAACATCATATAGGGGCCTCATAACAGTAACTCCCGACGCAACAGACGCGCAAATATATGTTTCGTGTGATGCATTATTGCTTGATGAGTCATCGCGTTCCGACACATATCCATATATGAAAATTAAAAATAATGAGGTCGAGGTTCAGCATGAGGCGACTGTTGAAAAAATCGGAGAAGAAAAATTATTTTATCTCATGTCGAGGGGTATCGACAAATCCGCCGCCGAGGGTATGTTGGTAAATGGTTTTATCGAACCTGTAACGAAAGAAATTCCACTTGAATATTCCGTCGAATTAAATCGTCTCATAAATTTAGAAATGGCAGGGTCAGTTGGATAATACAATGGGAACAGAACTTCACATTATTGAGAAACAACACGAGCTGGAAAAATACACTGTTGTGGATGAAAAAACACATGTATTTTTTATGTTAAATTACTCTGGAACACTTCATGTCGAAATTCAGAGCGAGTTTGCAAAAGTATATATTTTTGGTATATATATCGGAAAAGGTGAAGACAATATAAAGATTGTCACAAAGCAAGATCACCAGCGAGGCAATGCATTGTCCGATTTGTTAATTCGAGGTGTATTCTTCGATTCCTCAAAATTCTTATATGAGGGGCTGATTACTATCGCAAAGAAAGCTCAAGGTTCAAATGCATACCAGAAGAATCAAAATTTAATCCTCTCAAAAAATGCATATGTTGATTCACGACCATTCCTCGAAATTCAGGCGAATGATGTGCGTTGTACACACGGCTCTACGACGGGTAGGATTGACAAAGAACAACGACAGTATCTATCGGCTCGGGGAATTGATAATAAGAATGCAGAGAAATTAATCGTCACAGGATTCATTGATGAGGTTTTTACAAGAATGAATGAAGTCGCAGAAGATATTGATGTGAGCAGCCTTCGAAAAAAAGTTGTAGAATATGCATAATGTCAGGCGTTTCTGATTATAGAAAAGATTTTCCGGTCCTTACAAATAATCCGGATATTGTCTATTTTGATTCAACAGCAACATCCTTGAAACCCCGAAGTGTAATTGATGCAATCTCACATTACTACACGCACCTAGGTGCAAACATTCATAGAGGTATTTATGATCTATCTGAATCTGCTACGGAGGCTTTTGAAGAAACTCGTTCCATTGTTGCGGATTTTATTAATGCAGACTTACATGAGATTATCTTTACAAGGGGTACGACAGAGTCGATGAATCTTTTAAGTTATACCCTGGGCGATCAGATTGTCGATGAAGGTGATGAGATTGTATCTACGCTCATGGAGCACCACGCAAATTTTGTCACATGGCAACAACTTGCATTGCGGAAAAATGCTGTATTTAAGATTGTTTCTATAGATGAAAATAGCGATCTTGATATTGAGTCTCTAAAAAAACTTATCAGTTCCAAGACTAAAATATTCGCGTGTACGTATGTTTCGAATGTTTTAGGAATTATTAATCCTATAGAGGAAATTATTAAAGCAGTAAGAGCTATAAACCCCAATACGATTATTGTTGTTGATGCTGCACAGGCGGTACCTCATACAAAAGTTGATGTCCGTGCGATTGACTGCGATTTTCTTGCATTTTCTGCTCATAAAATGTGTGGTCCGACAGGAGTGGGTGTGTTGTATGGAAAAAAAGAACTGTTAGCAGACATGAAGCCTTTTATGTTCGGGGGTGACATGATTGCACATGTTGCAATAGAAGGCTCTACGTTCCAGGAGCCGCCATATCGTTTTGAGGCAGGAACACCCCACATTTCAGGCATAATAGCGTTTAAAGAATCAATCCGATATCTAGAGAGAGTCACCTTTGAAGCAATCGAAGCACATGAAAATTTATTGATGAGTCTTCTTTCTGATGGACTTCGTGATAAATTAGGTGACCGGGTCATTATACTTGGAGAAAAGAGCAAGAATCCTAGGGTTGCTGTTGTATCACTCTATCTCGAGGGTACACATCCGCATGATGTGGCAGACATATTAAATGGTGACCATATGTGTGTACGTGCTGGTCATCACTGTGCAATGCCGCTGCATACATTTTTTAACATTCCTGCCTCAACACGCGCGAGCTTATATTTTTACAATACCGAAGATGAAGTCGCGCGCTTCATTGATGCATACGTAAAAGCTGTCAATATATTTTTATGAGCATAGATATTTACAAAGAGATTATTCTTGAACACTATAAAAAGCCTCACAATTTTGGAACCCTTGATGATGCATACAAAGCACAGGTCTCAAATCCTCTATGTGGCGATGCAATTACTATTGAGGTAGCTATTGAAAATAAAAGGATACGTGACATAAGATTCAATGGACAAGGCTGTGCAATAGCCATAGCTTCGGCCTCATTGCTGACTGATTATGCACTAGATAAATTAATTGATGACTTGACAACGCTTAACAAAGATTCTATGCTAGAGATTCTAGCGGTTGAGCTATCGCCTAATCGCTTAAAATGTGCTTTAGTTTCACTTGAAGCATTACAAAAAGCAATAAAATCATATGGATCAAGCACCTAAAGATATGCAAAATCCCTCTGGCCCTGTCAGCGTAAACACTTTACGTATTACAGTAGATAGAGACCTTTGTATTGGTGCAGCAACATGTGTTGCAATTGCACCAGAGGTATTTGTGCTTGATAATGAAGCAAAGGCAATTATTTTGTCTACGGCAAACAGTTCTGACGATGCAACTATTATCGATGCAGCACGTGGATGTCCAACTGCCGCCATCATAGTAGAGGATCAGACTGGCCAAAAACTTTTCCCTAAATAACCTTCTTGACAATTAGCAGATGCATTGATATACTGCTAAAACTATGGATGAAATATTAAATTCTCAAAACAAAACATACCCTGTTGTAGCCCTACGTGATGGCATTATCTTTCCTACTACCGAGAATGCTTTGCTTTTTGGACGTGGTAAAAGTGTGATGGCAATAAAACACGCTATGGACCATGATAAAAAGATCGTTTTAGTTATGCAAAGGGATGCGAAGTTTGATGACCCAAGCGAAAACGAACTATTTGAAGTTGGTGTACTTGCACATATAGAAAAAATATTAGAAGGTGAAAAGGGCGAGATTAGTGCTCTCATGCTCGGGCTATCTCGTGTCAAAGTAAGATCATATGTTTCTGATACGCCATTTCTAGAGGCCGAAATAGAAGAACTTACAGAAACTAATCAAGAGGGTGAAGAAATTGATGCGCTAATTCGCCATATTAATGCTGAGCTTAAACAAGCAGTCAACCTTGGTAAGGGGGTTGATGTTGTGTACCTCATGAATATTATGAGTGGAGCTACTCCTCGACAATTCTCAGAACAAGTAGCAATGATTCTTGACCTAAGTACAAAAGAAAGGCAGAATTTACTCGAAGAGCTCGATCTGTTACATCGATTGAAAAAAGAGGCCGAGCTCGTCACAAAGGAAGTAAAAATACTTGAGATCGAGAAAAACATACATGTCAAAACGCAGAAAAAGTTTGAGAAAGGCATGAAAGATGCAGTACTTCGAGAAAAGCTTAAAACCATTGAAAAGGAATTGGGCGGAGAAAGTGAAGACGATAGAGAAATGAATGAACTTAGGAAGAAAATTAAGGCAGCAAAAATGCCGAGCGATGTCGAAGAAAAAGCACTCAGCGAACTTAAGCGACTATCGCAAATGTCACAATACAATCCCGAAGCATCGTATATCCGTACTTACATAGAAGTTCTTATAGATCTCCCTTGGAGTAAGAAAGGTAAAGATCGTCTCGATCTAAAAAAAGCCGAACAGATATTGGATGAGCAGCATTATGGACTTAAAAAAGCAAAGGAAAGAATTCTAGAGTATCTCGCTGTAATGAAGCTCAAAAATGAGCAAAAACCTTCAAAAGAAGATAAGAAAAAACAGTATGGTCGTACGATTAAACAACCAACTATACTTTGTTTTTCCGGTCCACCGGGGGTAGGAAAAACGTCACTTGGAAGATCCATTGCTGATTCACTTGGAAGAGAGTTTGTCAAGATGTCTCTTGGAGGAATTAGGGATGAGGCAGAAATTCGTGGTCATAGGAGAACATATGTTGGTGCAATGCCGGGGCGTATTATTCAAGGCATACGTCAAGCAAAAACCAACAATCCTGTCTTTATGCTTGATGAGATTGATAAGATAGGAATGGATTATCGTGGAGATCCATCATCAGCCCTACTTGAGGCACTTGATCCTGAGCAGAATTATATTTTCTCTGATCATTACCTCGAAGTACCATTCGATCTTTCAGACGTGTTTTTTATAACGACCGCAAATGTTTTGGATACTATTCCAAATGCGTTACGTGACAGACTAGAAATTATTCAGTTTGCTGGATATACAGAAGATGAGAAATTCCATATTGCGAAAAACCACCTCATAAAGAAACAGCTGGAAGCACACGGACTACAGACCTTGAAAGTATCATTAGATGATGCAGCGCTACGATTGATTATTCAGCGCTATACACGCGAGTCAGGAGTTCGCGAGCTTGAACGCCAAATCGCTGGTAGCTTTAGAAAAGTAGCTCGCGAGGTTGTAGAGAAGGGCTTAAAATCAAAGAAAATTGGCACAAAAGATGTACAAAAAAGTCTTGGTGCGTATAAGTATTCATCGCAAATTGCTGAAAAGGAAGATATGATTGGCACATCAACGGGCCTCGCAGTTACTCAAGTTGGTGGTGATATATTATCAATAGAGGTTGGCATTATGCCTGGGAAAGGCAGCCTAACTTTGACCGGACAGCTTGGTGATGTCATGAAGGAATCCTGTCAGGCAGCCCTCAGCTATATTCGATCACATTGGAGCGAACTTGGTATACAAAAGGATTTTTACAATAAAATAGCTATTCATATCCATGTTCCTGAGGGAGCGGTGCCTAAAGACGGCCCATCTGCTGGACTTGCGATTGCTACGGCAATGGTATCTGCTCTTACACAAACACCGGTTAGTAGGACAGTAGCAATGACAGGTGAAATAACTCTAAGAGGAAGAGCGCTCGAAATAGGTGGACTTAAAAGTAAGATTTTGGCAGCTCATAGAGCTGGTATTAAGACCGTCATAATCCCAGAGGAGAATAAGAAAAACCTGGAAGATGTCCCAGAATTCGTACTTAAAGATATCAAAGTGATACCTGTCGGCAATATCGATGAGGTACTTAAGATCGCCTTAGTAAAGCCTAAAAAGAGTTCAGCTTGACACGGTTTTTCAATTACTATATAGTGTAAGAGTTATAAATACTTTTTACACAATATGGCTAGAATAGCTAAAAAAGGCGAAACAATGGCAATGGAGCCACTCAAGAACAATATGTATGTGCTTCTTGGGGTTGGACTTGTGGTCGGTTTTATAATCGGTCACCTTTACACACAAGTTACTTTCTTGAAAAAGGGAACAGGCGGTACGCAGCCTTCAGCTGCAGCGCCAGGTGGTGATCAAGCAGCACCAGAAGCTCCTACAAAGATATCGATTACAAAACCTGATCCAGCAAAAGATAATTGGAAAGGTCCAAAAGATGCTCGCTATGTTCTTGTCGAGTACTCAGATTTTGAGTGCCCTTTCTGTAAGAGATGGTTCGATGATGCCTACGGTAAAATCGAACAGGAGTATGGTGATAAGGTCGGCATTGTATTCCGACACTTCCCACTTTCATTCCATCCAAAGGCCGAACCGGCAGCTCGCGCATCAGAATGCGTTGCAAGTCTTGGTGGACAGGCAGCATTTTGGAAAATGCATGATGAAATCTTTAACGCAATGCCAGCAATGGAACTTTCACAGCTTGGTGACTTGGCTCAAAAGTCAGGAGTTAACAAAGCTGCATTTCAGACATGTCTTGATGGCATGAAGTTTAAAGCTGAAGTCCAGGCTGATCTAGATGAGGGTTCAAAAGCAGGTGTGGGTGCCACCCCAACATCAGTCATCTATGATATGAAGACTGGTGAGTCAGCTGTCATCGAAGGTGCTCTTCCATTCGAATCTGCGAAGCAGATAATCGATGGACTTATGAGCAAGGGTAGTTAAGGGAAACAAGATCTTATAAAAAAAGACCTCCAGATGGAGGTCTTTTTTTATGTGTATGACACTTTACAAACTAAGTCTATCAACGTCAACCGACTCCTTATAAACCTTTAAAAATTTGGTCGTAAGAAGTATTTTAAAGATGAGAAGTGTTAGTAAAGACTCAGCGAGTTGAATAGGGATAATGAGAGGCTGGAAAATAAGAAAAGTAAAAAGCGCAATAAACAGTGGCGCAACGAGTGCATACTGGGTGAGTCGGGCATTTAATGTCGCTGTGATGATTGGTAGCATGCCCTCAAAAACAGGTGTCAAGTCAACTTTTCCATCTCCTGAAACCAGGGCTTTATTAATAGGCACTTCCTCCTCGGGAATGCCATAGATCGTGCCCGTTTTCTTATCTGCCATGTTCTCTACTGTTTTTCTTAACATAAGTTGAACGGCTTGCACCCTTTCACTTTCAGGAAGTTGAGCGAGGGTGTCGCCCACCTCAGACTGAAGTTGTGAATTGACCTGTTGATTGAGCATGGTAACGCTAGGTTTTATAATAATACGCACAATATTTGGTGTGATGAGTGTGTTCTGGGTGATCAGTTTCTGTGATTGACCGTAGGCGAGCAAAGAGAGTAGTACAAGGATAAATAGAAAGCCATTTCGCAAAACTGGGAAAAATATTTCCTGAGGAATAAAGCGAACAAAATCATTAAATCGTCTCGCTATAGATTTTGATGAATGCAGAAGAAGAACGCAGTATCCGACAATAGCTATGCCTGTAAGTAAGACGTTTAGATTCATGAGAAAAAAAGTTATTCCAAAAAATAGCGAACTCACTAGTAAATAGGAGGTAATTTTACGAGGATGTGCAATATCCAGCAGAAAAACACATATCAGTGAGACGTATAGTAGTACTGCAGAACCAATAAGCAGGGTAAAACTAATTGTATGTCGCCCATCAATAAAACCAAACACATCGAGTAATCCAAACGTAGCACCGGATAAGATTGAAGCGAGAGAAAGGATAAAGAACAACAAAACCTGCTTATGTGTCATGGTACTATTGTACGTTATTCAAGCAGTTTTTCAAATTCCTCAAGAGACTGTGGTGATACAATTTTTTTTCCATTCATATAAAACGTAGGTGTTGCATCAACGCCTGCTGCATTACCGCTTACCATATCGGCATTGATATTATCTTTCACTTCTTTACTTTCGACATCTTTCTTAAGTTTCTCGATATCAAGCTTTAGATCTTTTGCATATGTAAGAAAGGTCTCTTCAGGATTAGAGAGTTTCTCCCAGTCAGTTTGGCCGTCGAAAAGTTTGTCGTGCATTTCAAAAAATTTTCCTTGCATACCGGCTGCCTCAGCATACTGTGCTGCAAGAACAGCGTGTTTATGTTTCTGAAGAGGAAAATGGCGATATACAAGTCGTACTGTATCTTTGTGTTTCTCTGTAAAAGCTTTGATAAGTGGCGCATATGCCTTACATGCAGGGCATTGAAAGTCACTATACTCAACGAGAGTAGCTGAGGCACTTGCTGAGCCTTTTTGCCAATCAGATGCTTCAACTTTCAAATCGACAACAATGTTGTTTTGAGCGGCTGGAGCAGAGCTATTCAACATCTTCCAAACGCCCCATAGACCAACAATGAGAAGCACACCAACGACTGTACCTGTAACTAATTTGTTTTCCATGAGTGCCTTCATAATTAATAATTCTTTAATAGTAACTTCGTACAATCCATATAGTACGAAATTGTACGGCGATAATCAATAACTATGAGTATAAAAAAACTATTACCCCATGAAAGGCCACGTGAAAAACTTGCTGAGCTAGGGGTAAAAAATCTAACAGATAAAGAGCTAGTGGCAGTTATTCTCCGAACGGGTACCATAAAGACAAACGTACTTAAAACTGCAAGTAAGATACTTCAAAGATTGAGCCTTAAAGAAATTTCGAGAATGTCAGTGGGTCGTTTGCAGAGAGTATCAGGATTGGGACCCGCTTATGCGTCATCGCTTATAGCAGCAGTAGAACTTGGAAATCGAGTGCATGACGCGAATAGCATTTCACTTACTCAGCCAGAACAGATAGTGCAGCTCATAAGTGATATTACTTATAAAAAACAAGAACACTTTGTGTGCCTGTATGTCAATGCGCGTCACAATTTGATAGCAAAGAGGACCATTTCTATAGGGACAGTAGATACGAGCCTTGCTCATCCGAGAGAGATATTTCGACCAGGAATTGAGATGGGGGCTTCGTATATCATTATCGCTCATAATCACCCCTCAGGAGACCCGGAGCCATCTGATGCCGACATGATGTTAACTGCAAGAGTTGTGGAGGTTGGAGAGGTAATAGGTATACAGGTCATAGATCATGTCATTATTGGTGGAAAGGGATGGGTGAGTCTTAAGCGAAAGGAAATGATGTAGAATGAAAGTATGAAAAAAATATCATTTTATGGTGCGTCAGGTACAGTGACGGGATCAGCCTATGTGTTATCTCGCTATGATAAAGATCCGATTATGATTGATATGGGTATGTTCCAAGGACCGAAGAGCGTATCGGATCTGAACTATGACGAACTACGATTCGATCCATCGGAGCTTATCGGGCTTTTGTTAACGCATGCGCACCTCGATCATTGTGGCCGACTTCCACTTTTAACCCAAAAAGGGTTCCACAAAAAAATTTATATGACACAGCCAACAGCAGAGCTGTTGGAGCTGACACTCAGTGATGCTGCTCATATTGCTGCTCACGATGAATCTAAAAAACCTCTATTTGACGAGCACGATATTGAAAAGGTGCTTACGCTTATTCAAATTGTGGAGTACAACAAAGAATTCGAAGTAGGTCCTTATACGGTTCTTTATAAAGATGCAGGGCATATAATGGGATCAGCCTCTATACTCTTGCGTGATAATTATAACCAAGATGGTATTGGTTCAATCATATTTAGTGGCGATATTGGCAATTATCCTGAAGATCTTGTACAGCCAACCGAATTTTTTTCACAAGCGGATGTTGTTCTCCTTGAATCTACTTATGGTGGTAAGGTGCATTCATATGAAAATGCATCGAAAGTTTTACAGGAAGAAATTAATATAATCGAAAAGGAAGATGCAACGTTGCTCATACCTTCATTTTCGATTGAGCGTACGCAAGAAATACTGCATCGACTTGACCATCTTAAATCCTCAGGAAAGATTCGACTTGAGACACCCATATTCCTCGATAGTCCCATGGCAATAAAAGCGACTGAGATATATAAGAAATATCGAAGATTGTTCAACAAAGAAATGACTGACCATATTTCAAACGATGATCCTTTTGATTTTCCTGGACTTCGAATTATTGAACATGGTGATGAGAGTATGAAGATCCATAATACTCCAGGAGCGAAGGTTGTCATAGCGGGAAGCGGTATGATGACGGGAGGGAGAATCGTGCAGCATGCATTTCATTATTTAAAACGCGCAACAACACGACTCCTTATTGTCGGCTACCAGGGTGAGGGTACGCTTGGACGTGCACTAGCAGATGGCGCGACAGAGGTTGAGATATTTAAACAAATAATACCCGTGTATGCGCATGTACGAGTGGTGTCTTCGATGAGCGCGCATGCAGATGAGCCAAAGCTCCTCGAATGGCTGGGACATATTAAAGAGGTTCGTCAGGTTTTTTTGGTACATGGCGATGACGAACCAAGAAAAATGTTACAGCAAAAGATAATCGAGATGGGAATACTGAATATAAGGCTTCCACAATTGTTTGAGACACATAAGCTAGAGCTTATACCTTAAGATGGTTTAGAGCCTTGTTTGACAAGTTTTGCAGACTGTTTGATCTGATAGGTCTCTCCATCGTTCATGGTGATACTATCTTTTTTAGTGATCTCCCAGTAATTGAGTAGATTTTTTGACAAATATCCATCGATTTCTTTTATTTCTTCGCCGAGGTTTTTCATTTCAACCTTTGCCTCCACTACGCTCGAAAGGCTCATAAGCTGGTCTTTTGTTCTCTGTTGTTCGCGTTTTGCTTCATTAATTTTCTCTTGTTGTACTGCATATGTTTTGTCGGTTTCAAGTGTATCGTTTACCATATCGCGTAGCTTCTTTAGCTCTTCACGCTTCATTTTTATGCCGTCATAAAAGTTCTTGATAGTTTTTTCAAGATCAAGCATTTGTAGGGCATCACCTGGGGCATCAGTGGCAGAGACAGTTTGTTCAGGTTCCTCCATAACAACTTCTGCTTCCATTACCTCGTCTGTTTGTGTAGTTGTATCATCCATAAGACTTACACTATACACAATTTACTTCATAATTTGCAAGTTGCATCGTATAATACAGTATGGAAATTCCTAAAAGGCTATATTACGCAACTGTATTGTTTAACGATGGTCGACAAATAACACCTCCCTATTTTGTTTTTGAGAAACTTCCAGAGGGTGTCTCTATGTTGCGAAGATATTATGATGAGACACGCGATAGTGTTGAATCCTTTATTGTGAAGGAGCTTGAATTTTTGGAAACTAAAGTAATACCTGATGAAGCATATGTTGTCGTTCCGCATACCGACAATACAATTGTTGAGGAGGGTAATCCTGAAGAGCATGAGGATATGGTTGCAAAAGCAGAAGTTGGTGATCCATCAGAAAGCATTATGGCAATCCTGCCTGAAGAACAAGAAGCTGATGATTTGTTATGCAGAGCCTTTTATATGGGGCCATTCAGAAAATCTGATACTGTAGATAATTTCGTTGCGGGTCTTATCGAAGATCCAATTATTGCCGCAACGCCAATCGACTATGTGTGGCTGTATAGACCAACAGGTGAGATGAAGGCTGTAAAGCTGTAATAACTTTTAATATTCTTGTATAATGATTCGATGGAAATATTCAACTTTATTTTGCATGTTGACGAGTATCTTACCTTGCTCGTAAACCAATTCGGTGTGTGGACCTATGTCATACTCTTTCTGATTATTTTTGCTGAAACGGGACTCGTCATTATTCCATTCTTACCAGGCGATTCTTTGTTGTTTGTTGTGGGCACGCTCGCCGGAGGTGGCATACTAAACATTTGGTTTGTGTACTTTTCACTTCTTATCGCTGCAATTTTGGGAGATACCGTTAATTATTGGATTGGCCATAAGTTGGGTACAAAGGTGTTTGAAAAGAGCAATTCAAGATTTTTTAACAAAGCGCACCTCGAGAAAACTCGCGAGTTCTATGAGAAGTATGGTGGAAAAACTATAATCCTTGCTCGCTTTGTACCAATCGTCCGAACATTCGCCCCATTTGTCGCAGGAGTCGGTACGATGCATTATGATACCTTCATTACGTATAACATCGTAGGCGCATTCATCTGGGTAACATCAATAACCTTTGCTGGATATTTCTTAGGGGGCTTGCCAATTATTAAAAATAACTTTGAAACCGCCATCTTCGTCTTGATTGGCATCTCGATTCTTCCCATGATCATTGAATACATTAAGCACAAAATGGAGAAGAAAAAAGAGAAGCCTGAAACGACAAACTTCAAGGAAATTCAGGAGACCTTTAAGAAGGAGCATTTAAACGACTAATCTCATTAGTTCGTACAGATAACCTTCTTTCCTCTTACGTAAGCTCCTTTACTATCAATATAGATGTTTGATCCATCATCAAGCTGATAGTAGAGTGTATAGCCTGATCTGTCGTTGCATAGTGACATTACTGGCCAAGAGTATGCTTCTTGAATAGCTTCAGGAAGGTTCTTGGGCATTGGTCTGATAATGTCTGTTGGTTGTATCATGTTTGTGGGTGTTGCAAAAGGTAGGGTAGTTGGATAGGCGATTTGTGGTGATGGAATAGCATACGGATTTGCTTTCTCGAGTGACTTTATTCTTTGAATGGACTGGTAGGATAAGTAGCTATTAACGATCATGCCAAGTGTAAGTATGCCCAGGGTTGGATACAATATATATTTATTCATGCTGTGTGACCCCGACGAGATTCGAACTCGTGATTTTCAGGATGAGAACCTGACGTCCTAGGCCACTAGACGACGGGGCCATGTCACAGCATATTATACATGAGGTATGTGTGTAGTGGGTTAAGAAAGGAGAACAGGCGGTGGGTGGGCACGGTGACCACCGCCTGTTCTTTGCCGCACAATGCGGCGATGTAATGGGTCCTTCGAGCTACTGCGCCGGTTGATCCGGCGGGCTCGCGTAGGAGCGATTGGTGTTGCCGGTGAACTCATCGAGTCCCTCGGCAACCGCCGCCGCCCTCGCATCCTGGCTTGTCTTGAAGAGCCAGTTCTTCGGGCCGGTGGGGTTGGGGTTGGAGACGTACCCACCATGGGGACGTCCATCAGTGGTTACCTTCCTCGCGACAAAGTAGCCGCTGTGATCCTTCGACTCGACAACTTGGAACAACTTTCTCCCTCGCTTTGTGCCCATAGTATTTTACCACGTAATCATTGATCAGACAATCGTGAAGGCCCGCAGTTAAAAGACTCAGGTTCTTCACATGTTCTTAAGTGCTTCACTGTATCGATACGCGATAACACATGGAGATAGTGAAGTTAAATACTTGGGTGCTTTCGCGCATGGAAGCACGAGAGCGGACGAAACCAGTGAGCATAGTTGAATGAGCGGGGAGGGCACGAACCCCGCTCATCAGTTAGAGGGTATGTCCCCACGTAGCAGCCTGCATGTTTGCTGCTTCGCGTGTTGTGAACGTCTTCTTTAGATCTTCAGTTGTGGTGGGCTTTCCATTATGCATCATGCAGCCGGCTTCGGTACCGTCGTCGGCGTCATAAAGCATAACGTAGTACGAACCTTCCGTTCCGCAGACTACGTATGTGTAGTTTCTTGTTTTTGCCACGAGACCCCTTTTCTGTGCCCTTTTCTGAGCTCATTATACTATAAGATCATGCTTTAGGAATTTGACAATAAAGGAGGGGTATAGTATAGTTATGAGTAACTAAGGCGCTCTAGCCTTATTTTTTTGTATATATGTCAGACCAATATAACTTATCACAAGAGGGCTATGACAAACTCCTCAAAGAGGTTGACGAGCTAAAGAATGAAAAAAGGCCTCAAGCTGTCCAACGCCTCTCTACTGCTCGCGCAATGGGGGATTTATCAGAGAATAGTGAATATGTTGCCGCAAAAGATGACCTTGGATTTATTGACAGTCGAATAGCTGAGATCGACCAGATCGTTCAGAATGCAAAGATTGTTGAGCATCACAGTGGAGAGTCGACCGTTCAAATCGGAAATAAAGTACTCGTTAAATCGGATGATAGTGAAGATCTATACCATATCGTCGGAGAATTTGAGGCAGACATCTCGACAGGTAAAATTTCTGAATCATCTCCAATCGGCAAAGCACTGCTTGGTGCTAAAGTTGGATCAACCGTCAGTGTAGAGATTCCAGCTGGAACAGTTACGTATAAAGTTGTTAAGATAGACTAAGGGCAAAGGATGCATGGAGCATCGTAGCCCCGCAATCAGGCGGGGTTTTTTTATACCTGATACGTTATAATTCAATGTAAATATGGCACAAATTGATGAAATTCGTAAAAATAGTCTTGAGAAATTGGAGAAAATTAGGTCGCTTGGATGGAATCCATATGCGTCGAAATTTGATAAAAAACATACCCTCAAAGAGGCGCTAGAAGCTGAAGGGAAAGAGGTACAAACAGCGGGAAAGATAGTCTCTCTACGCACACATGGCAATATTACATTCGCGGATCTGAGAGATGAAAGTGGAGAGATGCAGCTTTTTTTTAATAAAGAAAAGTTTTCAGCTGACGAGTATAAAAACTTAAAACTTTTTGATGCAGGTGACATTATCGGTGTTAAGGGAGTTGTTGGAAGAACTACCACAGGTCAACTATCAATTATACCTGAAGAATATACATTGCTTACAAAATCCGTACTTCCCTTGCCAAACGAATGGTATGGTCTTAAAGATATTGAGACACGACATAGAAAACGATACCTAGATCTCCAACTTAATCCCCATGTCAAAGATATTTTTTTGACTCGTACAAAAGTAATTTCGTTACTGCGCACATATCTTGATGAACATGGATTTCTTGAAGTTGAAACGCCGGTATTGCAGCCTATATACGGTGGCGCGTATGCAAAGCCGTTTGTCTCTCATTACAACGCTCTTGAGTCTGATTTTTATTTAAGAATTGCCGTTGAATTGTACCTAAAAAGACTCTTGGTTGGTGGTTTTGAAAAAGTATATGAATTAGGAAAGAACTTTCGCAATGAAGGTTTTAGTCGTGCACACAATCCAGAATTTACCATGCTCGAATTTTATTGGGCCTATGCTGATTATGAGGATCTCATGAACTTTACCGAAGAAATGTTAACCAGTGTAATTAAAGAAGTTAAGGGGAGTCTAATGGTAGAATCGGAAGGCCAATCCTATGATTTTGCTTCTCCTTGGGAAAGAAAAACGTATCGAGAGCTGTTTATAGAATATTTACAGTTAGACATTAACGAGTATACAGATGAGAAATCACTGCAGAAGATTATTGACGATAGAAAATTGTTAGAAGGCAAGGTTGTTGGATATGGACAAATGCTTGATGAGTTATATAAAAAACATGTGCGTCCACATTTAAAAGGTCCGATGTATGTGACGGAGTATCCACTCGAGATTAAGGCGCTTGCAAAAGCTAGTGAGAAGGATCCATCAAAGTCCGCAAGTTTTCAGTTGGTTATTAATGGCATGGAAATGATTAATGCCTACAACGAATTAAATGATCCTATTGATCAAAAAGCACGATGGGAAGAGGAAATGAAACTTGCTGAACGGGGTGGTGAGGATTATCAGGTGCTTGACGAGGACTATATAGAAGCACTTTCATATGGTATGCCACCTACAGCTGGATGGGGAATGGGAATCGATCGATTGGTGGCATTTCTCACAGGACAACACAGTATAAAAGAGACAATTCTTTTTCCAACAGTGCGACCAGAACAACAAGACATTAAACCTTCTCCTGTTGCTCAAGTAATAAGCTCTAAACCATCAACTCCACTGACAATTACCCGCGAGCACGCTCTCGGATTACTCAATGAGCATTTAAAGAATCGCAATCTCATCAATCATTGTCTCGCTGTAGAGGCAACAATGGGAGCCCTGGCTAAGCGACTAGGCGGTGATGTTCCAACATGGAAAATGGCGGGGCTATTACATGATGCTGACTGGGAGGAAACTCAGGCTGATCCATCCCAACACACACATCACACGGTGAAATGGATAAAAGATGCTGGAGAGGAATCTGAAGATCTCATTAATACCATTTTTTCACACAATCATCACCATAATGGTTTTCGTGTACCCGAGACAAAAATGGAATGGGCATTATACTGTTGCGACGAGCTGACAGGATTCATAGTTGCCGTCGCACTTATTCGTCCAGAAAGAAAGCTTTCAACCGTTACCGTAGATGCTGTCATAAAAAAATTCTCCCAGGTTGCTTTCGCGCGTCCTGTTGACCGCGCCCAAATTAAACTTTGTGAAGAAAAGCTTGGTATTAAGCTTGAGGATTTCGTCGCACTTACGCTTTCTGCAATGCAGAGTATCTCCGACGATATTGGGCTTTAATAAGCTTTTCTTATGAAACTTTTGATCGGTACACATAATCCAGCTAAACAAAAAGACATTGAGAGATCATTTTCTGTTCAAGCAAAAATGCAGCAAGTTCCCTTCGAATTTATTCTTCCGAAAGATCTCAATATTTCGGAAGATATTGATGAAACTGGAAAAACTTTCGAAGAAAATTCGCGTATAAAAGCCGAATATTTCTATAACTTAGCGCAATTGCCGACCATTGGTGATGATGGCGGGATAATGATTGAACAACTTAACAACGAACCGGGTGTCTATACACGGCGTTGGATTGGTAGAGACAATGCAAGTGACCAGGAAATTATCGAATATGTATTAGAAAGAATGATGCATTTAAAGGGTGAGGAAGCGAGGAAAACAGTTTTTGCAACATGTGTCTCATACTTTGATGGGATTCATTTTTTTCAAGAATGTGGCGAAACAGAAGGATATATTGCCGAGAAATCACTCAAAAACTATACAACAAACGGTTTCCCCATGCGTGCATTGTTTGTTCATAAAAATGGAAAATATTACGATGAGCTAACACCTGAAGAACATGAGTTGTATAATCATAGAGATAAGGCTGTTAAAAAATTAGTAAAAAAAATAAAAAATGCTATCGATTGATTTTATTCGGGAAAACAAGGAGCGTGTTAAACAGACGTCGATTGATAAAAATCGCCCCTTTGATATTGAGCGATTGCTTGAACTTGATGAAAAGCGAAGAGCGCTGATGAGTAAGGTACAGGAGCTTCGACAAAAAAGAAACGAGCTTGCAAAGCAAGGAAGTAATGAATCTGCGAGAGAAGAAGGGAAACAGATTAAGGAAGAGTTAAAAAAAGTGGAAGAGCTGCTTGGTCCTATTGAAAAAGAGTTTTCTACGCTTATGTTATTTGTACCTAATGTGGTACTCGAAGAAGTGCCAGTAGGAAAAGATGAGAGTGGCAATAAGGAAATTAGAACATGGGGAACTATTCCTCAGTTTGACTTTACGCCAAAATCACACACTGAGTTGGCAGAAAGTCTGCATCTCATAGATATGGATCGAGGATCCAAGATTTCAGGTTTTCGAGGTTATTTTTTATTGAATGAGCTTGCTCTCTTGCAAATGGCCCTCATGCATTATGTTTTTATGAAGCTTGTAGGTAAAGGCTATACACCCATCATTCCTCCAGCTATTGTGAAAGAATTTACTCTTTTTGGTTCTGCTCACTTTCCATGGGGAAGGGCTGAAGATGTGTATCAGTTGAGTCAAGAAGATGCCTACTTAGCGGGTACTGCTGAAATACCAGTAACTGCTTTTTACAGCGACGAAGTCTTACAAGATAAAGATTTACCAAAGCGGTTCGTCGCGTTATCTCCTTGCTATCGTAGGGAGGCGGGTGCGTATGGTAAGGATACAAAGGGTATTTTACGTGTACATGAATTCTGGAAAATTGAGCAGGTAATAATTGGAAGGAACGATATTGATGAGGCAAGAAAACTTCATCAAGAACTCCAAGAAAATACCGAGGAAATTTTCCAAGACTTAGAGTTGCCTTATCATGTATTGCTTATGTGTACAGGTGATATGGGGGAGCCGCAAATGCTCAAGTTTGATACTGAGGTATGGATCCCGTCTGAGCAGTCATATCGTGAAGTGGCCTCAAACTCAATTATGGGTGATTTTCAGGCTCGACGATTAAAAATCCGTTATAAAAAGTCCGATGGAGAAACAGCTTATTGTTACACATTAAATGATACGGCCATAGCATCAACAAGACCTCTCATCGCAATTCTTGAACACTATCAACAGAAAGATGGAAGTATTAAAGTGCCGAAAGTCCTTCAGCCGCTCGTTGGATTTGATACAATAAAGCCTCACTAATATGCTTGGATTTGTAAAAAAATTATTCGATTTTAATGAGAAGGAAATTGTTCGTATTCGAACAATTGTGGCAAAGATTAACAAGCTCGAAGATGATGTTCGTAAGCTCAAAGATGGCGATTTTGTCAAAGAATCAGACAGGTTGAAAAAAGAAATAGCTGATGGAAAAGATCTAAATGAGATTTTGCCGTGGGCATATGCATTAGCTCGAGAAGCTTCTCGGAGGATGTTGGGACTGCGTCAGTTTGACGAACAGCTCATTGCGGGTATTGCTCTTCATGAAGGAAAGGTTGCTGAACAAAAAACAGGAGAAGGAAAGACACTTTCTGCTGTGGCGCCTCTATATTTAAATGCCCTCACAGGGCGAGGCGCGCATCTTGTAACGGTAAATGACTATTTAGCTCGTCGTGATGCTGGATGGATGGGTCCTGTATATCATCTTCTTGGTCTCACCGTTTCCTCAACAATTTCCGATAAAACCTATATGTATGATCCTGAGTATCAGGATGCAAATGTATCAGACTGGCGCTTACTGCGTCTAAAACCAGTTTCAAGAAAAGAAGGGTATCTTGCAGATGTGACATACGGTATTAATTCTGAGTTCGGTTTTGACTATCTCCGGGATAATATGGCTAAATCCTTCGAACAGCTCGTACAAAGAGACTTTCATTATGCGATTATCGATGAAGTAGACTCTGTGCTTATCGATGAAGCTCGAACACCCCACATTATTTCTTCTGCATACGAACAAGATGTCTCGAGATATTATGACTATGCTCGCATTGTTGATAAGCTAGACGAATCTGACTACCTTATTGATGAGAAACTCCGCACGTCTCACATGACGGAAGAAGGGATCTCAAAGCTTGAAAAATTGATTGGCGTGGAGAATATTTATGAAAAAGATTACGAGACGCTCTATCACGTTGAAGCTGCTCTGAAGGCGCGTACTCTATTTAAAAAAGACAAAGATTACATTGTAAAAGACGGACAAGTGGTTATTGTAGATGAATTTACCGGACGACTTTTGGAAGGAAGACGTTTTTCTGAAGGTCTTCATCAAGCAATCGAGGCAAAGGAAAAGGTTGAGATTAAACAAGAATCGCGTACGCTTGCAACAGTATCTCTGCAAAACTATTTCCGTATGTATGAAAAACTTGCCGGAATGACGGGAACCGCACAGACTGAGGCAGAAGAGTTCAGTAAAATATACAAACTCGATACCCTTGTTATTCCAACACACCAATCTATTCGCCGTATTGATCATCCAGATTTCATATATAAAACAGAAAAAGGGAAGTTCTCCGCGGTGGTTGAAGAAATAGCACGTTTACACAGCATCGGTGCGCCAGTACTTGTTGGTACCGCTTCCATCGAAAAAAATGAGATATTGTCGCAACTACTCAAAAAGAAACATATTCCTCATCAGCTACTCAATGCCAAGAATCATGAAAAAGAAGCGCAAATCATTGCTCAGGCTGGTACAAAAGGCGCGGTTACTGTTGCTACCAATATGGCGGGACGCGGTGTGGATATTGTGTTGGGTGGTGAGCCGCCAAGCCGATTCCGCGTTGATCCAGATAAAACACCAAAGCAGATGGAAGAGGAGTTTAATAAGCTTCAGGCAGCATGGCAAACGCGCCACGACGAAGTCGTGGCATTGGGCGGCTTGCATGTATTGAGTACCGACCGCCATGAATCGCGTCGTATCGACAATCAGTTACGCGGTCGTTCGGGTCGCCAAGGCGACCCTGGTGAAACACGCTTCTTTGTATCTCTCGAAGATGATCTTATGCGCATTTTCGGAGGAGAACAGGTTAGTAAGGTTATGACGTTCTTTAATCTACCTGAGGATCAGCCTCTAGAGCACGGCATGGTATCAAAGGCGCTGGAACAAGCTCAAGCAAAAGTTGAGGGATTTAACTTTGATATGCGTAAAAATCTTGTGGAGTATGATGATGTGCTCAATAAACAACGTGAAATTCTGTATGGTATGCGTCGCCATATTTTAGAATCGACAGCAGAAAATGATGAAAAACTAAATGAAGAGGTAACGATTGCAATAGATAACCAAGTAACGAGCCTTATAAATACATTTGTACTACTTACCGAAGAGCCCGATATGTCTGGATTAGTTTCAGAGTTAGACAACCTGTTGCCAGCAACATCGAAGCAGCTTAATGAAAAACTAGCTGGAGCGATCGGTGAGGAAGCAATTCGTGACATTATTTTGAATGAATTCTCAACACTTCTCAAAAAAAGAGAGAAAGAAGTTGGTTATGAATTGTGGACAGATGTAAAACGCTATCTCTTTCTTGATACTATTGATCATTTCTGGACTGATCACCTTACTGCCATCGACGATCTTCGTCAAGGCATAAATCTTCGAGGGTATGCACAACTTGATCCATTGACAGAATATAAGAATGAAGCGTTTGGCATGTTTGAGAAATTATTGAGCGACGTATATTATGATGTGGTGCGTCGTCTGTTTCAGGTGCAAGTAAATACAGAAGAAACGACAAAAGATATTAAAGAAGCTGAGCAAAAAACACCGAAAATCCATCTACATGCAGCATCCGCTGAAGGCCCTATGGCACCAAAAAAACAATCAACTCCACATCAACAAGCTCCAAAACAACAAAAAACACCTGGTCGCAATGACCCATGCTGGTGTGGATCTGGGAAAAAATATAAGAAGTGTGGTCTAATTAACTCGCCTGAACATCAAGAAAACGCTTCTTTGGTTTAATCACTATAATCCTCTTGAAATGTGTAGTTTGTTTAACTACTATAAGAATATTCCAATGAGCATGATAATTAATTTCAACAAGATGTTTGTGTCCTATATTGCAGTATTTGTACTTATTTTCTCCTCATTTGGAAGTTTAGTCCGAGCACAAGAATCAACATCTCCTACACCTGAAATCCTTGAAAAAACTCAATCAGTTTCAATTCAAGTACCACAATCACAACAGCACCAAGCATCAGCCGATATTGATCAGTGTGCAAATGGAGGCGTTGGTAAGACGCCAGAAATCTGCACCGGAGCCAACTGGGTTAATGGAAATTTAGGAGAGAGTAAAGCCCACTATCTTGAAGGTGATTTTGTGCCATACAGAATTAAAATGGATGATGTTTCGATTGGTGATCCTCACACTATTACTATTGAATGGGACACGACAAAAAATGGGAAACACGCTGTTGATTATATTGGCACATATAAAGAGACCGAAACTGATGCAGATCCCTGTTCTGGAGTGACGGGGTGTGGTGGTACTTTTGATACTGCACCTATACCTCTTGACGCTAAAGTTTTAGCAGGACAAGATGAAACCGCAGGTAATGGAGATGATATTGTTCAAATTCCAGGTGAACTGACTTTGTTTGGTGGAAATATAACAGCAGTTTCAGGATATACAATCTCAGGTTCCTATGCAGGTGATAGTTCTACAAGTATCGTTATTGAATTCACGTCAACAGTAGATAATCCTGTACTTGCGTGGAGTGGCCATATTGCAACTCGCGATGATTGGGGATTAACCAACTCCGCGATTTCAATTACTGGATCTCCTTACCATATGCGATTGCTTGATATTGATGGAAAGGGTGGGAACCAAGACAGATCACTCTCTGCAGAGGCAATAATATTTCCTGCTTCAATCACAATTGTAAAAGACGCGGTGCCTAATCATTCTCAAGACTTTGCATTTAACACTACGGATGGCTTTGGCTCATTTAGCCTTGATGATGACAATGATGGTACATTATCAAATACAAAAATATTTTCTGATATAGCTACATTCGGTGAAATGACCATCACCGAGGAAATTACTCCTGGTTGGACTCTTACAAACCTCACCTGTTCAGTACAAGGTACTGGTAGTCAGTCAACTGATATTTTGTCCCGCACAGCAACACTTGATGTTGAAGAAGGTGATGTATTTACTTGTACTTTTACCAATACGCTTCAGCAAGCACATCTAACCTTGATTAAAGAAGTCACAAATGATGACGGTGGAACAGCACTACCTTCAGCATGGACGCTCAGTGCACAAGGTGCAACCCCAATTTCTGGAGTATCTGGAAGTGGTGCAGTAACAAATGCCGCTGTAGATGCAGGTGAATATACACTTTCAGAGTCTGGTGGACCTTCTGGTTATACAGGTGGCACATATAGTTGCGTAAAGAACAGTGGTGCTCCGGTGGTGAGTAATTCAATTACATTGGAGCCAGATGATACTGCAGTTTGTACAGTGACGAATAACGATATTCAGCCAAAACTTATAGTTACCAAGATTGTAGTTAACGATAATAGTGGTACAAAGGATGTTTCTGACTTTCCGCTCTTTGTCGATACGACAGGTGTAACAAGTGGAGATGAAAACGGATTTGATGCTGGATCTTATGTGGTGAGCGAAACAGAAGATTCTGGTTACACCTCGGTTATTAGCGGCGACTGTGATGTAGATGGAAATGTAGTCTTAGGAGTTGGAGATGAAAAGGAATGTATCATTACAAATGATGATAAGCCAGCAACACTCATAGTTGAGAAGGTTGTTGTAAACGATAATGGCGGGAAGCTAGAGGTTGATGATTTTACTTTCAAAATAAACGAAGGTGATGCAGTTCCATTTGAAACGGATGGAAGTAATTCTATGATCGTTGATGCCGGAATGTATGATGTTGTCGAACCAGCAGTTGATGGATATGAAACAACGTATGACAATTGTGAAGATATTGATATCCCCAATGGTGGATCTGCAACATGCACTATAACCAACGATGATATCGCTCCTGTATTACATTTAAGAAAAGAAGTAATTAACGACAATGGCGGTACTGCAGTAGAAACCGACTGGACCCTCACTGCCGACGGATCTGAAACAGATCTTAGTGGCCAATCGCCAGTCGATAGCGATAGTGAATTCATGGCAGGCACTTATACATTAGGAGAGGAAGACGGTCCACAAGGATATTCAGCATCACAATATGTGTGTGTTAAGAATGATGACTCGGGAGTCCCTGGAAATTCGATCACTCTAGGGATTGGTGATGAGGCCACTTGTACTATCACAAACGATGATCAAGCTCCTTCGCTCACATTACAAAAAACAGTAATTAACAACCATGGGGGAACAGCGGTAGCATCCGCATGGAACCTCAATGCAGATGGACCAACCGGATTTAGTGGTGCAGGTCCTTCGGTAGCAAACGGAAATTCATTTGATGCAGGTACATACAGTCTTTCTGAAACAGGAGGTGTCGCAGGTTATGCTCCAAGTACATGGGTCTGTACAGGTGGGACCCAAAATGGTAGCGACATTACTCTTGGACTCGGACAATCCGCAACGTGTACCATAACAAATGATGACATTGCACCAACATTAACAGTAATTAAAGAACTTGTTCCCTCGACGGATACAGGAAAGTTCAATCTTCAGATTGATGGAGTAACTCAAGGAACTGGTGGAAATGTAGGAGACGGAGGATCAACGGGTTCAATTGCTCTCGTGGCTGGAACCTACACTGTATCTGAAACCGCCGTAGCTGGTTCAGATCTTTCTCATTACACTCGACAAATTGGAGGTGATTGTGCTGTTGATGGAACTGTAACGCTTACACTTGGACAAAATAAAACATGCACTATTACCAATACAAGAAAAGGACACATCATTGTTGATAAGGTTACACTCCCGAGTGGTGAAGCTCAAAGCTTCTTCTTTGACGTTTCAGGCAGTAATTACACCGACTTTAGTATAAAAGATGAAGATGCCCCAAATGACCAGGAGGTACCAGCGGGAATGTACTCGATTGTTGAAACTGCTGTCCAGGGGTGGGACTCAGATGGAGGAGTTTGTGATAATGGAGAATCGCCTGATAGTCTCGAAGTCGAACCTGGTGAAACTGTCACCTGTACCTTTACTAATTCAAGAAGAGGATCAATAACAATTATTAAGGATGCAATTGAAAACGATGCGCAAGATTTTAACTTTACCGGTAACGGTGGAATCGGTTCATTCTCCCTCGATGATGATGAAGGTGTTCAGGGCATTGTTGATGCAGGAGTGCTGTCGAATTCAGCGAGCTTTACGAATCTACAAGCAAACGAAGCATATACTATTCTTGAAACACAGGCAAATGCGTTTTGGCAATTGCAAGGAGTTAGTTGTATTGATGGTGAGGACAATCCATATCAAGTTACTAGCGTAGATAACGGCGTTGTCATAAATCTTCATCCTGGTACATCGGTGATCTGTACATTTACGAATAGAAAGCTTGGTCCAACGAGAACTCAGGGTTTCTGGCAGACGCACACAGCCTACACTAACAGTGTTTTTGGCTCGCACTTTGGAGGTGGTATGCAAGTTGGTGTGAGTGGTATACATTCACGATTGATTACTAATATTACAAATCCAGGAAGTAGCATCTTGTACGGAGCATATTACTCAAGCATTCCAAAAACAACCCAAAACAAAAATAGAACTTCGATCGACAAAGCGCGAATGCAACTCTTACAACAGCTTGTGACAGCAAAGCTTAATTGTGCTGCGTTCGGATGCCCGATTATTGTTCAAGATATGATAGATGATGCTGATGCGGCTTATGCTAATGGCCCCGCCGCACTTATCCTCGTATATGCAGGTGGACTTGATGCATATAATAACAGTGGGGACACCATTATTATGAGCGGTAACCCAGGAAAAGCGACACCAAAGACATCCCAATCACTCGCAGATAAACTATTTTGGAATCAACCGTAAATTTGACTACGTAAAGTTTAATTCAAGTTTGGGAACATAATTTTTAGAAATTCGTAGGCAACTCTTCTCTGAGGACCTTCTAGAGGATATTCATTCCAATCTAAACTTGGAGATGCATTTACTTCAATTATTCTATAATTATCGGCTGTTTGTTGCGCATGAATATCTTCAGTCATAAAATCAATGCCAGTCAGCGATAATCCTGGTAAATTCTTCATTATTTTTTTAACAATTTTTCTTACACTTGGATGAATCTCATCCATCACATCAATCGTATCGCCACCCTGGCTAATATCTAATGGGCCCTGGGGTCTCAGGAATACTCTTTCCGTTTTTTCTGGAATTGTCATAAGTGAAAGATTTTGTTTTTTTAGAAATCCTCGAACTTGCTTGTCGATAATAATACTATGATAGGTAGACACTTCTTTTCTAATTGGATCAAGATTCTTTTTAGCTATGAGCGCTTTAATAGTCGAACTTCCATCACCTACTACATTTGCAGCAATGCGGTGAATGACACTCAATATCTTATCTTGTGTTGCTAAAATTCTATATTCATTCCCAACAAACATTTCCTCAACAAGGATATTAACTTTTCGTTGGCTGTGGTTCGCGTAAATTTCGTTTATTGCCTTTTTATATTTATAATGAGAAGTGATATTGACATGTACATTATTTCCACGTAGAGAGTTTGCGGGTTTTACTACAAGGGGCTTTTGGAGTTTTCTGAAGAGAAGTGTACGATCTTTAGGACTGTCTGTATGTTTCAATATATGACCCTTGCTTACAGACAGTCCAGCTGCTTCGAGCAAACTATTCGAAATATCTTTATTAGCACAGCAGTAATGTGCGTACTCTGTTGTTTCTGAAGGAATTTGACCGTGAAAAAACTTAACCGA
Source organism: uncultured Gammaproteobacteria bacterium (assembly GCA_964612595.1). GTDB lineage: Bacteria > Patescibacteriota > Microgenomatia > UBA1406 > HO2-37-13b > OLB23. The sequence continues at coordinate 296,973 of CAZTFB010000001.1, read as the reverse complement.
ATCGAGATGTTGAAGTTTAAATGTCTTCGTAAAAGGCATATTTACCCAAACAATACCATGTTTTTCAGCCTCAGCGAGCACCATCCGAGTACTTTTACCAATGCCTTTAAGTTCGATTTCGCCATTTATTGTTTTTCTTTTATAGAATAAGTTTGTCATACGCCACTATTATTAATAAGTCTTAGGAAGAATTCGGATAAATAGATTAGAAAATCTAATACATTCGTCTAAAATCTTATAGGATATTCTGATTATACCAGATTGAAGCCAATATTGTCGTATAATATCCTTAATAACCTCATATGATTTCCAAAAATATTGAAAGCATTATTGCCTCAAACATTCAAACACTAAACCTTTTATTAGAGAAACCGAGGACATCAATTCTTACGCTCCATCGTCATCCTGACCCTGACTCTGTTGCAAGTAATCTTTTGTGGGCCGACATACTTAGGGAATATGGTCATGAAGTAGATATTGTGTCGGCAGATGAACCTCCTGCAGCATTAAAATTTCTCCAAGGGTTCGAGAGCATTCGTTACGTCCCCTCAAAGGAGTTTTCCTGGGGCGATTATGACGTATTCTGGGCACTGGATATGTCATCAGCTGACAGACACGGTTTCTCTTCACCAATTCCAGAATCATTACAAACAGTAGTCATTGATCACCACATAAGCAACAAAGGATGGGGAACTGTCAATATCGTTGATACACAGGAATACTTTCCCTCTACCTGTTCAATGCTTTTCGAAATAGCCAAGCAGCTAAATAAACCACTTACTAAAGTTCGTGCGACGACATTGCTTACCGGCATTGCTGGTGACACAGGATTTTTTATGTATGGCTTGTCACCAGAAGTATTGCAGAGTGCTGCAGAACTTATTCGTTATGGGGCTGACTATGAACTTATCAAAAAAAACATTGTAGGCTCAATGGATATAGCAGAACTTCAGTTTATGAGTCAGGCATTTTCTCAAGCCGAATTATATAAAGATGCACTTATTATTACGATTCCAAATGATATGTGGCTAACTTATGGAAAATCTCCTCATAAAAATGAATTCGTCGTGTATTATCTAAGCAAAATTGAAGGAACAAAACTCGGTATTTTAATCATTGAAGAAGAAAAGCGCGTTTTTAGATTGGAATTCCGGTCAAGAGACGTTGCGTTCGATGTGTCGACATTAGCTACGGCGCTCGGGGGTGGGGGACATAAGAATGCTGCTGGTGCTACTCTCAAAAATATTACATTGAATGAAGCGCTGACAAAAGTAAAGGCATTACTTTGAGAATTCACGCGCTTCGATTTCGATGAGTCTATTATACTTTGCAAGTCGTTCGGAACGAGACATAGAACCAGTTTTTATAAAATCTGCTCCGCAAGCGACGGCAAGATCTGCAATGAATGAGTCTTCAGTTTCACCCGATCTATGAGAGACTATAACCTTCCATCCGGCTTCCTTTGTCATGCGAATAGCTTGAGCAGTTTCGTACACGCTTCCGATTTGATTAAGCTTAATAAGAACTGCGTTTGTTGCATTATTTTCAATACCACGACTTATTATTTCAGAGTTTGTTGCATAAAAATCATCTCCTACAATTATGTGCGAAGAGCCGAAGGTTTGTGTTAAATCTGCAAAACTATCCATATCATCTTCGAAAAAAGGATCTTCCATAAGTAAGAGATGGTGTTGTGAGTCGAGTTCACTGTAATACTCTTTAAGTTCCTTTGAAGATAACGTTTTGTTGTCCCTTTTTAATATATATGTTCCATCTTTATAGAATTCGCTGGCAGCGATATCGGTACCGAGATCTGTATTTTCTCGCGAGTAACCTGCATTTGCGATTGCTTCAGAAATAAGCGCGAATCCCTCGGTATTATTTGAAAGTATCGGCGCAAATCCGCCCTCATCGCCAACACCAACTGAAGTGCCTTTTTCAATTAATAGTAAACGAAGTGCATGAAAAATCTCTGATGCTTGGCGCACTGCGTCTTTGGGGCTTTGTGATTGGGGGATAAACATATATTCTTGAAAATCTACAGTCCAGTTTGCATGAGCACCACCGTTGATGACGTTTACGAGCAATCGTGGAAAACCTGTTTCGTATGAGGCAAAATATTGTTCGTGGAGCGTTTTCCATAATGGTTGATTTTGGAAGAGGGAAAGTGTTCGAGCTAGAGCCATAGAAACTGCAAGCATAGCGTTTGCACCGATGGTGCTTTTTTGAGGTGAAGTATCAAGGAGAAGCATCGCCGTATCGAGTTTTTCAAGATTGTCGATCGGCATTCCTCTAAGTGCATCGGAGATGGTAGTGTTAATATGCTTTATTGCCTTCATTACTCCTTTGCCACCATATGCTTTGTCCCCATCTCTAAGTTCAAGTGCTTCGTGGGATCCTGTTGAAGCGCCTGACGGTACCGATGCTGAGCCTATAATGCCGTTCTCAAGTTCGACGAAAGCCTTCACTGTTGGATTCCCTCGCGAATCAAGAATTTGAAGACCTTGAATATTTTTTATGTTCATATTAAAAAAGATCTAGTTGGGCGCCGGCAGTTTTTTTAGCCTCTTTTTTTGCCGGCGAACTTTTTTGATCTGCAAAATAACGTTGTTGTAAAGATCTTATGTTATAAGCATCAAAAAATCCCCTTAGAGCTTCATTATACTGTTCAAATTTGGTCGCTTCAAGTTCTAGCTTAACCTCTTCATCTTCAGCTATCAATACCGCGAGCTGTTTTGCGAGAAGTGCACTTTCTTTATGTGTAACGAGTAAATCGTGGACTTTAGTACCTTGTAACTCATCAATATGATGGTACAGATTTTCAACAGTTTTGTATTTTCCTAGCAAATCTAATGCTGCTTTTGGTCCTATGCCAGGAACACCTTTATAGTTATCTGATGGGTCACCAACAAGAGCTTTATAATCTGGAATATGTATTGGATCAACACCAAATTTTTCTTTGACTTTTTGTTCATCATACAACGTTCCTTCCTTGCTCATACCGATCTGTGGCGTTAATACAAATGTATGTTTACTAACTAACTGAAAGATATCTTTGTCGCCAGTTAATACTATAGTAGTAAAACCTTCTTTTTCTGCCTTTTTAACAGCAATTGCGATAAGATCGTCAGCCTCTAAACCTTCTTTTTCAATATATAGAATCCCTGCTGCGGTAAGAAACTCGCGAACAATAGGAAACTGTTTTATGAGGCTATCGTCAGTTTTAGCCCGTTGGGTACGGTATTCCTTAAAAAGTGCGTCGCGAAAGGTAGGGGCGGGATGGTCAAAACAGACCATGATATTATCCGGTTGGAGTTCTTTGCGTACCTTATGCAAAACGCCTGCGAAACCATAGATCGCATTCGTGGGAACACCATCTTTACTACTGAAGTCAGGAAGGGCATGGAAGGCTCTGTGCATTAATGCGTTACCATCTATGATAAGCAGTTTCTTCATACGTTTTTTCCTACGATGGCGACGAATTCATCCTCATCAAGGCTTTCAGTTTTTACGAGCGCTTCGGCAACCTTATCAAGTTTTGTTTTATGTTTCTTAATAAGGGCAACGGCATCTTTATAGCATGCTTGAATAATTTTTTGAATTTCAAGATCAATAAGGTGCATAGTCTCCTCAGAAATTGAGTTTTGGCCATAATAGCCACCCCAGTTTGTGATGTCCTGGCTCGCGCCATAATTAACTGGTCCAAGATCACTCATGCCGTAATCGACAACCATTGCACGTGCAATAGAGGTAGCCTGATCAAAATCATTGGAAGCACCTGTCGTAATCTCATTAAATATTACTTCTTCAGCAGCACGTCCTCCTAACATTGAGGTAATCATATGGAGTAGACGGGTTTTTGTTTGATGAAGGCGATCTTGACTTGGTGGAATAAGCGTGTGGCCAAGTGACATACCGCGCGATACGATCGAGATGCGATGAACAGGGTCGGTATCTGGCTGAAAATGAGTGACGATTGCATGTCCACCTTCGTGATATGCGGTAATTTTCTTATCAAGATCCGACTGTAGACGTTTCTTTTCTGGTCCAAGCTTCACCTTGGTGGCAGCTTCCTCCATGTCGTCCATGGTAACCGTTGATCGATTATTACGTGCTGCAGAGATAGCTGCTTCATTTAACATATTTTCAATGTCGGCTCCCGAAAAGCCGACGGTGCGGCGCGCTATCTTGTCCCACGACACATCTTTATCAAAAGGTTTGTTGCGTGCATGGATAGCAAGAATTGCTTTGCGCCCTTCTACATCAGGATAGTCAACCATAACACGGCGATCGAATCGACCGGGACGAAGGAGGGCAGAGTCGAGGAGATCGCCTCTGTTAGTCGCTGCGATAACAATAACTTTATCGTTTGGTGCAAACCCGTCCATTTCGACAAGAATTTGGTTTAGGGTTTGCTCTCGTTCATCATGTGCTGGCATTGCGCCAACAGATCGTGTGCGCCCGATAGCATCGATCTCGTCAATGAAGATTATTGCGGGCGCATTTTTCTTTGCGGTTGCAAACAAATCGCGCACTCGCGACGCACCAATACCCACCAACATTTCCATAAATTCGGAACCGGCGATCGAGAAGAACGGTACATTACTTTCGCCGGCGACTGCCTTTGCAAGCAGTGTTTTTCCTGTTCCTGCAGGACCGACAAGAATGACACCTTTCGGAGAACGCGCTCCCAATTTACTATATTTTTTTGGATTCTTTAAGAAGTCGACGATCTCTTCTAGCTCTTTTTTTGCTTCGTCAACACCTGCAACATCTTTAAAGGTGACACTTGATACTTTTTTAGAATAGCGTTTTGATTTTGCTTGACCAAAAGAAAATATAGAATCCTGAGCGCCTCTTGCTTGGCGAAAAATAAACATAAAAAAGATAATAACAAGCAGAGTAGGGATAACATTAATAACAAAACTTGATAAAAGAGAAGTATCATCGTTAGTTTTTACTTCAATATTTACTTTTTCTGGGTCAATACCCGATTCTTGAAGTATTTTTCTGAAACTATCTTCTGCTTCTTTTTTTGTGACAGATTTTCCGCCATCTTTGTAACTAACAATGAATGAGTTGCCCGTTCGCTCAATTTTTTCCACTTTACCCGCCTTAATATCCCCAATGACTGCACTAATTGGTTTTTCTTTGATAAAATTCTCCAGACCAGAACTGCCTGCTATAGCAGTGAAAATAAACATAAGCACGAGGATGCTTACAAAAACAGTACGAATATTGAATTTAAATTTCAGATCAAATGATTGTTTTTTAGACGGAACTGGGTTTGCCATAGAAACCCTATTGTAACAGATTCTGATAGAATTTGAGTAACGAAACCTATGAAAATATTGTCATTGACAACAAAAAATAAGGATGAAGTCATCGATCAAGCACTTAAAATTTTCCATAATGACGGCTTAGTTATTGTGCCGTCTGACACGGTGTATGGGGTTTCAGTTGATGCGTGTAATGAGAAGGCAGTTCAAAAACTGATATATTTTAAATCACGTCCTCCAGGAAAACCCATCTCAGTATTTGTGGGTACAATGCAAAGGTTACAAAAATTCGTGGAAACATCGCCTTCTCAAATAGCTATATTGTCATCTTTATTGCCTGGGCCGTATACGTTAGTATTACCTTCATTACATAATACGAGTCAGCTTTTGGAATCTGAACAAGGAACGCTGGGCGTTCGCATTCCCGAAAATGATCTGGTAAATGAGTTGGTGAACAGCTATGGAACCCCGCTTACAGCGACCTCAGCAAATCGTGCGGGTCAATCCCCTCATTATTCAGTTGATGCACTTCTAAACGCTCTTTCTGATGAAAAAAAGTCAATGATTGATCTCATCATTGATGCCGGAAAGCTGCCGCAACGAAAACCATCAACTGTGGTCGATATGACGAAAGATACTCTTTCCATATTGCGGGAAGGGGATTTTGGCACTCTTTTACAACTGCAAAGCGAAAAAGAGGAATATGATTCTAAAAGCGAAGAAGATACAAAGACTATCGCGAGCAATGTTATAGAGAAATATTATGCGCGCGCAAAAGAAAAACCGCTTGTTTTTGTATTTACCGGAACGTTAGGAGCTGGAAAAACGGTATTTGTAAAGTCTATGGCGACATTTCTTGGTGTTGAGAAAGTGGTGTCGCCAACCTTTGTTATTTACTATGATTATGATGCGCATAAGGATCCAGTGAAAAAATTTATTCACGCAGATTTTTATCGTCTAAAAGATACTTCAGAGTTTGATCATTTAGGAATTGAGGAATTTTTGAAACCTGGAAATGTCATGTGTATTGAATGGAGTGAGAAATCTGAGGAATTTTTGAATAAGTTTAATAACGCAATGAATTGTGTTTCTATAAATATAGACTATACCGGTGAATCCTCAAGACATATTACTATTCAAAAAAACTTTGTGCAATGAATATTCTTGCAATAGATACTTCCTGTGATGAGACTGCCGCAGCGGTAACAAGCAATGACTGTATTCTTTCAAACGTAACCTTCTCTCAGATCCTTATGCATGAAAAATTCGGCGGTGTTGTGCCAGATATCGCGCGACGAAATCATGAGGAGCGCATTGATGGTATTGTCGATAAGGCGTTGAAGTCGTCGAAAATAAGTATCAATGATATTGACGCAATCGCTGTAACCTATGGTCCAGGACTTGCGATTGCGCTTGGTGTTGGCATTAATAAAGCAAAGGAGCTCGCGACTGAATATAAGAAGCCACTCATTCCCGTCAATCATATGGAGGGCCATATATATTCCTGTTTTGCTAAAAATAGCAAAGGAAGTCCGAAGAAAAATATTGCGTTTCCTAGTCTTGCAATATTGGTATCGGGTGGACATACGGAGATGGTGTATATGAAAAAGCACACATCATATGAAGTGATTGGGACAACACGTGATGATGCAGCGGGCGAGGCACTTGATAAAGCTGCACGCATTATTTTGAATGAACAGGTGTATCCCGGCGGGCCTGTAATAGAGCGCCTCGCACAATCGGGCGACGAAACTTTTCTTAAGCTTTCTATTCCGATGGTACAAAGTAAAGACCTAGATTTTTCATATTCTGGAGTGAAAACAGCGCTTCTATATGCGGTTCGTGAGATGGGTGAAGAAGCGCGCATTGAACACATGGCAGACTTAGCTGCATCCTTTCAGAAAACGGTGTTCGCCAGCATAGCTATTAAAGTGAAAGCGGCACTTAAGCAGTTTGAAGTAAAGTCCATTCTGGTTGGTGGTGGCGTAGGTGCGAATGAGTATTTGAGAAATTTATTGAGAAAAACTGCGAGTGAGTGTGGAGTTACTATACATTTTCCCTATACAAAAAAACTATATGGCGATAACGCTGCTATGATTGGTGTTGCAGCATTTTATAAGGGTCTCGAAGCACAGGCTAAAGATATTGATACTGTCCAAAGAAGCGCTCGTGCTGAACTTGAAATGTAGGGTGGCGGGGGGGAGGATCGAACTCCCGACCTGTCGCTTATGAGACGACCGCTCTAACCACTGAGCTACCCAGCCTTAACCTTATATTATAATACACGTATGGCCAATATCTTTGCTATCTTTGCTCATCCTGACGATGAATCATTCGGCCCTGGGGGAACACTTGCAAAACTTTCTAAAAATCATGATGTGTATATTATTTGTGCAACATCAGGTGATATAGGTGGGCTAGGAAATATTCGTGAAAAAGAGATTGCATCATCAACAAAGATTTTAGGTATTACTAAGGTTTTTTTCCTGCATTATGGCGACGGGACGCTTTCGAACAATACATATCACACACTTGTAGATGACATTCGTAACATTCTTGATATTCATAAACAAGAAAGGCTCCTAACTTTCGAACAAAGAGGTGTTTCTGGACATATTGACCATGTTGTGATTTCTTTGACTACGTCGTATCTATTTGAAAAGTTGGACTATGTAGAAGAGCTCTGGTACTTTTGCATAAGTAAAGAGCATCGTGATTTGATAAAAAATTACTTTATTTACTTTCCAGATGGATATGGTCGAGATGAAGTTGATGAAATTGTTGATGTTTCAGATGTTTGGGATGAGCGAATTGCCTCGATGCATTGTCATACCTCCCAGAGAAGCGATATGGAGACTGTTGAGAAGCATCTTCAGAGCCTGCCGAAAGAAGAGTATTTTATCGTGAAGAAAAAGTAAGTCTGTCGGGGTAGCGGGACTCGAACCCACGACCTCACGCTCCCAAAGCGCGCACTCTAGCCATCTGAGCTATACCCCGAGTCAAAACTCATTATATCATAGGATACGACCTTTTTAAGCCACGGGCTTATAAGGCATGTGCTATGATGTATAATGTGCATCGCATTATGTTAAAAGGAACATTCTATAATTTATACATTAAACGCCTCATTGATATCGTACTCGTACTTGTCATAAGCATACTGTTTTTCCCCATATCTATTATCGCGGCTATACTCATCAAGCTGACTAGTGAAGGACCAATACTCGCTGATGTTCCAAATCGTATCGGAAAGGATCAAAAACCATTTAAAATGTATAAATTTAGATCAATGATACTCAATGCACATCAACTACTCAGAGAAGATGAGAAATTTAAACAGCTTTATGAGCAGTATAAAAATGGTAGCTATAAGTTAAAGGGTGATCCGCGCATTACACCAGTTGGAAGATACATTCGTAAACACTCTATCGACGAAATTCCTCAATTTTTGAATGTGCTTAAAGGTGAGATGAGTATTGTTGGACCCAGGGCATACTATCCTGATGAGTTAGACGAGCAGCAAAAGAAGTACCCTGAAACTAAAAAACTGGTGAGAAAGGTGTTGTCGGTTCGACCAGGTATAACTGGCCTATGGCAAGTTTCAGGCAGATCCGATGTTAATTTTGACAAAAGGGTTGCAATAGACGCCCAATATGTGGATAATATGTCTTTGTGGCAAGATCTTAAAATTATATTAAAGACCCCTTGGGCAATGATCTCAGGTAAGGGGGCAATCTAAATAGCATCATGTTAGGACTACTCGAAAAAAGAAGACCATTCAGGAGAAAATCAGGTGTTAAATTTTCATTGGATAGAAAAAAAGTGGGCATTATTGCCTTCACACTGCTTGTGGTTGTAATCGTTTTAGGACTTGTAGGCTATTTCGGTATATTTGTACCAGCACAAAATATGCAGGCTAAGGCAAAAGATGTAGCAGAGGCTGGGAAGTTAGTAAATGCCGCTTTTAAAGAGAACGACCTTGAGAAGATGCAGAAGGAACTTAATGTAACAGAAGCTAAATTTAATGATTTTAAGAAAGAAGCGCAAAAACTCTACTGGATTAAGCCAATTCCGTTCCTCGGAGGCTATGGAAGAGATCTAAACAATGCTGTTGATGCAGGGGGTTACTTAATAAACGCAGCAAAGAAAACAATTTCTGCAATTGAGCCACACGCAGACCTTATTGGCTTTAAGAAAGGAACAGACACATCGTTTGTAGATAAACCAGCAGAACTAAGATTGCAGACAGCAGTTTTAACACTTGATACCATTGTGAAAGATGTTGATGCAATAGCAGAAGACATCGATCAAGCACGTATTAGAGTCGATAAGATAGATCCAAATCGCTATCCAACAGAGATAAAGGGGATAAAGCTACGTGAGACAATTAAAAAAGGTATTACCCAATTTGATGGTGTTGCTTCGCTTTTTGTAGATGCAAAACCATTCCTGAAGAATCTGCCCGACTTTCTTGGAGCTAAAGAGGAAAAAACGTACCTCATTCTCTTTATGAACGATAAAGAACTTCGTCCAACTGGAGGATTCTTGACAGCGTATGCTATTTTTAAAGTTAATAAAGGAAAGTTTGAAGTGACGCGATCAGATGATATCTATACGCTCGATGCCTCTATTGCTAAACATCCTAAAGCACCAGAGAAAATTCTTACCTATCATAAAGGTGTAAGTCAGTTTAATATTCGTGATAGTAATATATCACCGGACTTTGCTGAGTCTAATAAGTTGTTTGATAGTCTCTACCAACTAAGCGGTCAAAAAGTTGCATATGATGGGATTATTGCGATGGATACATATGTTCTTGTTGACGCATTAAAGATTCTCGGTGATACTCAGGCAAGAGGTACAAACTTTTCAGCCACTATTGATAAGAGATGCGACTGCCCACAAGCAATTTATAAACTCCTTGATGAAATCGATAGACCAGTGGCGTATCTTAAGGCCGACAGAAAAGGCATTTTGGGTGATCTGCTCTTTGCAATTATGCAAAAAGCCCTCGGCTTTTCACCAAGTAAATATTGGGGTCAACTTGCACAAGAGGTTCTGATGAAAAACTTGAACGAGAAACATATTCTTATGGATATGAAAGATAAGGAAATTCAAGAATCATTGGTTGCACTAAACTTTGCAGGTAGAATTCGAAATGTTGAGAATCAGGATTATCTTCATATAAATGACACAAATTTTGCCGGCGCAAAATCTAATCTCTTTGTTCAACACTCTATACAATCTGACACAAAAATTGATAATGATGGCACAGTTACACGATCGTTAACCATTGATTACAAAAATCCCTATAAACATTCTAACTGTAGCCTCGAAGAAAGTGAGAAGCTTGGTGTTGGAGGCCTATGTATTAATGCGACACTTCGTAACTGGCTTCGCGTATATGTGCCAGAGGGAAGTAAGCTCATATCTTTCACTGGATCAGAGAAGAAAACATTAACGTATGACGAGCTTGGTAAAACAGTATTCGAAGGATTCTTAGGTGTTCAACCAATGGGTAAGGCTACGGTAAAGATATCTTACGAGCTGCCGTTTAAAGTTAAGAATAAGGCTGAATATGATCTTCTCGTTCAAAAACAACCAGGGACAGCCGGCCATGCATTTACGGCGACAATAAACGGTAAAAAAGTACTCGACACAAAGCTCGTACGAGACATTTCCTACTCTGGTGGAAAGTAATTTTGCTTCATGAAAACTCTTAAGCATGCGGTTGATCGCGGCATCGTCTTAAAAAAACATCGACTTCCTAATCAAAATGTATCACTCACCTTTTTTTCCGAATCTAGTGGAAAAATGTATATCTTTGCGTATGGCGTTCGAAATATTAAAAGTAGACGCTTGTCACATCTTGAAACAGGAAATTATCTTTCGATTTCTTATCGCAATGAGGACGGCAGAATATACCTGTCGGAGACTGAACTTGTATATGGTTACTCTAAAATAAAAGAGGATAGTCATCGATTACAAAAAATGTATGTTGCATTGCAATTTTTGCAAAAAATATTACCAGAGAACGAGCCTGAAGAGCAAATTTTTGATGCGACGCTCGCATACTTTAAGAAACTCAATAATATCAAAGAATTAGACAACCCAATGGAGGAGGTGTATTTAGGGAATTGCTTGATGATCCTTGGATACGTCGATAATGCGACGCGGAGTCATCAGAACTTTGATGTCTACGAATTTATTAGACAATTGACCAACCTAAAGCTTAGGTAAGATCTTCATGCTCAGTACCCTCAAAAGACTCTACAAGCTTTTTCACTTTTGGCACAGATGATTTCTTTGTGATGAGAAGGACGTCTGGTGTATTTATAATGAGTCCGTCTTCTATATCTATAGCAACGACAAGCTTTTCACCTTGATAGTTATAGACTAATGAGTCTTCACATTCTTGGAGCATCACATTTCCAAGAGTCACATTATCGCTATCCGAGTTTTGTAGTGCTTCCTTGAGAGCCTCCCAGGCACCGACATCACTCCATCCAATGTCATCAACAACAACACGAGCGAGCTCTGGTCGAATTCGTTCAGATATCGCATTATCCATATGTATGCTCGGAATTTGTGCATAGAGATCAGCAAACTCTCCCACGTCTTCGTTTTCGTATACTTTGAGTATTTTCTCGACAGTGTCATAGACATTGGGTTCAAATTCTTTAAATAGGGAATAGATGAATGCGGGAGTAGAGGCAAAGCTTCCTAAATTCCAACAATACGCTTCGTTTGCAAAATACTTTCCTGCAGTTTCTCTATCAGGACGATACTTAAATCCAACGAAACCACGAAAATCGACACCATCAACTGATTCCTCGACATTCTTTGTATGAATCCAACCGAGGTTTTCTGAAGCAAATCGTGGCTTATGTCCGAAAAAAATCATTCTGTTTGGATTTCTAGACAGATAGAGATCTGTTCCCATAAGTATTTTCTTAAATTTTTCCTGCTTTCGAATCCAATGATCGCTCCAGAGCACAACAACGGGCTCATGGGGGAATTTTTTAGCGAGTATTCCCATAACTAGTGCGACAGCTGGCCCTACGTCTTTTCTATGTGGTTCACCAATTATATTTTCGTGTGGAATTGACTCAAGCTGCTCGTGAACAAGATCGACATACTCCATGCCGGTAGCTATGTATATATCGTTGAGCTTGATTTCTGGTTGAAGTAAATCGATGGTGAGTTGAAGCGTAGATTTATCGTCAATAACCTTTTCAAATTGCTTAGGTGATTTTTTTCTTGAGAGCGGCCAAAGCCGTGTACCAACTCCTCCTGCAAATATTACTGCTTTCATGTAAGTAGTGTAGTAAATTTTTTAATAAAAGTCGTTGATGAAAACTGAGCAAGATGCTGATTTGCTTTTTCATCGAGCGAACGTCTTATAGCGTACTCAATTTCTTCAAACTTATCAAGTGCTTTTCGCAAGGAATCGACAGTCTGGCTTTCAAATAATACCCCCGTCTCATTGTCAAGCACTGTTGTAGATGCGCCGCCTCGCTTAAAGGCAATAACAGGGCAACCACAAGCTTGTGCCTCCAAAGCTACGTAGCCAAAGTCCTCTCGTTGGGGCATCAGTAATGCCTTGGATGAAAAATAGAGCTCGGCGAGCTCTTTATCACCAAGATTTTGCATGAAGATGATATTTGGTGTGGCGGAGCTACGAAGTGAACTATACAACTTTCCGTCACCAACAATAATCAGCTTGCGTGATGGCATATGTTTGAATGCGTCGACCACGAGGTCGACGCGTTTGTAATGGACGAGTCGTGATACTAAGAGGTATGGTTTGTCTTGATCATGCTCAATATCTTTATTTGGTTTTAGATCAGACCAGTACATAGTGTCAAAGGGAGGCATAATGACTTCGGATTCAAGATTATAGTATTTTTTAATACGTGCAGCGATCTCTGAAGAAATCGCAATCAGCTTGTCTGGTCGCCGCGCAGCAATATAATCCCAGTTTTTTAGGTAGTTTATGTATGGTTTGACAATAAGGGATGCTGTACCATACTCCTTTTGATGTGACCATAGGAATCGTGGAGGGGACAAAATATATGACACATGTTTAGTTTCTGGACGTGTAATGATTGCCTTCGAAAATGCTGATGTTACAGACAACACGTGTGAGTAACCACTTAGATTAAAGGATTCAACTGCATATGGCATAAAAGGTAACGTTAATGAACGATTGTGACGTAAAAAAGAAGGGAATCCCTGCATAAAAGATGTGTGCACATCAAGCCCTTTTGCCCATGAGGCCGTTTTCCTATCATGTACTAACGTAAACCAATCTGCCTCAGGGAAGGTTGAGGCGAAAATAGATAAAAGTCGTTCAGCTCCTCCCCATGAGTCTATCCAGTCATACACAATTGCTAGTTTATTATTGGTCATAAATACTGTCTGTAATAATGATACGTTTCCTCAGCCATTTTTTTAAATGAAAACTTTTGAGCTACTTTGTCGTTAGACTTTGTTGTACCCCGCACAATCGCATTTTTCATTAATGTAACTAGTTCATTCTCGTCATTGAGATTAAAAAACGAAGCCCGAGGTCTCACCTCGCGAAAAACTGGTATGTTGGAGACAATTGCTGGGCAGTCAAAATAGGCAGCCTCCAAAAGCGGCAACCCAAATCCCTCATTTTTTGATGGATGCACAAGTGCAAGAGCATGTCTGTAGAGATAGGCTCGTTCTTCAATTGTTGTTGCATTTATTCGTATCACTTTGTTTCCAAGTGATTGTGAGCGTATAAAAGCATCTATATTCTTAGCAAAAAAATCATCTGGCCCACAGAGAACTAGATGCGCATCTCCCTCAACCTTACTAAATGCAGAAATAAGAAATTCTATATTCTTATGCGGATAATAGTTTCCCATGTATAAAAAATAAGGCATGTGAAAAGTCTTTGTTGGCGGGCGCTCCTTAGCATTTATTAAATGCTTATCAACACCCTCATAAGTTGTAGCAATAGCATCTTTATTAATATGAGGGAACAGTTTTACTAAGTCATCGCGTACTGCATTTGTAGGGACAAATATTTTTTGTGCGTGACGTACAGCGCTTGCAAGGACTTTTTTATAAGCAAAATGCTTTATGCTATATGTAATTGGGCCCTTTGTAGATGCTTTTCCAGTTGCGTGTGTGAAGGGGATTACATCATGAATAGTTATAACAAATGGTTTTGTATATAAGATAGGCATGCTGAAATAGGTAAAATGCATAAGATCGAGATTGTCAGAAAGTAGCTGTTGAAGAAAAACTGTTTGTTCAGAAAGACTATGCCAAGGGGCGGTTGTAGATTTGAGCACAAAGTTATCTGGGAGTTTTGGTAATAGATTCTTATCCTCATCTCTTACATAGACATAAAATTTGACTGCATGATCGGCGATATGTTGCAGCTCAAGTAGAAGATTTTTTATGTAGACACCTACACCTGTTTGTGCAAGTAAACGTGCATCAATCCCAATTCTTTTATTTAGCATACAGTGCAGATGATTTAATGTGTTTCATCAGATCAATAGCTTTGTACACCATAAAGGAAACTATTTTTGGTTTTTTTGAAGCGTAATGTTTCCGATAAAATATTTTCATTGCCTCATAAAAATGTTGTGTCGTTGCCTTTTTTGTCGCATGGTCATACGTCTTTAATCCGCTCTGATGCTTAAGATGTACAACACTAAATTTTGGATAATACATAATTTTTAGTCCCTTTTCTTTGATGCGGAATGCGAGATCAATATCTTCTCCATACATAAAAAAGCTCTCGTCAAAGCCTTTTATGTCTTTCAACAACATTCTAGGAATGAGGAAAAATGCTGCAGTTGGAGAATCGATTTCATGTGTTTTTGATAGATTCTCCCATGTCATATGGTAACCACCAAATAATCGATTTAAGGGAGAAATATTTTTGGTGAATTTTTCTAAGCCAGAGAAGTAACAAAATGAATGCCAGATTGTGGGAAATCCTCGATGTGATGCGGGGTCGATAGTATGAAGTGAAAGCATAACCTTTACGGTGAGACCACCGACGTCTTCGTGTTTTCTCATATATGTAATAAGGGACGTAAAATTTGCTTCGTTTATTTCAACGTCGGAGTTTAACAGAAGTATAAAATCGCCTTTTGCCTTTCTAATACCCATGTTATTTGCAGCACCGAATCCCAGATTTGTCGTGTTTTTAAGAATAGTGATTTCAGGGTGACCTTTCGCAAGCATATCGAGCATTTGAACAGACCCGTCAATCGATGCATTGTCGACAACAATTATTTCCCACTGGAGCCTTTCTTTCTTGAGTGCTGTAAGGAGATCCTCAATGGTTTTTTTTGTGAGCTTGATGGTATTGTAGGATACGATGACAACAGAAAGGTCTTTCATGCTCTAATTATAGCAAGAAAAACCGTGCCGGCCCCGACGTGATGTCGGGGCGCGGCGTTGGTTTCAGGGGCAGCCCGCCTTGTAAACCAGGCCGTTATAGCGCTGGTCGTACGGCGCGCCGATGTTGGTCATTGACAGCGAGGTCTTGCTGGGGTTGTCGGGCCCTGCTGACATCGCCGGGTTCAAGAGCTCGAGCCAGCCGTTGACCTTCGTCGGATCGTCAAGTGCTGCAGCAATGTGAGCCTTTGGAACGCGCCCATTGAGCGAGTCGCAGGCGCGACCTTGTTCACGCGTCACCCAGAGGTACTTCATTGAATCCTTGTACTGTGTGCGTGAGTAGTGGCCTTCCGTCTCGATCGTCATGAGCTGGACGACCTGGCCGTTGAGCAGCTTGAACCGCTCCGTCATGCGTGGGTCGTGTTCGACGATGAGATTCACGTACGGCCTTACGGGAGGTCCAGTGACGGGGTCGAGTCTGAATTCCGGCATTCTGTAGGGCTGATAGTTCAGCCTGCCTGTGACGAGTTGCGGGTTTCCGGCGGGGTAAGGCTTGTCCGTAGACTGCACTTTTACCCACCAGTACTTCCACAACTCCTCCTTTCCGCACAGATCTGCCGTCGTACCCCACATCCAGAGCGTGTCGTTGATGTACTGCTTGGCCCAAAACTGAAATGGGCCGTCGGGGACGCCGATCTTCCTGGTACCATGGGAGGTCTCCAGGTAGTAGCCCTGGTCGACGTCCCACTGTGAGCAGTAGATCGTGCCCGTGATGAGTCGTCCAACGTGGGCGGACATGATCAGCGGAGCCTCGTACGAAACGGCTTGCGGCAAGGACTCGTTGATGGCCTGTTCGACGTTGAAGGTGGGTGAGATGGGTTCAGCAGCAGCGTTCCGAGCAACAAAAAGTGTGCCGGCAACGAGTGCGCTGAGCAGGGATGTAGCCACGATGACCGGGACAAAACGATGTGTGTGCATGTGTGAATTCTCCTTGGAGTTCGTCAGCACGAGCGAAGTATCGCCTCGGGAACGAGAGTGTACCCGAGATCAAAAAAGCCTGCAGCAAGAAAAGTTTATTTCTCCAACTGTAGATTTGTTTGATCTCGGGTATTCTATAAATAATCCTTGAAACCAATTATCAATGTACAAATAACTATTAAATCTAGTAGCACAGCAAATGTACCAAAAGATTTCGTAGAGGTTCATATTATATCAAAAATCACTAACGGAAAAAAGAAAAAATACTATAGGTTTGAAAAAGTGGTTCCTGAACTAACAATCTCCATGTATAATAACAATGAACCCATGAAACGCACGTTATTTTACGCAATAATAATTACGCTCTTAGCCTCATTTCTCATATTCTTTCAATTCAATGAAATTCCCAAAGGCCTTGCCAATGATGAGGTAGATTTTATCCACCTTGCGCTCAATCTTGAAGGCGCACCTTACCAACCTTACACACCCGAGGCTACAGGCCATACAACCTTGTATTTTTACGTCATCCTGTTCTTTTTTGACCTATTCGGGCTCAATCAGTTTGCGCTTCGCTTTGCATCAGCGGCATCTGGTGTTATAGCGGCCGTTTTGTTTTATTTTATTGCTCGTGAGGCGTTTGATAAAAAATTCGTCCTTGTTCCTATCCCCTTTTCAAAGCCTGTAAAGGTTGAATTTGCATTCATTGTCGCAATAGTCTTATTAAGTATGAGGTGGTATTTCAGCTTTGCAAGATATTCATTTGAAGCCTCATTTCTCCTCATGTTTGAGCTTGCTGCCATATACACGGCACTACTATTCCGTAGGTCACAAAATATTTTTTATCTTATTCTCGCAGCGTTAGCCACAGGATTGGCATACAATTCATATACACCAGGAAGATTGTTTGCCATACTCATGTTTGGACTCATATTCTTAGTGTCAAAGAATAAGAAATTACATATTGCAGTGTTTGGTAGTATTTTTGGTATGCTCATTGCACCGCTTACTCTTTATTTTACCCAGCACCAAGACATACGTATTCAGCAACAGCTATACCTAAGCAACCCCGATTTAAGTATCGTTGAAAAAATTAGTTTTTTTGTACAAAACCTGTGGAAAAACATACAAATGTTGTTTGGAGAAGGTGATGTGAATGGAAGACACAATTATCCCTATAAAAGTGCATTAAATCCCATTTTATATTCGTTTTTCGGGTTTGGATTACTTCATTACGTTAAAACAAATCGTACATTTTTTCAGTTATTTTTTATCTCATATCTTCTCATTGGACTTTTACCAACACTTCTGACGTACCCTCATGAGAATCCAAACATGCTGCGCACATATACTGTCCTTCCTGCCCTTGCGTATTTTACTGGTCAAGGGTTTATGTGGATGTACGATCAGGTAAGAAAAGATAGAAAGAAAACTCAACTTGTTGGACTCGCCGTCATCATGTTTGTGATAATCTCAGCAGTGTATGAAGCACGAACCTACTTTATGTTTCAAAAACTTGTGTATATTCAAGCATTCGATCTTATGAATGTGTTTGAGAATTTATCGAAATAGAGCCGCTCTTCCGATTTTGTAGTTGAGTTCTGTAGACTTTCTTTTTCCAATTACCTTTGCAGGAACACCACCAACGATTGTATAGGGTTCTACACTTTTTGTAACTACAGCACCTGCTGCTACAACTGCACCCTTCCCAACAGTAATGCCGGGCAAAATAATTGCTCGAGGTCCAATAAACACATAGTCCTCAATAACAACAGGTTCTAAAAGAGGTGAGAAATCTTTGTCATGTATATCGTGTTCAGCATTGTAAATCATGACCTCACTCGCAATAGCTACATGATTGCCAATCGTAAGACTATTGCGCCCATCAAGAAGCGATCCTTCGCCGACAATAGTATCGTCGCCAATTGAAATGTTGCCTGGATTGTGGAAAGTAGCACCCATATGAATAGTCGAGCCATTGCCGATACGCATTCCTGAACATTTATAGAGAAATCGTCTTACCGTGTGTGAGGGGATATAGCTGAATGAATGTATAAAAAAAAGTCCAAGTTCACTAAAGATTGTGATACCACGAATAGTTGCTTTCGATCCTATTTCAGATAATGTAAGTTTTTTACCAGTGCGATCTTTCATGGATTATTGTGTAGGAGAACATGCGTCTATTATCGTTTGTAGCGTTTCTTTTGCACTTTTCTCCCAGCTAAATAATTGTACTCTTTTTAGTCCTTTTTTCACAAGCGTTTTTCGAATATCGGGCTTATCGATTACCTGGCGCATTTTATTTTCAATATCCTTTGGGTCATGCGGATCAAAGTACAATGCCGCATCTCCGCCGACTTCTGGAAGACTTGCGGCATTCGATGCGATTACTGGACAACGGTGCTGCATAGCCTCTAAGAGAGGAATGCCAAAGCCCTCATATAGAGAAGGGAACATAAAACATTCAGCCTTTGCATATAGTGCTGCGAGTTGACTGTTCGATACATAGCCTGTAAAAACTACTTGATCCTCAAGATCTTGTTCAAGCACATATTCAAACACATCACCAAAAAGCCAACCCATCTTTCCAACAATAACAAGCTTAAATTTCGGATTATCCGCATAGAATGATTTGAAGGCTGTAATCAGTGTTTTTATGTTTTTTCGAGGTTGGATAGTTCCGACATATAAAAGATAGGGGCTTTTCGGTAGAGAAAACGAGCCGTCTGATGACTTGTAGCTTTCTTTAGACTTATCAAATCCGTTATGAATTACTTTTAACTTTGTTGCAGGAATGTGATAATTCTTTAACACATCATTTTTCGTAGATTCGGACACTGTAATGACGTTAACTGATGTCTGGATAGCATGTTTAGACCACGACGTCAATTTATATAGATCCTTCTTAAGGAACTCATCTTTAAAATAAAGATATGAGGTGTCGTGGATAGTGACAACTGTGGGTACTGGGGAAAAGCGAGGAGTATAGTGTGCAGGACAAAAAAGGATGTCGATTTTTGGTTTAAGATAGAGATGAAGGGGGAATACAATATCACGCCACGCGTGGCTGCCCTTAACTATTTCATAGGTAAAGTACGGTATCTCTTTTGGTAGATCGGGTAAGGGTTTTTCACGAAGATAGATAATAAACTGTTGTGACTGTGAAGCTTTTTGATGGAAATAACGTATCATTTCGAGCGTATACACCGAAACACCAACCTTCTCCTTTACATTTGCCTCATTGCCGTCAACGCCTATTATCATTATATATTTCTTGTACTATTTTAACAAAATTTCGAGCAAAATACTCGAGAGAGAAGCTTTTGTAGCGCTCATAACCTTTGGCAGACAGTGTGGATCGCAAAGAAGTATCTTCATGCATGCGCTTGAGAGTCTTAATTAGGTCATTAATGTCATGAGGATTGAATAAAAGTGCAGCGTTTTCACCAATCTCATGTAGAGAGGAGGAGTGTGAGCATGCAACAGGACAACCATAGCCCATTGCTTCAATGACAGGGTAGCCAAATCCTTCATATAGCGATGGGAATACAAAGAATTCTGCATGTTTATATAACGTTGCGAGATCTTCATCTGCTACATAATTAAGAAATCGAACACCAGGAACGTGCTTTTTAGGATCAGACCCCCATCCTTTATCACCGACAATGTAAAGATCCGTATCTGCGAGAGCTGAAGAAGTAAATGCAGAGATAAGCGCTGAAATATTCTTTCGCGGTTCAAGTTTTCCAACAGTTAAAATGTAGGGTTTTGAGATATCATACTTTTCTTTTATTAATTTCCATGAAGTCCCTTCTGAAACTATCTCAACTGCAGGATAAAGCAGATGTAAACGATCTTTATCAATATTGAGATGTTCAATAGCATCTTTTTTAGTATGTTTTGAATCCACGAATAATCCATGTGATTCTTTTTTAAGTAATGCATGTCGTTGTTTTTGTTGAGCAACAATGTTTGGAGATATTGTTATTTGACGAACATTAAACATCGTTGATGATTGTGATGTTTCTGGGTATTTATAAATGATCATATCGTGCAGTGTCGATACCTTCAAAGCGCGTTTCGCTGGTGGTTCGGTCCAATCAGATGTCATAAAAATATCTACATCACCAATGAAATTCTCTATAGACATAATTCTCATTCTATTCCAAAGGAGTGAGAGTAGTGTCGGTGGTATATGAAATTCTTTGACTGTATGACCATGTTCGTAAATAATGTCTCTCAACTTTGCATCAAGTGGTGTTCTTAGAGAAGAGTAAAAAAATATATATTTGTTATTTTTGTCATACATTGTTACTGCACGAACTAAAGAAGCTGTGTATCGTGCGACGCCAGTGCCCCTAAAGGCAGTCTGAGAGATATCTATACCTATGTTCATAGAATTATGAATGTGATGTAACAAGTTTATGATACATCTTCTCAAGTTTTTGTGATACGGTGTCCCAACTGTATTTTTCTTCGATGAGCGCGCGGGCATTTCTTCGAATCGTACTGTACAGTTTTTCATCTTTATACAACGATTCTGCAGCTTTGACAAAATCTTCTGTAGTTTGGGCAATTATGACATTTTTATTTTGTGATGCACCCAAGCCGCTAACTCCCGTTGGAGATGAAATCACCGGCAATCCCGCTGCCATCGCGCCAAGAATCTTTAATCGTGTACCACCTGGTCCATGAATTGGCGCCAAGAAAATTGTTGCTTTATCATAAACTTTTACCACTTCATCAGGGTTAGCTGATCCAATATCAACTATTTTAACGCCATGTTCATTAATATTTCCTAGTTTTTCAAGCGCCCGTTGACCAGCAATTACGCATGTTGCTTCTGGGATTTTCTCACGTATAGCAGGGAAAATAGTTGTGACAAGATAGTTTGCTGCCTCAATATTTTGTAGCCACGAAAAATTTCCTTGGTAAAGAAATATTGGTTTCCCAGAACTATCTTTATTTTCGTCATAAATTTTTAGAAGATCTTCTCCAGCGGCATTTGGGATAATGGTTGTTGGTAAGCCTTTTGAAAGTTCATGCATTTTTTCTTCATCATCTTCTGATACAGCACCTACAAGATCTGCTCTTTTCCAGAACGTTTTCTCCCAATATCTGAGCTTCAAAATATCAAAATAGAAGAAAGGTCGTGCAGGAATGAATTTCAAATTTTTCACAAAATGTTGATATACGCGATACTCAATAGTTTGTTCCACCAATAAGATTGGAACGTTTGTTGAGGGAATATGCGGCATAATATAAAACGTTTCTGCATGTATGAGATCAAATTTATGATCCTTCAACAGATTGGTCACCACCATGCGTGCTTCTTCTGAGTAGTTGCGCACAACAAGAAAAGGATATTGTCCGAAAACACTGGTGAATATATTGCGAAAAGTCCATGGAGACTCTGATCGTTTACACAAATGAATCTCTTTACAATAAGGCATGAGGTTTTTTTTATAAGTCTCCTCGTCTTTGGACTTTATAAGCGCTACAAGATAAATATCGTGTTTCCTACTAAGATGCTTAATAAGATTATATGAGCGGACTTGACCACCAGATGATGGAGGGTAAGGGAGGTAAGGCGTCAGCATCAATATTTTCATTATTACAGTTTGAAAATGAATACATGACTATTCTCAAACACGGGTGTATATATCTCACGGACTTCTTTAGCTACATCAGCTTTATCTGTATAAAAATACTCCATACCACGTCCTTTGAGGTTTTCTAAAGTATCAGCAACAGCAGGCATTCCCTTTCGATTCGCAAGATACAAAAGAGTTGTGTCGCCATTACGGTCGGTAATAACTTTTGCGTTTGGCGGTGTTAATGTGTTTATTATTTTTCCAATATTAACGAGGTCCTCACTGTACAAATAGTAATCACGGATTTTGTAGTAGGACATAACCCAAGAAAATCCGATGAGGATAACGACAGCAAATAAATTGATTATCATTGCTTGGTCGTGTGATTGTTTTGAGAACATGCGTGCGATACCAATGCCACCCATTAATGCCAAAGCGGGTAGAATAATGGTTTGATAGTAGTCGTGCTGTACATTACCTCCCTGAAAGGTAAAAAGATATATCATCGCAGCAGTCATAATAAAAGGAGGAAGAAGTGTTTTTTTTGATTTTTCAAGCATACCCAATACTGGGAAGATTACTGCAAATCCGCCCATTATTAGTAATAAGATTCGTTCATGAAAAATCCATCGGAAAAAGGCGGGTCGAAAAAAGATAACTTTCTGTCCCTCATACGTGTTTACTGATGTGATAAGCCATTCAAATCCAGGAATGCCTTCAGGAAAATTTCCTATCCATGTACGCCAAAGTATGAAGGGCACTATGGCTGCAATAAAATATAAATATGGTGCAATTTTTTTGACCATACGGAATCTGTATTTGATGAAGAAAGTGTATGCTATGGGTAAAAAGTAAAAAATTACTGTTGGTTTTATGAGAATAGATAGCGCCGCACATATGCAAGAGATTACTAAAAGGAGCGGCGCAGCCTTATGCTTAGAACGCGCCCAGAGATATGCGAAAAATATGCCAAGGAATGAGAAGCCGACTGCTGTTGTTTCTGGCAAAACTGCGCGTGAGTAATAGACAAAAAAAGGAAAAGTTGCAAAAATAAATGCCGACCCAAAGGCTGCAATACGACTATGTTCGCGCAACGCAATATAATATAGAATAGCGATAATAATGAGCGAGAAGAACACAGATACAAGTCTTCCATAGATTTCTACAGCCATCAGCGGCAGGTATTTATAGAGTGCGCCAAACATAGCGTTATAGAGAGGGAATTCAACAAACCTATACCCTTCAGGATTATATTGTCCTGATTGAATATTTGAGAGATCATCGTAGCGAGGGTACAATAGATTGAATTCACCTTGTGCAAAGTTTCGTGCAACGGCAGCAGTATCTACTTGTCTCCATGAGTGCCAATCTGCGAGTGGAATGTCGATCTTATATAGACGTAATCCAAGCGCAATAATTAGTATAAACGTTAGAAATATTACATCAAGTTTCTTGAAACGTTCCATAGTTAAACCTTTTTAATTTCTTTATCACCAAGCACTGCCATTCCAGAGAATATTCCAAGGAGTGTCCAAAAGAGATACGCAACTTTTGAAGCTTCAAATACGTCTATGAGTAATGCATTAATAAGGAGGCCAAAAGTACCAAACAATAAACCGAGTATTAAATATCTTCCTTCTTCTGAGACTTTATTGCGGGCTGCATAAACGCCTTTGAGTATAGTGAACATAATGCCCATAAAAAGTAGTGTGCCGATTGCTCCTGTCTCCCCAATCCACCTAAAGTAGTCGCCATCTGAAGACTCAGAAATCGACGAAGGGCCACTGCCAAACAATGGATTTCGCATAAATGCTTTCACCGCTCGTGGCCAACTAACCTGAAGGCGAGTAGATATAGATGTATCTGCAGCCACTGCAGATATGACGGTGTAATCCTCTTCTGTCATAGCGCTTCCTGATGAGTTAAGTTGTCCGCTTAATGTAGCTCTCGCAAGAAGGTCTCTCTTCGTCAGTTGTGTTTCTAATGTGACAGGAAGCGTATTGCGTGTTTTGATAAATGCGCTTCCTGCTGGAAGTGGATCTTTTTTTAATTTTTGAACAACAACTTCTTCGCCTGTCTTTTCATTAACGATAACTTGCCTAATTTGTATAGTTTTTGTCCATCGTAGTGCGAGTTCTTTATCCATAGTAGAGAGGACAACAGAAAGCACAAGAGCAATGATAAAGTAACGGATTTTTCTAATATAGAGAAGGAATGGGAGGGTAGATGCGAGATATGCAATTGACGACGTTCTTGATGCAGTAAGAATTAATGATAATGTAGAAACAACTATGATCGTGAAAATTAATGTTTTGCTTAATTTGTTAAACAGAACCAGATATAGTGTTGTTGCAAACATGAACGTTCCAATCACCATTTGATTTAGAGGAGATAGAAAGGTTCCCGCAATCGAGACATGGTTAATTGTTTCAGCAGAGATTCCCGAGAGTGTATATGAAGCAAGAAGTATAGGAAAAAGGGATATTGAGAAAATGAAAACCTTCATTTTTTGAGTCAATTGGATTCTTTTTGCATACATGAATAGAGCCCAGAGCAAGGGGAGCATAAGAACAAGATACGCTGCCAAGTCATAGTGACCAGCAAATGTAGAGCTCAGTCGTGCTTCAGGTGTGAGAAAAAGAATGCGTCCTTTTGCGAATTCAGGATTCATAGTAGATATGGCTGGAAATTCAAAGAACCGCTGACCAATACCATACACATTAATGAGGAATAAGGATGTTAAAAAGGAGAAAAGGAGTTTTCTATAGTCTGCTGCAGTTTTTATTACAGAAAATGCTATAAAAAAGAGCATCATGTATTCGACGCGACGAGCAGCATGTAAGAGTCCGACAAATGGAAACTCAATAGTTTTTGTGACGTACATACCCATTGCATAGGATATAAATACAGCAACCCAAAAACCCGCGAAGAGCTTTTTATAAGGGAGCTTATTGAATGAAATTTTCTTTCTCAATAATTGGACAACAAAAATTATTGCTAAAAGTGCGCTCAACATATCGTCAAAACGGATCGCTATATATGTGTAGTTAACAACGCGAAAGGGAAATTTTGGAAAGAGTGGAATAAAGAATACAAACACCATCAGCATAATGCTGAGGAGGTTGTCGTCAATTTTTTTTAGTAATTTCATATGCCTGCTTGTATGTTTCTATTAAGTATGGATTTCCCGATACTATGCCGATTGCCAAGGCAATAGACGACTTTAATTGTAGCATATAGGTAATCAGAATCTGTTGCAAGGGGGAATAATGTTTCTTGTAAAAGAATAAATACCCTTGGAAAACTCTTAAAATTGGCTGTGTTCGTGACTGATTTGAAGCACCTTCTAAGTGAATAAACGTTGCGTCAGGATATACGCCCACAGACATTTTTTTCTTAGAAGCCCGGTACATAAGATCAATTTCATCCCAATACATAAATATTGATTCATCAAAGCCACCTAGGGCTGAAAAGCTTGAGGACTTTGTGATAAATGCGGCACCCGATACCCAATCAACTTTTCGCACTTTTCTCACCGGCCATCTGCTCGCACCCCAACTATCACCTTTAAGAAACAATGCGGCAAATGCTATTAGGGGTGTGTAGAATCTTCCTGCTGAAGCTTGGGGAGAGGTATCTTTGTTGATAAGGCGAGCACCTACAAAATCGAAGTTGTTTTGATGGGTAAAAAAAGTATATAGCTTTGGAACAGCATCTTCGAGAGCTATGGTATCTGAATTGAGGAAGAGTAGGGTCTCACCTTTTGCACTACGCGCAGCCTCATTGTTCCCACCTGTGTAGCCAAGATTATCTTTATGAGCAATGATGCGGACGCGTGGATCTTTAATTTTTTTCAACATTTCCACGGTTTTATCTCTCGAGTTATTGTCCCAGACTAGCACCTCTGCACTCATTCTTTTTTCATGGTCTAACGAATCGAGTACTGATCGTACGCATTGCACAGTTATGTCTGCAGTGTTGTAGGAAAGAATAATAATTGAGAGATCCGTCATATGAGAATTATACACGGCTTTAATTCGTGCTGTGCTATACTGTCGTCGAGCGTGAGAAAGGGAGTGAACGAATGGGGTATTATTCCAAGATTTACCCCGAAGGAAATGGATACGTCGTGGAGGTTTATACCAAGAAACTAAGGTATCTCTACGATCTGCCTGCTGCAAATGGCGCAAAGAGGCATGCTGGGTTCTGGCCTGCGGTGTATGCTGCCAGAGGTGCAGGACTCGTGAAGCTTCCCAAGCGTTTAAGGGGGTAGAACTGGCCTTTGGTCGTTCTTTTCCAACTACAAGGCCTGCCGTTCTACGCTCACCGGCAGGCCCTATTTCTCTTCACAACAACCTATGTGATAAAATGTCACGGGCATTTCGAACAACACAAGCTGCTGGAGGTCTCAATGGAGAACGCAAAATACTTCGTCGTGCATCAGCATGACGTCGTATTTACCGTCGAGCTCTTCGATGCGAGCGGTATCTCGCTCGGAGAGCTTATTGTTAACGGCAATAACTGTTTTTTTCGCGCAACAGCAAGTGCGAATGCATTCTCACTGGGCTACAGGCCCTTGCCGGAGCACCTTCGGCGTGCTTGAGATCTGCTATAATTTCTCCTACATATATGTCCGATACAAACAATAGTCAAAACCAACCAACGATCGAAACGATTGTCTCTTTGTTAAAAAATCGAGGCTTTGTGTTTCCTTCGTCTGAAATTTATGGTGGATGGGAAGCGGCGTATGACTTTGGGCCTTTAGGCGCCGAAATGCTCCGCAATATTCGTACTTCATGGTGGCAGCAGTTTGTGCATTTAGCCGAAAATACTGTAGGACTTGATGGCGCTCTTATTTCACACCCACGGGTCTGGGAAGCAAGTGGTCATACTGAATCATTCAATGACGTTATGGTTGAAGATACCATAACCCATAAACGCTACAGAGCAGATCATCTTATCGAGGAGGCAACTGGAGACAAAACTGATGGCATGTCGCCAGAAGAAATTAACGACATCATTATTAATAAAAATATACTTAGTCCTGAAGGAAACAAATTATCAGATGCTAAACGCTTTAACATTCTCGTCGAAGCACAGGTAGGGACAATCGCAGACCAAAAAACCACTGCATATCTTCGTGGAGAAACATGTCAGCCAATCTTTTATAACTTCAAACTTGTGAAAGACAGCATGCGTTTAAAGCTTCCTTTTGGTATTGCCCAAATCGGAAAAGCATTCCGCAATGAAATCAAAGTTGGTCCATATATTTTTAGAACACGCGAATTCGAACAGATGGAGCTCGAGGTTTTCCTAAGAGAAAACGAAGCAATGCAAAAGTACGAAGACCTCAAGGAAGAAAGTATGGCATGGTTGAAGAGTATTGGTATTTCAGAAACAAAGCTTCGATTTAGAGATCAAGAATTTAAGGAGCGTGCACACTACAACAAAGTTGCGACTGATCTCGAATATGAATTTCCTTTTGGATGGAAGGAATTCCAGGGAATTCACTATCGAGGAGATTGGGATTTAAAGCGACACAGTGAATTCTCCGGCCAAGATCTTTCATATAGAGATGATGAAACAGGCGAGTCATTTATCCCACATGTCGCGGAATATTCAATAGGGTTAAACAGACTTTTGCTCGTCGCGATATGTGATGCGTATCGCCAAGATGAAAAACGAACCTATCTTAAACTTCACCCAAAGATTGCACCCTATAAAGCCGCGGTTTTTCCACTCGTCCGCAACAAAGAAGAACTTACGACAAAAGCCCGATCTGTATTTAACGCGCTTAAGGCATCAGGACTCCATGTTGCATGGGATGATCGGGGCAATATTGGTAAGCGATATTTATCTCAGGATGAAATAGGTACACCACTTTGTATAACCATCGACTACGAATCACTCGACGATGATGCGGTTACTGTACGCAACAGAGATACCATGGTGCAAGATCGTGTAAAAGTTGCTACACTGGAAACGTACATTTCATCATTTATTACTAATTACACATAAATATTTATGGATATGAACATGATCAAGAAAAACAAGAATATGTTAATAGTCGCTGTTGTGCTCATTCTCCTTGCAGGAGTTGGTTACATGGTAACTCAAGGTAGAGGAGGAGATTCGGCAAATGAAGAAGCGAACGAAGATATCTTGCCAGATGTTGAAGTTCTCCCAACAGTTGCAGACACTGTTAAGGTCGACATAACTTCTGATGCGAAAAAGCAAGAAGCTTCTCTGACCGTCTCTGGTGTTCCTGAGGGTACAGAATCCATAGAATACGAACTATCCTACGAAGCAACTGTAGATGGGGAGAAGGTTCCAAAAGGTGTTATTGGCACTATTGAATTTGACGGTAAAGAGCCGGTCAAGCGACAGATTACATTAGGAACCTGTTCCTCAGGAACCTGTAAATACGACAAGGGTATCACATCAGTAAAAGCACTTCTCAAGTTTACCGGAACATACGGCGGCCAACTATTTGAAGGCGAATTTGAGATATAGCTCGTATTACAAACCTGATCCTACTATATCCTCGAGAATGATTCGTGATGCGAATCCACCGTTGCGCGCCTTTTTATCAAGGCGGATTGATTCTACATCATCTGGATTTTGTTCTATTAATGCATTTAAAACCTCCTGAATATCTGCGAGCTCGTCAGAATTTGGATTTTCAAGAAACTCCTGAACTTCTTCAACCAGCTTTTCTTTAAGCGCAGCCTCATATTCTTGGTCAGTAGCAGTGTGAATTACGGGTTTTCTACCCGAAGCAGAAATAATATCTGGCACATTATCACGTACAAGTTTACTCTTCATTCTTCCATTATATCAAAGAGGCTACCGGTAGTGTGTTTTGAGGCGAAATACTCCTTGACAGACGTGAATTAAACGGTGTATTATGGTTAGTAATGGTGTTTTTCGGTGAATATTCAGTCTCGGTAACAGATGGGGGAAGAATCGCAATCCCGAAAAAGATTCGTGAAAATATTCACGGTGACACATGCGTTGTCACAAAAGGCTTTGACGTATGTCTTGCCGGATATGACAGAGACGATTGGACACGCAGAACCGCCGAATTAAACACCGTGTCGCTCCTTGAAAAGGAACAGATCGATAAAAGAAGAATGCTCTTCTCAGGAGCTCAAGAGCTTGTTATAGATGATCAGGGACGAATAGTCTTGCCAAAATCCCTGACACAATATATGAAATTCTCATCACAAAAAATGAAGGTTATTGGAGTAGGAGATCATTTTGAAATTTGGGATGAAGCTGCATGGGAATCATACCTTGCAAGCGTCAAGATGTAGCTTATGCATACATCAGTACTTTTACACGAAGCAGTCGGAAGTTTACTCGTTCAAAAAAACGGATGCTATGTTGACGCTACATTTGGTGTTGGCGGACATAGTCGTCTACTTGCCGAGCAAGGGGCAAAGGTTTTGGCGCTAGAGTGGGATCCACATATTGTGGAGCTCTATGCGGACGGGTTACGCGACTTGGGCATTACGCTTATAGAGTCAAACTATGCTGATATAGCCGAAGTGGCCAAGGAAAACAGTTTTGTCCCTTGCGATGGCATTTTGTTCGATCTCGGACTTTCTATGATGCAGATTCGAGAAAGTGGACGAGGCTTCAGTTACGAGAAAGACGATGAGCCTCTTGATATGAGACTTAACAATGAACTGGAAACGACTGCTGCACAGATTATTAATAGTTACAGTAATGAACAGTTATATGAAACATTTACAAAGCATGCTGAAGAGCTCAGTTCTAGGTCAATTGTGGACGATATTGTCCGCGCCCGTACTTTGAGAAAAATTGAAACAGTTGGCGAGCTTAAAAGTGCAATGGCGAAACATTGTGCTTCTCAGACACTCGCTCGCATTTTTCAAGCACTAAGAATGGAAGTAAATCATGAGTTTCAAAACATAAGTGCTGGCATAAAGGGAAGTTACGAAATATTGGCGCCCGGAGGAAGGATAGCAATAATAACTTTTCACCCTGGCGAAGACAGATTTGTTAAGCAGGAACTAATAAAAGCAGGCTTTAAGGAGATTAACAAGAAACCAATCCGAGGAAGTTATAAAAAAAGGTTCGAAAGATCTGCAAAACTAAGAGTTGCAGAAAAATAATATGCTTTGGAGAAAACATAAAAATAGAAGACACAACGAAGTTGGAAAGAAGCCACTTGCTAGTCGCTTCATGTATGTGGCAAAAATATCTGTTGTGGTAATCGTTCTTTCGCTTATGTTAGGCAACATTGTCGTATTTGCAAAATCTGTGCATCTCTCAGATAGCATATCTGTTCTTGAGCACGATATTACCAAAATGAGAAAAGAAAATGAAAATCTCCAGAAAAAAATGTATGCAGAAGATTCACTCACTTCTTTAGCTTACATTGCTGAGCAACTTGGCTTTACAAAACAAGCGGAACCGATTTTCTTTGAAAAACCCAATTATGCAATGGCACAATAGGTACAGGCTATGCGTAGAATATATGTTTTATCGTCACTCTTCTTATTATTTATCAGCTTAATCGTTGCAAAGCTTTTTTACATTCAAATTCTAGCATCTGATGCATATACTCCCAACAACTATTTACGATCTACACGAATAGAGCCTGACAGAGGCAATATATACGATAGAAACAAGGAACCTCTTGTGGTAAATCAATCGTATTACACCTTGTTTAGTGAACCTAAAAATGTAACAGATTCGTGGAAATTGTTAAAACAGATTGACGAAGTAACTCAGGTAGGTGAAGCAACACTTGAAGGAAGATTTAAGAAGGAGAAGCAATGGGTATCATTAGTTGATAATGTTACTGAAGAACAAAAAAAAGAAATTGAGAACCGAAAGCTCGATGGAGTTGGATTTGATGAATATAAAAAACGATACTATCCTGAAGCATCAATAGCTGCGCAGCTGTTAGGTTTTGTAGGAAAGGACGATGAAGGTGATAATGTTGGCTACTTCGGTATTGAGGGATATTATCATAAAGATCTTGAAGGTCTTCCAGGTATTCTAAAAACTGAACGTGATATTATTGGACGTCCTATTGTTATTGGTACTCAAAACCGATTGAAAGGTGAGGATGGAAGAGATCTCATTCTGACCATCGATAAAACCTCTCAAATGATAGTTAAACGTGAGTTGTTATCTGCAATGGAGAAGTATAAAGCGAAAAGTGGATGCGTCACTGTGGCAAATCCGAATACAGGTGAAATTTTAGCTATGTCGTGTTTGCCAGACTTTGACCCAAATAAGTACTCTGCTTTTAGTCAACATGAATTTAGAAACCCCATCATATCAGATACCTTCGAGCCAGGATCAATTTTCAAACCACTCATTGTGGCAGCAGCTCTCGAAGAAAAAGCTATTAAGGCTGATGATACATACGATGAAAAAGGACCAATACGTATTGGTCAGTATTCGATCAGTACGTGGAATGATGAATATAACGGCACTATATCAATTTCGAGGATTTTGCAGACCTCCTCGAATGTTGGAATGGTACATATTGGAGAAAAATTAGGAAATGATAAAATTCTCACCTATCTTGAAAAATTCGGTTTTGGAAAAGAAACAGGAATTGATCTTCAGGGTGAGGTGGTAACACGTATAAAGCCAAAGAAACTATGGTATCCCGTAGATTATGCAACTGTAACCTTCGGTCAAGGCATAGCTGTTTCACAAATTCAAATGCTTACTGCTTTCTCTGCGCTTATA
This sequence comes from uncultured Gammaproteobacteria bacterium, assembly GCA_964612595.1. GTDB lineage: Bacteria > Patescibacteriota > Microgenomatia > UBA1406 > HO2-37-13b > OLB23. Next base: position 264,995 of record CAZTFB010000001.1, on the reverse strand, counting down.
AATGGAGGATGGATTATGAAGCCTTTTGTGGTTAAAGGACTTGTGTCTGAAAATGGTGAACAAAAAGATATTAAACCTAAAAAGTTACGACAAGTAATAGGTGAAAAAACGTCTAAAGAAATTAGGAAAATGCTTGAGGAAACAGTTAAACATGGTGAAGCGAAGTGGGATGTGCCAAAGGGATATCGTATAGGAGGGAAAACAGGTACTGCCCAAATAGCATTGTCAGGCTCTTATGATGCCACTAAAACAACAGCTTCTTATATAGGTTTTGCTCCAGTTCAAAATCCAGAATTTGTAATTCTCGTAAGTTTGAGCCAACCAGAAACGTCACAGTGGGCGTCCGAAACCGCCGCACCTCTCTTCTTCAGCATAGCAAAAAATTTGTTTGTGGAGTATAATATAGCTCCAAACTAAGAATATATGATACGAAAAATTAAGAATACTATACATTGGTTTGAAGCGCTTGCTGCGAATGTGAAATATGGATTTCCAAGCCGCAAGTTATCTGTTATTGGTGTGACGGGAACAGATGGAAAAACAACGACATCGCATCTTATTTATCATATTCTCAAAACAGCAGGGAGAAATGTATCTCTGACCTCCTCAGTATATGCTGACATTGCGGGTGAGATTTCAGATACTGGGTTACACGTGACGACACAGAGTCGATGGGAAATACAAAAAAATCTACGAAAAGCAGTTGAAAAAGGTGGGGAGTTTTTCATAATTGAGACGACGTCGCATGGGATAGATCAATATCGAGTAGGGTGGGTTGCATTTGATTACTCAGTGCTAACTAATATTACAAACGAGCACCTTGATTATCATAAAACGTACGATAATTACCTTAAAACCAAAGTGCGACTTTTAAAATGGGCGAAGAAGAAAGCCATTATTAATAAGGATGATGATTCTTTCAATAAAGTCGCTCAATTGTTACTTTCGGATAAAAAAGAATTTGTTACATATTCTTTACGTGACGATGCAAATTATATCTGGTCTGATCGCATCAAAACATCTTTGCAGGAAGATTTTAATAGAGAAAATATTATGGCTGCATATGCATGTTGTAAAGAAATCGGTATTCCTCTCACAGATATTTTGAAGGGTATTCGTACCTATGTACTTCCTAAAGGTCGATTAGACTGTGTATATAATCAAGATTTTAAGGTATATATTGACTTTGCACATACACCAAACTCTATTCGCAAACTTCTGAAAGAACTAAGAAAATCAAAGGGTAGAATAATACATGTGTTTGGATCAGCAGGGCTTCGTGATGCTGATAAGCGACCAGATATGGGTAGGGCGAGTGGAGAGTGTGCTGATATCGTCATACTTACAGAAGAAGATTTTCGCACAGAGAAATTTTCTTCGATTACGAAAGCAATAATAAAGGGTCTTAACGAGCAAGGTTTTACAAAAAGCAAGAACAAAATTCCTGAGATCAAAGAGTATGTTATAAAAGAGCGCCGTCAGGACGCAATATCATTTGCAATGAGCATTGCGAAAAAGGGGGATGTTGTGGTGATTACAGGTAAGGGCCACGAACAAAGTCTCGCAAGGGGTAAAAAAGAATATTCGTGGGATGAGTATCGGGCAGTTCGCAAGGCGCTAATTCTCCAGAAATGATAGCACCAGTGACCAAAACGCTGTTATGCAGCTTCCCAGATGGGGTAATTGCTGGATTTGGCACAAAGTATTTTTCTTCAAATAATCTTCTTACACCCACAGTTACAATGCAGCAGTCACACGGCAGTACCATTACTATGGTAAACGATATGGTAACTTCGAATATAAGTTCATCGGACGGTCTTATAAGCGCATTAAGAGCTGTCACACTCGTTGTAAGAACTGCAGATTGTGCACCAATATTGTTCTATGATCCTACAAGCGGTCTTATTGGTGCATCACATCAGGGTTGGAAAGGGACCATAGAAAGACTTCAACAAAAAATGGTTCAAAAAATGGTTAAAAGTAGGGCCGATGTTAGCACGATTAGAGCAGCCATAGGGCCTTGCATTGGTGCATGTTGTTATAAAATGTATGGAGAGCGCAAGGAGATGTTTGAAAACTCTTTTCCAGCTTATTCGAGTAAGATGTTTGTACAAAATAACGACGATATTATGTTGAACCTAACATATTTAAATTATTCACTACTCTGTGAAGCTGGTTTACTTCCAAACAATATTTCATATGTTCGTGCATGTACCAGCTGTGATGAAAAAAACTATTATTCGTATAATAGAGAGAAGGTTGCTCATTCAATGTTTAGTTTTATCAGAAAAAATACATAATGACGGGAAAAAAAATATTCATGATTGGCATAAAAGGCGTTGGTATGACGTCCCTGGCGATTGTATTGCAACGAATGGGGAACATCGTATCCGGTTCTGATGTTGCAAAGCATTTTATAACCGACAAGGTACTGGAAAAGTATGGTATTACTGTATATCAAGGCTTTGATGAAAAACATATTACTGCAGAGACTGATCTCTTTGTCATAAGTGGCGCTCACGCAAACCCAAACAATGCTGAATATGTTGCTATTGAAAAGCTGGGCATTACTATAAAAACACACGCTGAGGCATTGGGAGAGATTATGGATGAGAGTGCACTTAAAATATCTGTGTGTGGATCACATGGCAAGACGACTACGTCAGCAATGCTTGCAACAATTTTTTCGGTCAGTCAGATGAAAGGTGGGCACCAAATTGGCGTACCCTTCTTTTCTAGCATTGATGGCGGCGCATACAACGGTAGAGATTATTTTATTGCAGAAGCTGATGAGTATGTAAATAAGCCACTCATTGATTTGACACCGCGTTTTAGTTTTCAGCACCCTGATATTCTCTTGTGTACAAACATTGATTATGATCATCCCGATGTGTATGCATCTTTAGAAGAAGTCCAAGGTGCATTTAAAGCTTTTATGACTTCGACAATAGATAGAGGTGGAAAAGTGTTGTATTGTGCTAACGATCATCACACATCACCCGTCATTCAGAATTTAGCTTACGACAAGCTCTATTCGTATGGATTATCAAAGAGTGCTGATCTTGTAGTTTCTCACGTCATAGACAATGAAAATACAACATCATTCTCCGCCTCTTTTAGAGATACTTTTCTCGGAGAATTTCAGCTACGAATTGGTGGGGCGCACAACATCTTAAATGCCGCAGGCGCAGTTCTTGCCAGTCATCTTTCTGGTCTTGATAACACAACTATTACCCGCGGTCTTTCTGAATTTACTGGTTCCGCGCGCCGATTTGAACTGATTGAAAACTACAAATCAACATATCTTTATGATGACTACGCCCATCATCCGCAAGAAATAACTGCTGTTTTGCAGGCTGCCAAAAGTAAACATCCCAACAATCGAATTATTGTGATCTTTCAACCCCATACATTTTCACGAACAACCAAATTTGAATCTGAGTTTTTATCATCATTAGAAAAAGCTGATAAAGCTTATATTCTTCAGGTCTTCTCATCTGAAAGAGAAAGTTTGAACGCACAATCTGAAACACATTTGGGCCATCTCTATACACCAGATGAGGTATATTCTGAGCTGAGAAAAGAACAGCATAACAATACTACAATTATTACAATGGGTGCAGGTGATGTTTACACCATGCATCCGACATTGCTCGCGTTAGTCAGAACATCTTATGAGTAACATTACAGACACATTACAAGAAAAGCTTGGGCCATCTATCGTTGTTAAAGAACAGGTGGTTTTAAAACCATTTTCAACCTTTAAAATGGGTGGTCCTGCAGAGTATTATATTGAAGCAAACACCGAGGAAGAACTTATTCGTAGTATACAAGCTGCACACGCTCTCCAGCTTCCGGTAAGAATGCTTGGTGGAGCATCTAATATTGTCATCAAAGATTCAGGCATTCAAGGTGTTGTGGTGCGCAATCGAACTTCTGAGAAAAGACTTTTGGCAGAAGATGAGAAAAGCGTGACAGTCCATATATCCTCAGGATGCTCGATGACGCGACTTGCAAAAGAAACCGCCGAGGAAGGTTGGGAAGGATTTGAACATCACTTAGGTCTCCCAGGCACACTCGGTGGAGCACTCTTTATGAATTCAAAGTGGGTAAATCCTGACAAAACGTACTATGTTGGCGATAATCTTTATAGAGCACAACTGATTACCCCACAGGGTGAACTGAAAATTGTAGACAAAGACTATTTTAAATTTGGATACGATTACAGCAGTATTCAAGATACTGGCGAACTTGTCGTTTGGGCAGAATACATTTTACAGAAAAAAAATCCTCTGGAACTTGTTAAGCAAGGTCAAGAAGCTCTTGCTTACAGAAAACACACACAACCTTTTGGTGTGGCGACTTCAGGGTGTTTTTTTAAAAATGTACATGGTCAATCGGCGGGCAAAATGATTGATGATCTTGGTCTCAAAGGATTTCGAATTGGTGGAGCATTTGTTTCAGATGTCCATGCAAATTTTATCCTGAATGATGGTACTGCAACGACGAAAGACGTGGAAGATTTGCTAAAAGAAATAAAAGCACGTGTGAAAAAACATTATAATGTGGAGCTTGAACAAGAGGTTAGCGTTATATAATACATATATGGAAACACAGAGCGAGAATGCATTTATTGTGCGAGGAGGAAAGCCACTTAAAGGTGAAATTAGCCTTTCAGGTGCAAAAAACGTTGCGCTAAAAGTTCTCATTGCAGCGTTATTGCTTGATAAACCTGTTACATTCAAGAATATTCCTCATCTAAGTGATATTGATGAACAGTTACATTTAATGACGAAGCTGGGTGCTAAGGCTGCGTTTATTGATGAACACGATGTGTCAGTTGATGGTGGAAGTCTCTCAATGTACGAAGTAGATCTGTTACATGGTTCAAAAATTCGTACATCGTTTATGCTTTTCGCTCCTTTGTTGTACAAATTTGGAAAAGCTATCATTCCAAATCCAGGCGGGTGTCGTCTTGGCGCTCGTCCTATTGATCGTCATATTAGGCTTCTTGAAGCGTTCGGCGTTAACATATCATATGATTCATCAACAGGCTACTATAACGCATTTTTGCAGGGAAGTCGTTTGAAGGGGACAACATATAGTTTTGAAAAACCATCTCATACTGGAACTGAACTTGGACTAATGATAGCGGCAGTAGCAGACGGTCAGTCTATTATAAAAAACGCGGCCCAAGAGCCTGAGGTTGATGATATGATCCGTTTCTTAAATGAATCCGGAGCACGAGTACGTCGTTCAGGAAAGGATATTATCATCGATGGCGTGGAGAAGCTTGTACATCCAACTGGGACATTCACAATAATGTGCGACCGCCTTAATGCAGCAGCATTTGGTGTATTTGCGGTCGCAACAAAGGGAGATATTATGGTTAAAGGTCTTGATGCAAAATATGTGACTGATTTTACCGAAAAACTCATAGAAGCAGGAGGTGGGTTTGAAGCTGAAGGTGAAAATCTCCGTTTTTTTTATAAGGGTCCACTCACACATACAGACATTACTACTATTCCGCATCCTGGATTTAATACTGATACACAAGGACCTTGGGCAATTCTTATGACTCAAGCAGAAGGCGTATCTACAATTCATGAAACGGTTTTTGAAAATAGATTCGGATATGTCGAAGAATTACGAAAACTTGGTGCTCAAATTGAATTCTTTCAACCCGAGCTTAATGATGCACGTGAAGTATATCAATTTAATATATCTTCAAAAGATGAACTTAGAGAGCTTCAACAAGCAATACGAATTACAGGACCCACAAAATTACACAATGGGGCACTTATTGCATCAGATATTCGAGCAGGTGCAAGTCTCGTTATTGCAGCATGTGTTGCAGAGGGTGAGTCGGTAATACATGGAGCATCGCATATTGATAGGGGTTACGAGCATATTGAAGATCAGTTATCTGCTTTAGGAGCAGACATTAAACGTGTATGATGGATCATATGATTGATACTATAGTAATTTTATCTGGAGGTAGCAGTACACGATTTAAGCCACTTTCTCACAAAAACCTCTTTCTTTTTAATGGACAGACTCTCATTGAGTATCAGTTGAAATTTTATGGTCGTTATACAAAGAATCTCATAGTAGTCGTAAATGAAGAAACAAAAAAGACCGTTGAGCCTTTCACAAAAAAACATAAAGCTCAACTTGTTGTCCAATCTGGTGAGGGGATGGCAGCAGCACTCATATCTGCAAAGCCATATATTAAGGGAAGTGCGCTGTTTGCTAACGCAAATGATTTATATCACGACCATATGCTAGAAGAACTATTTAAGAAAAGAGATGAAGGCGACGTGGATGGATTGTTTGTGTCATTACTGATAAAAGACTATGTTCCCGGAGGATATTTACAGCTTGACGAGGGAAAGATAACAGGAATTATTGAAAAACCCAGTCCAGACGATCTACAGTCTCGCTATTTTAAACTTGTTGTTGATTATGTAAAGAATGCTCAGGATTTTCTCGAATTACTCTCGACTACAACATCGGATAATGACGACGTATACGAGGTCGCATTAACAGAATATATTTCTTCTGGTAAAGTATTTAAAAACGCGGTTTATAAAAGCGATTGGGCAACTCTAAAGTATCCTTGGCATATATTAGACGCAATGTCCTTTTTCTTAAAGGAAACAGCTGGACATATTGGTAAGGATGTTGTTATTGATCCAACAGCAAAAATTATTGGCGATGTTTACATAGATGACGGTGTAAAAATTTACGAATATTCAAAAATCGTCGGACCCTGCTATATAGGTAAGAACACTATTATTGGGAATTATGTACTTATAAATCAAAGCATGATTGGAGAGAAATCTGTTATTGGCGGTTATACAGAATTAACTCGATCGTACATTGGTGACAATGTGTGGACACATAGAGCTTATATAGGTGATTCTATCGTTGAGGGCGATGCGAATTTTGCGGCTGGATCGGTTACTGCTAACTACCGTTTTGATAAAAAAAATATCCAATGCAGGGTTAAAGATGAAAAAATTGATACTAAGAGACAGAAATTAGGTGTAATCGCAGGTAGGTCATTCCAGATGGGAGTAAACTCAACGACAATGCCAGGAGTCATGCTTAACAGTGGATCCTTAGTCCAGCCTGGAGATGTATGCACACGAGACAAGTAAGTAATGCGAAACTACTAATGCTCCTCGTTGTGAGATTTTTTGTGCTTAGTTTAGTTATTGCAGCTGCTGCAACGAGCATATTATTTCTGCCTCGATTTACTTTTGAAGTTATTCCTGAGGCAAAGGAATGGCCACATTTACTTGGTGTCTGGGCAAATTTTGATGGTGTTCACTATTTAGGTATTGCTCGAGAGGGATATCACGATATAGACAGAGCATTCTTTCCACTTTACCCATTCCTTGTTCGTTTTGTAAGTAGCGTTACAATCAACAACATTTTCATTACTGGTTTTATACTGAGTCAACTCTTTTTCATAGGTGGCGTATTGATATGTCATAAGGTTCTGAAAGAAGTGTTTCATCTTGAACATAGGTTTAGATTTCTCATGCTTTTACTGGCCTATCCAACATCATTCTTTTTCTCTGCAGTATACACAGAGTCACTTTTCTTTTTTCTGATCGTAGCAAGTCTATATCTTATGTACAAGAAAACGTATCGACTCCTATTCTTTGTGCTTGTATGTGCATCACTAACAAGAATTCAGGGTGTTTTTCTTGTTCTTCCACTCTTTTTTAGTCTTTATGATCAGAGAATTAGTTTTAAGAAAAATTTATGGAATATATTTACAACACATCCAATCATATTTTCGCCTTTTTTAGGCATTTTTATGTATATGATGTACCTCTTCTTTGCAACAGGAAATCCAATGTATTTCTTAACCGTACAGTCTTCGTTTGGTGCGCATAGATCATCCGAGGTAATTTTATTACCACAGGTATTTTTCAGATATGTTCGTATTTTTATGACTGCCAGCTTTAATTTTCAATATGCTATTGCTGTTGTTGAGTTTGTGCTTTTTACTGTTGCTTTGATTCTTACAGGTATTCACACCTACTGGTCTATTAAAAAAAAAGCAATGAAAGAATTTGGTATAGCACTATTTTCATTAGCAAATTTAATTCTTCCAACACTCACAGGAACGCTATCGTCGACACCTCGTTATTCACTTTTTGCACTATCAATATTTTTTGTCCTGAGTAAAGTAAAACTTACGACATTCTATGTAGTATTAGGAATATTTGTCCTTTTTCAGTGTATTCTCCTTGCATTTTTTGCACAGGGATACTTTGTGTCGTGAGTAAATTAATTGCTGTGATAGTGTAAAATATAACATCTATGAAGAATATTACGATTATAGGAGGTGGAACGGGTACTTATGTTGTTCTTTCAGGTCTAAAAAACTACGACTATAATCTTTCTGCGGTAGTAACGAGTATGGATAGTGGTGGTAGTACTGGGAAACTTCGAGACCAATACGGCGTACTTCCTCCAGGTGATGTAAGACAGTGTCTTGTTGCGCTGTCAGAAGCATCAGAACTATGGAGAAAGCTTTTTCTCTATAGATTTGAGAAGGGAGATTTTAAGGGACATAATTTCGGAAATATTTTTTTGACTGCATTAGAACAAGTAACAGCCCCTAACTACCAGGAGGTGATTGATACTGCATCATACATTCTCCAAACAAAGGGAAAGGTTATTCCTGTAACTTTTGATAGAGTACATCTTTGCGCTGAATATGAGGATGGAGAAACGCTCATGACAGAAGATTTAATTGATTCAGCTTTTCATAAGGAATCCCGTATAAAAAAAGCCTTTTTAAAACCTGATGCATCTTCAAATCCAAATGCAATTGAAGCAATTGTTTCAGCTGATTACATCATCATGGGTCCAGGTGATCTCTATACAAGCATCGTACCGAATCTTCTTGTCGGGGGAATTAAAGAAGCATTTGTTATGACAAAAGCCAAGATTGTGCTCAACATTAATCTAATGACTAAGAGAGGACAGACACCGAACTATACTGCTGTTGATCATGTGAGGGATCTTGAGAGCTATATGGGGCGACAGGTTGACATGGTTGTCATGAACAACAAAAAAATATCAAAAGATGTTGAAGAATACTATCAAGGGTATGGAGAGGGCGAAGTTAAGGATGATTTAGATACTTTTTCAGCACATCCTTTGGAGATATTACGAGCTGATTTAGTTGCAGAGCAGGCATTTACAACATCAATGGCAGATGTAGTTGTACGTAGTCTTCAACGACACGATCCAGAAAAGCTCGCAAAAGTCTTATCATCCGTTATACAATGAGATTATGGGCACACAATTGCACAAACATACTATTTCATTTAAACATGCATACGATGGGGTTTTGTGGGCCATGCGTACGCAACCCAACTACAGAATACACATTGCTTTTTCAACAATAGCGATATTTCTGAGTTTGACGCTAAAAATCTCAATGCAAGAATGGTTGATGGTTATTTTTCTAATAACGATGGGACTTGTTATAGAAACATTAAATACGGGTCTTGAAGCTACCACTGATGCAATAACTAAAGAGTGGCGTGAGGAGATAAAAATTGCAAAAGATGTATCAGCTGCTGCAATGTTAACGTTCGCTGTCGGAGCGCTTATTATCGCATCCATGATTTTTATTCCGAAAATTATTGTCCTAGTTGGTTAATATGGCAATCTATTTATTTGGTTTTTTCATATCTTTCTTCATAAATAGCTTACTTTTTGTTCCTTTCATTAATCTTTTGTATAAGCTCAAATTTCAGAGGGCTGTGCAAGAAACGAGAGATGCATTTGATAAGAAAACCCCTATATTTGATTCTTTTCACAAACATAAAGCTGGAACACCTGTGGGTGGAGGAATACTCATTATCATAACGACCCTTTTATGTTTTACCTTGTTTACATTACTAATGGTCGTGGGTGGGAGTGACATTGTCTCAAACTATCAATCTATAGTATCTGAAATCAAGATTTTACTATTTACTTTTCTCTCATTTTCATTTTTGGGCCTGTATGACGACCTAAAAAAAATATTTGTATGGGAGAATTCTTCCTTTTTCGGCCTAAGGCTTAAACACAAATTACTCATCGAAATTATTCTAGCTACAATTATTGCCTATTGGATTTTTGCCGAGCTTAAAATTAATATCATAAATATCCCTTACTTTGGTGTTTATAATCTCTCGTGGTGGTACATACCATTTGCAACATTTACCATTGTTGCGTTTTCAAATGCAGTCAACATAACAGATGGTCTTGACGGGTTAGCCGGCGGCGTTCTGTTGATTGCACTTTTTGCATTCTGGGCAATCTCTCTCTCAATTCTCGATACACCTTTGCTTATTTTCATAGCGGTGTGGATTGGGGGTCTTGTAGCATTTTTGTATTTTAACGTTTATCCCGCTCGACTCATTATGGGAGATACGGGAGCACTTGCATTTGGAGCTACATTCGCTGTTATCGGGCTCCTGTTGGGTAAGGTATTTGCATTGCCTATTATTGGAGGGATTTTTGTTGTCGAAATTGGAACTTCTTTCATTCAATTAATCTCAAAGAAATACAGAGGAAAAAAAGTATTTCCAGCGGCACCTCTGCATCTTATGCTGCAATACAAAGGGTGGGAGGAGCCAAAAATTGTAATGCGTGCTTGGCTTGCTGCAATTCTCTTTGCTATGCTTGGATTGATGATTGCTTTCCTTAAATAAGCTCTATCCGTATAATATAGATATGCATAACACATCAAAGGCAGATATTTTTGTTTTCACTCAATATGAAGCTAACTGGGAAACAGGTATATTACAATTTTATTATGAAGTTGTCCAAGGCTCAAAACGTATTCCATTTATGGAGCGTTGGCAGCTCGGTTCAATTTTTGATACATCCCATATCCCCCCTTCTGTGCTTAACGCATCGCTGCAAGCTCTTCATCTCATATTAGGAGCTAGTTACTATAAAGCCTATTGTCCGCCAATGATACAAATAAATAATTATTCGTTGAGTTATGGACAGGCTGAGATGTGGAACACAATTTACACAAAAGGATTGGGTGAGTTTTTTTATAAAAACAACATCGACTATCAAGACCTATTGCAGTTTCCGTTCGCAGAAAATATCGAATTAGCGGAACCCTCAAGGATGAATTTTGACGAAAGAGCTTTAGTCTTACATGGTGGAGGGAAAGACTCTATTGTTTCGACAGAAATTGTGAGAGAGGCTGGTGTTGATTTTGACCTTTTTTGCTTAAATCCAAAAGATATTCAAAAGGATGTTGCTCATCGCATGAATAAAAATATACTAACAATATCACGCAAACTTGATCCAAAGCTCCTTGACTTAAACGTGTCGGGCGGTGTTTATAATGGACATGTTCCAATATCAACTGTCTATACGTTTGCAGCTGTGCTACAGGCGATTATTGGTAAGTATCGCTATATCGTGATTTCAAGTGAGCGTAGCAGCGATTATGGAAATGTGACGTATCTTGGAGAAGTAATAAATCATCAGTGGAGCAAATCTAGTGAGGCTGAAAAACTGTTAGCTAACTATATAACAACCTATATAACACCAGATCTCACATACTTTTCAATGCTCAGACCATGGTATGAGATAAAGGTGACGGAAAAATTTTCAAAACTATCAAATTATTTCGATGTCTTCTCGAGCAGTAATCATAATTTTAAGCTTGATGCTTTAGGAGAAATTCACAGATGGGAGTATGATTCGCCCAAAACAGTTTTTGTATATACAATGCTAACTGCATTTCTGTCTAAAGACGAGATGCTCAGGATCTTCGGTGATAACCTATATGATATGGCTAGTCTTATTCCGCACTTTAAACAATTACTGGGTCTAGAGAGCATAAAGCCTTTCGAATGTGTGGGTACGCCTGAGGAGATGATGGTTGCTATGAAACTAGCTTATGATAAAGGCGAGTATGAAGGGAGTATAGCAATGCAGTTATTCAAGGATAACATTCTTTCAATGAATAAAAATTTCGATGATATGAAGGCAAAAGTATTTACAGATGGAGATAAAAGCAGTATTCCTAAAAAGTTCAAAGCTATCATATGACTATAAATGAACTTTCCAGTTTTAAAAAAATATACCTTCTTGGATACGGTATTGAAGGAAAATCCACCCATGCTTTTTTAAATAAATATTGCCCCAATGTTGAAGTTGGTATTGGAGATATAAGTATCGATTCGGATTACCTTGAAAAACAGCTTGAGTATGATTTAGTAATAAAGTCACCGGGCATTCGGTTTGACAAGGTGCGAGGTAATTATACGACCGCAACAAACATTTTTTTCGCAAACTCGAACCACAAAACGATAGGTATTACGGGAACTAAAGGGAAGAGTACGACGGCAACCCTCACTCATCAGCTCTTACAACGGGCAGGTAAGAAGACAGCGCTTGCTGGAAACATAGGTTCAGCAATGCTAGATATACTGACAAATAATGTAGATAATGATACGTACATTGTTTTGGAACTTTCAAGCTATCAACTTGAAGACATTGCATATTCACCTCATATTTCAATTATTTTGAACATATATGAGGAGCTACATAATCATGAAACATTTGATGAATATAGAAAAGCAAAATTTATGATCGCACAGCACGCTGATGAAAACGATTTTCTCCTTTACAATCGAAATTTGCCAGAACTCAATGAATTATTAACCTCTACAAAAGCAAAAAAAATTCCATTTATGGATAGTATTGGTGAGTTTAACTACGATCGGTCATTAAATGGTGATACAGTGAAAGCCCTTGTGACACTCACAGAAATATTAGAACTCGAAAAAAAGACCATACAAGAAACTCTTGATGGTTACATTGCACTCCCTCATCGGATGCAAGAGGTTGGTACATATTCAGGTATTAAATTTATAAATGACTCCGGTGCAAACCATCCTATGGCTTCGGTGCATGCATTAAAAAATACTGAAAATATCCGCACCGTATTACTCGGAGGTCAGGATAGGGGATTTAATTTTGATGAAGTTGCTCGTTGCCTTAAAGAATCTGGTGTTGAAACTATCATACTGTTTCCAGATACTCAAGATAAAATTACACATGCTCTGGAAACAGTAGAAGAATACAATCCAAAGATATTTTACACAGATTCTATGAAAGAAGCCGTTTCACTTGCATTCGTACATACTCCTTCTGGCGCAACATGTCTTATGTCTCCTGGTGCGCCAAGTTATCTAATGTACAAACATTTTCCTGCACGAGGAGATGCGTTCATCCAAGAAATTAGTGAGTATGCGAAAAAGAACATCTCGAATACATAAAGAATCTGCACAAGTAAAAAATAAAGTAGATATTAGTCTGCTCGCTACTATTCCCATTGTATTAACAACAATAGGTTTATTTTTCATATTTGATGCTTCTTCAGTAAATGCTTTTAGAGGATTTGGTGATAGTTTTTATTTTTTTAAACAACAACTCATGTGGTTTGTTTTGGGCATAGGTGTTATGGGCATATTTAGTTTTTTGGATTATCGTAAGCTGTATTACATAGCATTTCCATTGCTACTTGTCGCAATTTTTTTCCTCATAGTTGTGCTCATACCTGGTGTTGGTGTTACTGTGGGAGGAGCAAGACGATGGATAAACCTCGGTCCTATAGGGTTTCAACCATCGGAATTAGCGAAATTTGCACTCATACTATATCTTTCTTCCTGGTTTTTACATAAAGATCGTCAAAGATTTGTATCTTTTTTGCTCCTACTAAGTTTTGTAATTGGGCTTATCATGATTCAACCTGACCTCGGCACTTCAGTGATAGTGTTTCTTATTTTTGTATCAATTTACTTTTTTTCAGGTGAAAATCTTTTACACCTTGCGATGTTTAGTCCCTTTGCATTTGTTGCTGGCCTTATGCTTGTACTTACCTCGCCGTATAGACTCAAACGCCTAACTGCATATCTTAATCCTGAACTTGATCCGGGAGGAATAGGGTACCATATTAGACAAATCTCTATTTCACTCGCTTCAGGCGGCTTGCTTGGCAGAGGTTTATCAAGCTCACGTCAAAAATACCAGTACCTTCCCGAAGCGCACACGGATTCCATTTTTGCCATAATCGGTGAGGAAATTGGTTTTGTAGGATCCTTCCTTCTGATTTTATTGTATATGACACTCCTTTACTTAATGTTTAAGGTTACTATTCATGCAAAAGATAGGTTTGGAAAATTACTGGCAGGATCAATTTGGTGTTTGCTTGCGTGGCAAATGATCATAAATCTTGGTGCAATGGTAAGCTTAATTCCTTTAACAGGCGTTCCATTGCCCTTCATCTCATATGGAGGATCAAGTTTGTTGATATTGTTTTCACTAATGGGGATTACAATTAGTATAGCTAAACGAAAATGAACGCAGTAAATATCAAAACACGAATATTGATTACCGGAGGCCATGTCACTCCTGCATATGCGGTGATCGAAGAGCTTAAAAAAAGGGGATACAGTAAAATTTCTTTCGTTGGTCGAAAATATTCAGACCGCGCAAAAAAAGATATTTCCTTTGAATATAATGAGATCACGTCTCTTAATATTCCCTTTTATCACCTCACCACAGGTAGACTTTCACGTAACTTCGGCATACATACTCTATATGACATCGGTGCTACAGTATATGGATTTATTGCGAGCTTGATATTGATTAACAAACTTAAGCCGCAGGTCATTCTTTCCTTTGGAGGATATATTGCGCTCCCTGTTGCGATTGTGGGGTGGTTCCTTGGTATTACCATCGTTACTCATGAACAGACCATTGCGCCAGGAATATCGAATAAAATTATTGGTACTATAGCTGATAAAGTTTTAGTTTCATTCATTGAAACGACACAATATTTCGGAGCGCACAAAACATTCCATACGGGAAACCCCATAAGAACTGTTCTTCATAAGCCTGGAGAACAATTTATGACTTATTCAGGAGAAAAGCCACTGCTTTTTATTACAGGGGGGAGTATGGGATCGCATTCTATAAACGTACACATTGAAAAGATTCTTGAAAAGCTATTAGATGAGTTCACCATAGTACATCAAGTAGGAAATGTATCGGAGTTTGATGATTATACTCGACTAAGCAAGTATGCCTCAAATGAATATGTAGTAATAAAAAATTTAAACGCACATCAAATGGCATGGGCATATAAAAAGAGCGCGCTTGTTGTAGCACGTTCAGGTGCAAATACAACTTGGGAACTTGTTATGCTTAAAAAGCCTGCAGTTTTAGTTCCGCTACCCTGGTCGGGTAGAAATGAACAAAGACTTCAAGCTCGATTTTTTGTAGAACACGGCCTTGGTGAAGAATTTGATCAAATTGAGCCTAGTGATAATCTATTGAGAAAAATTAGAAGTGTGTATTTACATCGAGATAATCACATATCCGCATTCAGAAAACTTCCCGACTCATTTATGCTTCCGGCTGCTGAATCGATCGCTGATATAATGGGGGAATGCGTAAAATAATTCTTTACCTCTTAGTCGGCACTATTCTTTTAGCCTTACCCATAAGTCTCTCATACTATTTTAGAGTTAAAGAAATTACTGTTGAAGGAACGAAACAGTTGTTTGGTACTGAAGTTTACAGCAATAAAAGTATGTTCTTTTTAAAAAAGGAGGATATTGAGCGCGAAATTCTTGATAATAATCCTTCACTTCAAAAAGTATCAGTGCAGCTAGTCTTCCCTCAATCGATCGTGATATCGGTTATTCCATCCGCGCCAATAGCGAGTCTTTTATTAAAAGATGGCATTATGCAACTATCTTCAAAAGGCAAGATTATTGCAAAGCAAAAAGATCTTGAAGAAAACTTACATATACCTGTTCAGTACTATCAACCATTATATTATCGAAACTTTACTGTGGGTGAGATTATTGATATAGGTGAGGTTGTAACAGCTGTCTTTATAATTGAGGAAGTCCAGAAGCTCAATATTCCTATCAGCACAGTTGATATACGAAATGAGAATATGATAGTATTAATTTCAGAGGAACGTGAGATATTGGTTTCGGCAACAAAGGATGCGCGTGTGCAGATAGCGCAGCTTAAGGTTGTTATTGAGCAGTTTAGAGCGAAGGCGCTTTCATTCTCGCGTTTAGATCTTAGGTTCGAGAAACCAATTGTTGTGTTTGAGAAATAATATGGCAGATAAAATTTTATGCGGTATCGATGTAGGTAGCTCAAAAATAGCCTGTATTATTGCTAAAATCTCCGAAGACGAACCACAACCTCGAGTACTTGGTTTTTCAAGTGTGCCTTCTAAAGGAGTTAAAAAAGGACAGATTGTTGATATCCAACAAGTTACTGCTGTTATCGAGCAAGCTGTTGAGCAGTGTGAGCGTATGGCCGGCTCTAAAGTCCAGAAAGCCTATGTATCTGTAGGAGGGCCACATATTCAATCTCTTAACTCACAAGGTGTTGTAGCTGTTTCGCATCCAGAAGTTGAGATCTCAGATAGTGATCTAACAAGAGTTATTGAAGCGGCGAAAGCAATATCACTTTCTTCAACGCGCGAGATTATTGAGGTTGCTCCTCGAGAATATATTGTCGACGGCCAAGCAGGCATCAAGAACCCTCTTGGCATGAGTGGGGTCAGGCTCGAAGTTAATACACATATTGTAACCGCAAGTGTAACTAATTTGCGCAATATTGAACGGTGTATGTCGGATCTTGGTATTGAAATTCAAGGTTATGTGTTCTCTGGTCTTGCTTCATCGATGTCAGCACTCTCAGATACAGAAAAGGAACTCGGTGTGGCGCTAGTTGATATTGGAGGAGGTAAAATTGATATTGCTGTTTATATCGAGGGCGCGCTCTCTCATTCTACTTCGCTATCATTTGGCGCGCGCCATATAACCAATGATATTGCCGTTGGACTTCGAATCTCTCTTGATTCAGCCGAGAAAATAAAGCTCCATCTGAGTAGTTTGAAAAGCATTCCCGATAAAGACAAGAAGAGCGATGATATTGATGTATCTCGCCTACAGTTAAATGACGACATAAAATCAATTTCATACAAGACCGTCGTCGAAGGCATAATTAAACCACGAATGGAAGAGATTTTTGAGAATATATACAAAGAACTTGAGGAAAATGAGATTATATCTCGCATACCTTCAGGTCTTGTTGTTGCAGGCGGCGGCGCACTTACCGTTGGATCATTAGATGCCGCTAAGCGTGTTGTTGGCTTGCCAGCCCGTACTGCCAATCCAAAGAATATAACTGGACTTATAGACGAGGTCACATATCCACAGTTTGCTGCAGTCGTTGGGCTCTTGATATACGGAAAAGATATGGATTTTGAAGAACAACAGCTTAATCTTAAAGATTTTGATAAAATATTCAGGAACTTATCTGTTCAAGGGTCGGTCAAGAAGGTCCGTGATCTTTTCAAATCGTTTATTCCTTGATAGATAATCTGAACTATGTTAGTAAAACCACGAGCTGGTCAACCAGCTAAAATTAAAGTTCTCGGCGTTGGGGGAGGCGGAGGTAACGCCCTCTCTACAATGATTGCCGAAGATGATATCATTGGCGTAGAGTTTATTGCACTCAATACAGATTCTCAAGCTCTCCTAAGTCATAACGCAGATATTAAAATCCAGATTGGTGAGAATCTTACTAAAGGACTTGGTTCTGGAGGTGATCCTGAAATTGGAAGACAAGCTGCAGAAGAATCACGAGAAAAAATCAAAGAACACCTAGAGGGAGCAGATATGGTTTTTATTGCTGCAGGAGAGGGAGGCGGTACAGGTACAGGAGCTGCTCCTGTCATTGCTGAAATTAGTAAAGAAGTTGGTGCTTTGACTGTTGCTGTCGTGACAAGGCCCTTTGGTTTTGAAGGTGCTAGAAGGAAAGTCTCTGCAACGCAGGGTATTGATAGTCTTAGAGACAAAGTGGATACCCTTATTGTGATTCCAAATCAAAAGGTTCTTGAAATTATTGACTCAAAAGTAAGTGTGCTGGAGGCATTTAAAAAAGTTAACTCCATACTTCATCAGGGAGTAAAGGGTATCGCAGAGCTTATTACGACTCCTGGACTTATCAATGTTGATTTCGCCGATGTACGTTCAATAATGCAAGATGCTGGCACAGCGCTTATGGGTATTGGTATGGCGGGTGGTGAAAATAGAACAATAAACGCCGTTAAACAGGCAATATCATCTCCACTTCTTGAGTCGTCTATCCAGGGAGCTAAAGGTGTCCTCTTTAATATCGTGGGAGGTCCAGATTTAAGTATGTCAGAGGTAGACGAAGCAGCAAGTGTAATTGCACAGACGGTCGATCCAGACGCAGATATTATATTCGGGGCAGTTATTAACGATCATATGGTTGATCAAGTTCGTGTCACTGTTATTGCGACAAGAATTGATGGGAATGATATGCGATTTCCACATATAAGCCGCAGAATTTCTGATAGGGATGAGGATGAAGATCAGCCAAAGAAAGAAGAGAATAAACCATTACCTTCATTATATGAGGAAGATGTTGACGAAGTAAAACAGACCGATGATGATAATGAGTTTGATGTCCCAGCATTTCTTCGACGTCGCTCTCGTTAACTATGTACAAATACATTCAAACTAATATCTGGTTTGGTGGCTTACTTCATGAACAACTTTTACCATTCTTAGTTAATCAAAGACCAGATTTTATTGCAATGCAGGAGGTATGTATGCCAAATGCAGTATCACCATACACTCCACACCCAGCACTGGACTTTCTACAAAAAGTAAAGCAAGAAACAGGTTTATTACACTCAGTATTTGTTCCAGAAGCTGCTTTTAAGGACAAAACCCACTATGACAATATTCACCCAGTCGAATTCGGTATAGCAATTCTATCGAGATTCCCCATTACAAAGCATGCATACGACTCTTATATCCACGACTATAAGATTTTTGAGTGGGAGGGTATGGATGATTGGAGTGTGATGCATAAAGGAACATTGGTAGCGGAGATAGCAACACCAGTGAAACCATTGTTTATTGGCACAACGCACGGAGTATGGGGATTTGATGATAAGGATAGCGAATCGAGAGATATAATGGCGGATGCAATTCTGGAGGCAGTTGAGGAGAAAAGCCCACTTTTATTTTCAGGTGACTTGAACATTGATCAACATACAAAAGCTATCGCTCGTATTGAGGAAAAATTAACTAATGTGTTCAAAGGTAAACTTCAAACAAGTTTTAACATGCTGCATAAGGCAGATAAAGGTGGAAGTTTCGGCACATCAGTCGTCGATTTTGTGTTCGCGAGTAAAGATATTAAGATCCTTAATGCATATTCTTCAGAAGAAAACGTCTCAGACCATATTCCACTCATTGTGGAATTTGAATTGTAATGCCCCTGCAAGTGCTATAATCTCATTATGAACTTCATCAATACAGCAACATCCGACAATATAATATTTAATGGATTGTTGAGTGAACCAACCACAAAATCATCAACTATCATAATCCATATTCATGGAATGGCAGGAGATATATATACAAATTCCTATTATTCCTCGATGCATGCAAAATACCCGCTCAGCAATATTGCTTTTCTTGCTGGTGAACACAGAGGTACACATAGCATTACACAAATGCTTATGAAGGATGGCTCTGTAAAAAATTATGGGAATACCTACGAAGTGTTTGAAGATTGTATTTTTGATATCCAATCATGGGTAAACAAGGCAAAAGAACTCGGATATTCCGATATCTGGCTACAGGGTCATAGCCTCGGACCTTCAAAAATAGTTTACTATATGAGCCAAAATCCAGATCCATTTGTCAAGGGTTTAATTCTATTGAGTCCAAGTGATATGATTGGGTTGGTGAATGATCCCGTAGGTAAGAAAGATCATGCTATTTGCATAAATGAAGCTCATTTACTTTTAAAAGATGGTAAAGGTTCCCAGATACTATCTCATGATCTATGGGGTGAATATAGATTATCAGCAGATACGTATGTTAATTTTTTCGGCGAAAAAACAAATACTGCTATATTTAACTTTGATAATGAAAATCTAGGATGGGAAAAAGTAAAGTCAATCAAAGTACCAGTTATAGCTTTTACAGGTACACAAGATGATGGTATGGTACCGGTTATGGATCCTTACAAAGCAATGAAAGTATTTGAAGAAAAGCTCATTGGATCACCTCGAAAAAAAACTATCGTGTATGAAAATGCAAAGCATAGCTTTGATAGTTTTGGGGATAATATCATTAAAGAAGTGGTTGAGTTTATACAAGATCAACAAAGTAAATCCTAATCTCGTACACCAACGCCTACCTCATCTCACATTTCTAGCCCTGCAAAAATTGACCCTATATATGACCCGTTTTGGGTCAAAAATGACTAGCAATGAAAACTTCGCGCTTACAAACAATACTAAATATAGCCTTTGTTCAAATTTTTTTTGGGAGGAGCGGTTTCTAAAAGTGGATGATGAGGCACATGCTCAAGAGAGAAGACATGATATAGTAACATTATATTTTGATATGTTGACACGCTCTTAGTAGTGTGGTCTAATCGAAACTAACACAAGAGAGGAGGTGAAAATAATGACAAAAGATATAAAGCTCAATCTAAATTTGGAAAGTACACCCATACTATACACGGATAATGTATTTATGACTACCAATGAGTATGGAGTAGTCCTTGATGTTACTCAGCGACTTGCTTCATCTGATCAGGTCCAGATAGTGACAAGAGTAGGAATGTCAAGAACTCATGCGCAGAACTTAGTAAAGGAGCTAGGGAAGCTTCTTGCTATGACTTCAGGACAAGTCAAGACATCACCCGAAAAGAAAAACTGACCGAAGAACCTGACCCTGAAGGAACGTAAGTCCAGATCGATAGAGTCATGGCGGGTCCAACGGTAGGTCGGTGAAGGCAATTTTAGACCCCCCATCTTGCGGGGGTCTTTTTTATAGCTACATATCATGTATGTAGGGTGTACTGTTATAAACGGCAGGCGAACACCTGAGTTTTTTATTTCTTGCTCCAACATACATAACAAGCTATAATACTCCACATGGCTCAGCTATCGTCTCAACCCAACTTCCCAGAACTTGAAGAAGAAATTCTTGCGTACTGGAAAAAGAACAAGATTTTTGAACAATCTATTGAAAACCGCCCTATTGATAAAACATGGACCTTTTTAGACGGACCCCCGTTTATTACGGGTCTTCCCCATTACGGTAGCCTTCTCTCGAGCATTCCAAAAGATGTGTTTCCTCGATTCTGGACAATGAAAGGATATCGTGTGCGACGTGTTTGGGGATGGGATTGTCATGGACTTCCCGCAGAGAATAAAGTTGAAAACAAATTGGGTATTACAAGAAAGAAAGATATTGAAGAAACAATAGGTATTAAGAAATTTATCGATGAATGTAAGCTCTACGTGAAAGATGTCTCGGGCGAATGGGAGTGGTATGTCGACCATATTGGGCGATGGGTAGATTTCCAGCATGCCTACAAAACAATGGACAAAGAGTATATGGAAACCGTCATGTGGATCTTTAAACAGATGTATGACAAAGAATACATATATAAAGGCATGCGCGTTTCATTATTCTGTCCGCATTGTTCTACTCCAATATCAAACTTTGAAGTTGCAATGGACGCAGATAACTATAAAGATGTGAAAGATCTTGGATCTACCTATAAATATAAGCTTAAGGATGAGGAAAATACATATCTGCTTGCATGGTCAACGACACCCTGGAATAAAATTGCTACTCCGGCACTTGCAGTTAATCCTGAACTTGAATATGTGAAGGTAGAGGTGAAAGCTGATAATGGTACAGAATTTTACATTCTTGCAAAAACAACACTTAAGGCTATCGAGGGAATGAAATATAAAATTGTTGAAGAATTTAAGGGCGAGAAACTTGTTGGCTTATCATTTGAACCACATTACGACTTTTATAAAATCGATGAGGGTATGCACGCATGGATAGTTGTAGCTGGTGACTTTGTGACGGCAGATGAAGGTACTGGTATTGTTACTTTAGCTGCATACGGAGAAGAGGATTTAAAAGTAATGAAAGAGAACAAGATTCAAGCAGTATTGCACGTTGATGAAGAAGGTCATATTAAGAAAGACGTTCCTTTGTTTGGGGGCATGTATTACTTGAAAGCAAATAAAGCGGTTAATGAGGACCTGAGAAGCCGTGGTTTGCTTTTAAAGGAAGAGGAATATACTCATTCTATGCCACACTGTTGGCGCTGCGGTACACAACTATATTACGCGCCTCAAGATGCGTGGTATGTTGATATTCAGCAGCTTAAACCCCAGCTCTTTAAAAATAATGAAGCTGTCAACTGGTTTCCGGGACATTTTAAAAATGGTCGTTTCCTTAAAAGTATGGAATCAGCACCCGATTGGTGTATCTCACGCAGTCGATATTGGGGCTCGCCAGTACCTGTATGGGAATGTGAATGTGGCGAGCGCTTTGTGCCAGGTTCTATAGATGAACTAGAAAAGGCATCTGGTCAGAAAATTGAAGATCTACATCGACCTGATATAGATGACGTTGTCGTAAAGTGTATAAAATGCGGAAAGAATGCCCATCGCGTACCTGAGGTTCTTGATAGCTGGATAGAAGCAGGTTCTGCCTCTTTAGCAGAACGTCATTTCCCTTTCGATACATCGCTGAAGCTTGAAGATTTTTTCCCGCCTGATTTTATTGTTGAATATACTGGTCAAATTCGTGCGTGGTTCTATGTTTTACATGTGCTGTCAACCGCACTTTATGACACCCATGCATTTAAAAATGTCGCAGTAACAGGCGTTATCCTTGGAACAGATGGTCGCAAGATGAGTAAAAATTATGGTAATTATCCTGATCCAAAAATGATGATAGATAAATATGGAGGCGACGCTTTGAGATTGTACCTTATGGGTAGTCCGGTCATGAGGGGAGAGGACATCATTATTTCTGAAGAAGAATACCGCAATCAAATTAAAGTATTTCATCTTACTCTGTGGAACGTTGTAAAGTTTTTTGAATTATTTTCCGAAATAGATAAGCCTATCCTTGATAAGAACTTGTCCCAAAGGCCAAAAACAAATAATATTTTGGACGAATGGATATTGGCACTTCTTGATAAACTTATCAACGATCTTACCGATGATCTGGAAGCATACGATACGATGGCGGCTGTTGATAAAATGACATCATTTATTGACGAAATGTCAAAGTGGTACATTCGCCGATCGCGCGATCGTGTAGGTGCAGCAGCAGAGAACGAGGAAGATAAGCAGACATTTTATACTACTACATTTTATGTACTTACTAATTTCTTAAAATTATCAGCGCCACTGGCACCATTTTTAAGCGATACACTTTATCGTCATCTGACTGGTGCTGCATCAGTGCATTTAGAAGCATGGCCAGAAAAGCAAAAAAGCAGCGATATTGAGCTCATACAGGATATGAATACTATTCGCAAACTTGTTGAAGCTGGTCATAGAGCACGAAAAGAAACAAAAATAAAAGTTCGCCAACCACTCTCGCATGTAGCGCTCTCGCTTCCAAAAGGAGTTGCAATACACAGTGCTACAACGCTCGAGCGCGCACAAGACATAATTCAGGATGAGCTCAACGTTAAAGACTCTGTTGTTTCTAAAACTGAGAAAGATGACTACGACGCGATCTTTAATATTGAATTATCCGATGAGCTTGTAATTGAAGGTGAGACGCGTGAACTAGTTCGCATGGTCCAGGGAGAGCGTCGCAAGTTAAACTTATCCCAAGGTGATAAAGTGAGATTAATAGTCCCATCGTTTCACGAGAGTATGAAAGAATATTTGATGAAGAAGCTCTCTGCCGAGACTATCGAAATCGGTCCAGAAGTGCGTGTTGAAAAAATATGAAAGCTCGATTTGACGTGTGGTATGTGTTCGCGATTGTCATTCTTAATCTCTTTGGTTTGTTTAATCTCATTGGTCTAAGACCAGATCTTGTTCCACAAACCGTGCTTTTTCAACTCGCGGGTTTAGGATTTTTTATACTCTTTTCAAGAGTTAAACCTGAACTTCTTGAACAAAACTACAAAGTAATATTTCTTTTTTGTTCTTTTTTATTAATTCTCACACTTTTGACTGATAGCATTAGAGGCTCAAGACGATGGATTGATCTCGGTTTTTTTCAACTTCAAACTTCTGAGTTTTTTAAACCCTTTTATATTAGCTGTCTTGCTGCTGTGTTAAATGCACCCAATAAATTTTCTAAACTAAAAATTGCAGCCGTTACAGTCATGTTTTTTCTACCGACACTCGCAATTTATGTCCAACCTGATCTTGGTAGTGCTATTCTCTATACAATGGTTTTTGCAACAATATTTTATTTTTCAGGGCTTTCTTCTCTTATTACTGCAATAATTGGTGCAGCAGTAATTGCCTTTATGCCGATTTTATGGATTTTTATGAAGGATTATCAGAAATCTCGCGTCATAGGTTTTCTTAATCCAGATTTTGATCCAAGAGGTATAACTTACAACATTACGCAAGCCATCATTGCAATTGGATCAGGCGGATTGTTAGGAAAAGGTCTTGGCTTAGGGTCACAGGCACAATTTAGATTTCTACCTGAGTTTCATACTGATTTTGCTTTTGCAGCATTTGTTGAACAGTTTGGATTTATTGGTACGTTATTCCTTTTGCTTGCATTTGCCTTACTCTTTTTCAGATTAATTATAAAAATGTTCCACAATAAGGATAATGGATATAAATTTCTTTTTTTAGTTGGCACTATAGCCCTATTGTTCTTTGAAATTACAATTAACATCGGAATGAATCTTGGTTTAATGCCAGTAACTGGTATTGCATTACCGTTTATTTCTTATGGAGGCTCCTCGCTTTTGTCGACTATGTTGCTCTTAGGCATGGCTTCAGCGCTTTGACTTGTTAAATATTGACTTATACTTTATAATTGGAATCTATGAAATTTGCAGTAATTCAGACCGGTGGAAAGCAGTATATCGTAAAGAAGGACGATGAGATAACTGTGGACAATTTAAACCTTACACAAGATGCTGATGTTGAATTTGATACTCTTGCGGAGGGTGATGATGAGAAAAACGACATAACCCTCGGTAAACCATTTTTGAATTCCAAAGTAAAGGGAAAAGTTGTTGAAAATGTCAAGGGTGATAAAATTAGAGTAGCACGATTTAAATCAAAGGTACGATCACGAAAAGTACGCGGTTTTCGAGCCTCACTTTCAAAAGTTAAAATTGTTAGTCTTTAAGTTAAGCTACTATGGCGCATACAAAATCACAAAAAGCAGCAAAAGGAAATCGAGATTCTATAGCGAAGCGACTTGGCGTAAAGCTGTATGGCGGTCAAGCAGCAAAGCCGGGCAATGTTGTTATTAGGCAGAGAGGTATGACGTTTCGTGCCGGTCCTGGTGCATACATTAGTAAAGACTACACAATCCATGCGGATATTGAAGGTACTGTTACCTTCTTTACCCGACTTGGTAAAAAGTTTGTTTCTATACTCCCAAAAAAAACTTCATAACCTTATCTGTATAATACGTTTATGGACAGTCTGCGGCTTGCTCAACAAATTCTTCATATTCAAGAGGAAAAAGATCCTATTATCAAGGCAAATAAATTAAAAAAACTCCACGATGACCATGATATTGCATATGGCTATATAGCGAAAGAGCTTGAAGTATCTCCAGCCTACATTAGTAATTATTTGCGCTTATTGAGGTTACCTGAGCTAGTTCTTGACGGCTACTATACGGGCACAATATCTCTTACCCATTTGTTTATTCTAGGTCGGATTAAAGATCCAGAAAGTACAATCCAACTTTACGAAAAAATACTATCTCAAGAAATGTCGGTTCTTGATCTAGATGAAGCTGTTCGAAATATTTTATTTGCAACTGTGTCCGATGGAGATCCTATAGGAAAAAACATTCAATCAGCAATTGAGCGGAAATTCCATGCGATTGAGCCTAGTGCTTACGTTAAAGTGATTCAAACACGAGTAAAGTCCAAGGTGGTTATTGAGGTTAAGGGAAACCGAACAAAGACAAACGAGTTTCTGCGTAAACTATCTGAGGAATAACGTGGTGTTTTAATTGTGCCAACCCTATCTGATGGAAAGTATCGGAAGAAAACCTTGCCGATGATATCTTGTTGAGGAACGGGACCAAACGTACGAGAATCAGACGAGCGAGGACGATTATCGCCCATCACAAATAGGTGACCCATGGGTACGGTTACAGTTTGACCGTCTTTAAGAAAACCTCCTTCATGTACCTGTGTTGTGCCTAATACGTATGACTCGTTAAGTGGAGAGCCGTTTAGATATACTTGATTATCACGCACCATTATTTTATCTCCAGGAAGGCCAATGATGCGTTTGATGAAATCTATGTCTTTGTTTTCAGGAGACTTAAAGACTACAACATCACCTCTTTCTGGAACGCCAAATCGATAGGATAACTTGTTCGTAAGGATATATTCGTTATTGCGAAAAGTCGTATCCATCGATGACCCTCGAACTTGGTGGGGTTGCATAAAAAAAAGGTAAATGACAATAAAGAGTGATCCCACAAAAGTAACGGTTTCTAGTATTTCCATAACAAACTCAATTACTTTCTTAATGACTTCCATACGTCATATTCTACGTCACAGACGGTAAGAAAAACAAGCATGTTATAATGTGGATGTTAGGTCGCATAGCTCAGCTGGTTAGAGCGTTCGATTCACATTCGAAAGGTCCCTGGTTCAAATCCAGGTGCGACCACACGTCTTTTAGTCTACAATAGAGTAATGCTCACAGGGATAATTATCGCCAAGAAGGGAGAAAAAAAGATAAAGGCTATTATGCAGAATCTTGATTTCTGCAATGAGGTCCTTGTGATGAGTAATACTGGTGAAGCCTCATTAGATTTTGCTGAGCGCCGCAATAAAGCTATGCAGCAGGCAAAAAATGAGTGGCTTTTATATGTGGACACTGATGAGATTATCACAAAGGAATTAGAAGATGAGATTCATGCAACAATTAGCAACCCCGAATACAGCTCATATTTTATTAAAAGACAGGATGAATTTTGGGGAAAACCTATTCAATATGGAGAGGTCTTACACGCAAGAACTAAGGGAATTATTCGTCTTGTTAAGAAGGGCTCTGGTACATGGAGGGGTAGGGTTCATGAGCGCTTTGAGCCGAACAAAAAGAGTGGGTTACTAAAAAACACCTTGCTCCATATTCCTCATGAATCGATTGCTCGGTTTCTAGAAAAGATTAATTACTATTCAACGCTTCGTGCTGATGAGCTTTTCATAACAGGTAAGCGCACTAATGCATTTGAAATTATCGCCTATCCCGTAGGAAAGTTCATGTACTCTTTTGTATTCCTTCGTGGGTGGAAAGATGGCGTGAGAGGATTTGTATATAGTTTTATGATGTCGTTTCACTCATTCCTAGTTCGATCCAAACTATATCTACTTCAGTCAGAATCTTAATCTTTTCGGTATTTGACATTGATTACTTTTTCAACGGTGTTGTTTGCCAGATCGGTAGCAATTATGGTTATCGAATTATCACCTTCAGTTAATTGAACATTACGATTAAACTCACCAGTAGTGTTAACGATGGTCGGTAGGCCGTTTATTTTGATTGTTGTATTTTCACTAACCGTACCACTTACAGTAATTTCTTCTTTATCTATCTCTGATCCATCAGTGGGATTTGTAATTGTTAACTCAGGACCTTTATTTATATATACAATTTTATACACCTGCGAGTCTTTAGACTTAATTTTCTTATCATCAAGAGAACGGACATATAATAAATTTTCTCCAGGATCAAGCACAACGTCAGCCGAGAATTCACCGCTTTCTACTTGGGTTTCTTCTACTTTTGCTTCATTTATAAAAATTTCAATAGTTGTATTATCTGTTGCACGGCCTTCAACAATAATTTTTGCAGAGCTTGTTGCATCAGGTAGACTGTCTATTTCGGGTTCGATAAGTACCGTAGATTCCTCAATATTTTTTACTGTTTTCTTTGATGAGAAGCCAGCGAAGAATAGAGAAGTTTTTATGACAAGCTGAATGCCAATTGTGGCAAAGAAAATGATAAGTAGAATTATGAGTACTACATATGTGAGTGTCTGTTTCTGTGTGTATGTTTGTCGCTTTCTTGTTGGTGGAAAATTTCTCATATGTCTTTATTGGAGCCAGCGGTGGGAGTCGAACCCACGACCACTCCCTTACGAAGGGAATGCTCTGGCCACTGAGCTACGCTGGCAATGTGATGATATTATAACATCCAGCTCTAAAATGATTCGTACCCATTTTAGAGCTGGATTCATTTATAATCATTCTATGTTATTGGCGGAAGCTGTATCGATTATTTTTGGCGTGCCTTGGATTTTCATAATAGGTTGGGTACTTCTTTTTAGTTCTGGCCTTGTGAAGAGTCAAATAATATTCATGTTTATTGCTTTCTTTATTCTGTATTTTCTTGTGCCAACTATTTATATGCTGTATTCCTTAAAAAAGGGTTATATTGAAGATTTTGATATGACTAAACGTCAAGAAAGGTATGGCATCTTGTCAGTGCTTCTTGTTGCACACCTTATGAACTTGGTGCTTGCATTTCTGTATATGACTCCAGAGTTTATCGAAAAATTGCTTATTGTCGCCATTGTGTATACAACAATTTATCTAATAACGTTTTATTGGAAAATAAGTTTGCATATGTCGCTAAACATGGTTGGAATAACCTTTATAAATATGGCGACGGGTTGGCATTATATTTGGTTATACGTGCTTATACCGCTTGTTGCATGGTCACGGCTTAAGCTAGAAAAACATACTCCAGCACAGCTTTTCTGGGGTTCGGTTATTCCGTATGTAGAAATTGCAGTCATTCGATTGTTTTTTTGAGGTATGCAGTTGAAAGAAATCATTAGTACGATCGCAGTGTTACTCACCTTTATAGCGTACGTACCTTACTACCGTGATATATTAAAAGGTAAAACCCACCCACATATTTATAGTTGGCTGTTGTGGGGATTACTAACGATTCTGCTTGTAGGGCTACAAATTAAAGGTGGCGCAGGGCCTGCAACCTGGGTAAGCGCTGCTGCAGGATTGCTATGTGGGGGTGTTGTTCTACTGAGTCTTAAGAGTGGTAGAAAGTATATTACAGCATCAGACACTGTTGTTGCCTTACTATCACTTTTGGCGATTGGTTTCTGGTTGATTGCGGACCAACCTGGAGTATCACTTACTTTAGTTATCGGCGCTGACCTCTTGGCATTTATACCGACTGTACGCAAATCATGGTATGATCCTTATAGCGAAACTTTATCGTTATATGTAACGAATACGTTGCGTTTTTTACTCGCACTTGTTGCAGTCGAAATATATACATTCTTATCAGCATCCTGGATTATTACATGGGCATTTGCAAATGGGCTTTTCGCAATAATGTTACTTGTGAGGAGGGCACAGGTAAAAAAATCTTTAAAAGGATGAATAACAATGATTGCTCGAGATGCCTGTATGATTTACTGTAATTATCATGAGTCCTACAGTGCTGCTCATATAACCAACACAGTACCAACCCCTCAAGCTATACGAGTGTAATCTGTGCTAATTCTTCAGTCTTGATCGAAGGGAAAACTAGCTCGTTTTTCAGAGAAATTCTATTTACGGACATCTGGACTATTTCAGTTTGTTTTTCAAGGAAATTCAAGACAACTTGAGGGTTATTAAGTTTATTTTTGTATCGTGCGACAGTAGTGTGAATAATATGGTTCAGTTTAGTTGTTTCTTCTGGAAATGGTAACAGATTCAGGAATTCTTCACGTAGGTTCTCAAGCTCATCATTTTCATCATAACCACACCAGATGATTCCCTCTGCTGTAGCAATGAGTCTAGAAAATACTAACTTGAATGAATTATACATGCCATCTTGTTTTTGAAAAGCTTCCAAAAACTTTTCTGAAATATTTTCCCAGGTTTTTTCAGTCCCAAATTTGTATGCACCGTCCCAATACACAACCTGGTTAAAGCTGATATGTTGATATTCTCGAGGAAGTAAATGAAAGTTGTTTGGTTCAAGACAATCTAATTCATGTTGAAATGCAGCAATCTCGTTTTTTACTTTTTCATCAAGATCAATTTGGAGCGTGACGCCCCAAATAGAATTGCCCCATGTCCGATCTAGTACAATTTGATTGTCGAGAAATTTATCCTTATTGGATTGCTCAATAGAGGAATAGAGATTGTGAAGTCTAGTATTCATTTCTTATCAATCAACTCTTTTTTGAGTTCTAGCTATATTCTGAGCGGGCGAGGGGAATCGGACCCCCGGCTTCTCCTTGGGAAGGAGACATTGTACCACTCAACTACGCCCGCATACGGCAGCATATGCATTATACACTAGCTCTGTCGTATGCGGACATAATCAATTTTATCTTGGCAACTTTAATGTCATACCGACTTCGACTCTGTCGGGATTTCTTATGCCATTCGCGCTCATTATACGTGTGTACATTGACTTATTGCCATAAGCACGCTCTGCAATAGTCATGAGTGTATCACCTTTCTGTACAACGTAGGTTGTTCCTTCAATTTTGCCAGCAGTTGTTGTTGAAGTTGTTTCTCCCTTCTTATCTTCCATTTTTGGAGCCTCAGTAGGGGCTGATGTTGGTGTGCCTGTTACACCAATCTCAGGAAGTGTGAGTTCCTGCCCAACTTCAATTACTTCTGGGTTAGCAAGAGAATTTGCTGCTACGATTTCATCTGTATAATCAACAGAACCCAAAACATCACGCGCGATACTTGAAACGGATTCGCCAGGTTTCACTACGTGAACATTTTTCTTTTGCTCCATTTCTGCTTGTGCCTGATCTTGCTCTACCTGAGCTTGTTGGCGCGAGCTTGTTGAGCGGTAAATGAGGGTTACTGCGACGAGGAATACGAGAAATCCCAATGCTACTGAAAGGTAGTTTTCTTTAATTTTTTCAATTAATTCTTCTCTATAGGCTTCTGAATTTTTTGTTTGTGCCATATATGTTCACCTCCTTTCACGTCCGTAAAACTACAGCCATTATACATAGCTGTAAGGCGAAATCAATATATCATTACTATACAAAAGTGATAATTATAGGTTCATACTAGGTAAGAATCTGATGCGATCCCCGGGAGAGAGAATCGCTATTGTCTGCTTTTGTTGAGCCAGTCGATTGCTGAAAGCCTCCTTTCAGAAGGATGGAGGCTTTTCTGACATCGTGGACAATGCCACATGCCTGTCTGTTTGTCAAAATAAAGTCTCGGTTTGGGACGCGATTTGCAATAAGGGCAGTTCGTGACGCTTTGCCCTTTGTAGTCTGCACCTTTGTTTGCCATGTGGCCTCCTTTATGATTCTTCTCCCGGGTTGGTTGCGATGTTCCCTTAGCAGTAAACCAAGCTTTAGACCTCTGCGTCGGGATGAGTATTATACCTATTATTTGCTATACTATCTAGTATGAAAGTACTGCTTGGATCTTCAAGTACATCGAACAGCTTTCTGACGGAACTTATCGATAAAAGTCCGGAGGATACGTCTATAATTTTTATTACTACTGCTGCGAAGCCGTATGGTGATGAGGTCCCTTGGATGCATGCTGATATTGAGTCACTACGATCTCTAGGTTGCTCCGTCGATCTTTTTGATATCGAAGGGGTTAATCAGACGGATCTACGCGAAAAACTTCAACACTATGATGTAATCTTTGTCAGCGGTGGTAATACCTATTTTCTTCTTGATCATGTACGAACTTCTGGTTTTGATGTGGTGACAAAAGAGCTTGTTAATAAAGGAACAATTTATGCTGGGACAAGTGCGGGATCTATTCTTGCAACACCAACTATTGAAAGCGCGAGAGATGCAGATGATGCATCTTTAGCTCCAGACCTGAAAGATTTGTCGGGACTAAGTCTTGTCGATTTTTGTATCATCCCTCACTACGATAGGAAGGAATATGAGAAATATTGGCAGGACGTCATACGAGATTGGAATCGCACAGAACTTCTTTATTTGCTTAAAGACGGTGAGGCGATTATTGTAGACGGCAACACACTACGGTTTGTAAAAGCCTAATGCGGGACTGACCGGGCTCGAACCGGCGACCTCTGCCTTGACAGGGCAGCGCTCTAACCACTGAGCTACAATCCCAATTTTCAATGATTCACAGTAATAGTTCCTGTAGCGACTATTTTATCAATTATTCTTCTACTTTTGAAGCTTTTCAACTTTCTTTCAACTCTCCTTGCTTCAGGAAGCGATGTAAATTCTTGTGAAAATACAATATCCCACGGACCCCTATTCTTAGTTGAAGGATTTTTACCTCTGTTGTGCTCCATGAGTCTTACAACAATATCTGTAGTCGAGCCAATGTAATATCTATTATTCCTTCTTGATTTGATAATATAGACACAAGGCATACTTCGCGACCTGTCCGACATGACGTCGGACCGCTCAACCACTGTCATCGATTCCGACTCAACGTCGGAAAGCTACAATCCCATTACTGCAACCCATATTGTACCTTTTTTATAGAATTTTTCAATCCAACATAGCGGTATAATACATGCATGCATATAAATAACAAAGATCTTGCCCATCTACTCCGCTCCGTTGCAGCAGCATACACGTTAACAGGTGCAAATAGATTTCGTATTATTGCATATGAAAAAACTGCCGATGCAGTAGAGCATTTAAATCAGGAGGTATACGACATTTGGGAAAATACTGGACTGGAAGGTATATTAGGTATTGATGGCATTGGACCAACCATTAGCCAGCATCTTAACGAGTATTTTGCAAAACCTGAGGGGTCATATCTTGAAAAACAGCTTCAGAGTATTCCTGCACCGGTGTATGAACTTATGCGTGCGCCGGGCATTGGACCAAAAAAAGCCTTTCGCATTGCGAAGGAGTTTCAACTTTCGAATAAAGACACAGTTTTCGAAGATGTTAAAAAACTTGCATCCAAGCACAAAATTTCAGTTCTTGATGGCTTCGGAGAAAAATCAGAGGCAGATATTGTCGAAGCAATAGATATACATCTCGGACGCCTCGACAAAGAAGAGCGAATGGTACTCCCTGCGGCCTTCTCACTCGCTCAAGACATCATCGAACATATGCGAGAGCACAGTGCTGTTGAGCATATTGAAGCCCTTGGTTCTTTAAGGCGAATGGTTTCTACAATAGGAGATATAGATCTCGCGGTTATTGCGAAAGAACATACGTACGAGAAAATTCTCGCTCATTTTGTGAGTTATCCACAGACCGCGACCATTGAGGCACAAGGGGTCAACAAAGCAGCAATTATCACAAAAAATGGCAAAAGAATTGATCTTCGTATTGTTGATAGAGAGCGATATGGTGCAATGTTACAGTACTTTACTGGGAGCAAGGCGCACAACATAAAGTTAAGAGAGTTTGCTCTTAAAAAAGGATACTCACTTAATGAGTTTGGCATTAAAAATGTCAAAACGGGAGAAGTTGCATCGTTTGAAAAGGAAGAGGACTTTTACCAGTATTTAAAACTACCCTTCATTGTGCCGGAACTTCGTGAAGGCACAGATGAAATTCGTCGAGCTGCTGAAAAAAAACTACCCAACCTTGTTGAGTTAAAAGACATTATGGGTGAGTTTCATATTCATTCTTCATTTCCCATCGAACCTTCGCATGATGTAGGTGCGCATACATTTGAAGAGATGATCGAAAAGGCTAAAGATCTGCATTACGAATACCTTGCATTTTCTGAACACAATCCATCTGTAAGTAAACATTCCGATAAACAAACAATAGAGCTTATTAAAATGAAAAAACAAGCTCTTCAATCGCTTGAGAAGAAATATCCCAAGATGCTTCTCTTAAATTCGCTTGAAATTGATATTCTTCCTGATGGAAAACCTGCATTACCTGAAGCAGCGGCAGAATATTTAGATATGGCTGTTGTATCGATCCATAGTGCTTTTTCTCAAAGCAGAGATGTTATGACGAAACGTATACTTAAAGCATTCGAGTACCCTAAAGTTAAAATATTTGGTCATCCAACCGCTCGACTGATTAATAGTCGTGAAGAAATCGATGCCGACTGGGATGCAATTTTTAAAGAAGCGGCAAAAAGAGGTGTTGCTCTAGAGATAAATGCGTTTCCAAATAGATTAGATCTTCCTGATGCGATGGTACGTAGAGCGATATCTTATGGATGCAAACTCGTCATAAATACCGATTCACACAACAAAGACGATATGCCCATCATGTTTTTCGGTGTCGCAGTAGCAAGAAGAGGTTGGGCAGAAAAAAAAGATGTCATAAATGCACAAAGTAAAGCTTATATTGCTTCTTGGATAGATTGTTCACGTGGTAAAATAAATACGTAAGGAGGTGATAATTATGTCAACAACATGGATATTAATCGGTGTAGCGGCAGTGATTGTTGGGTTTGTATGGACTTCATATAATGCATTTGTGACGCTTAAAATGCGTATCAAAGAAGCATTGTCCGGTATAGACGTACAACTCAAACGCCGCATAGATCTTATACCTAACTTAGTCGAAACTGTTAAAGGATATGCAAAGCATGAGAAGAGTATTTTTGAAAATGTAAGTAAGGCACGTTCTGCACTTATGCACGCAACTTCTATGGAACAGAAGGCAGAGGCAAACAATATGTTAACTGATACGCTTAAGTCACTTTTTGCCGTTGCAGAAGCATATCCAGATCTTAAGGCCAATGCAAATTTTGCTGATCTACAAAGACAGCTAGAAGATACCGAAGACAAGATTGCCTATTCACGACAATTCTATAACAGTAATGTACTAGAATTTAATACACGCATTGTTACATTCCCTTCAAATCTTGTTGCTCGCGCATTTGGTTTTAGCGAGGAACAGTTTTTTGAAGCTCAACCACAAGAGCGTGAAAATGTGAAGGTTTCATTCTAAGGTACTAGCATGAATATTTACGATCAAATCAGCAAAAACAAGCTGAAAACATATTTTATTATCAGTGTGTTTGTTGGACTACTTTTAGTAGTCTTTTATGCTGTGGGAAAATTCACAGGTAATCCTGAAATGTATTTTGCAATTGGGGTAGCTGTTTCGCTCTTGTCTAGTTTCGGCAGTTACTTTTACTCAGACAGAATAGTACTGGCAATGACCGGTGCTAAACCAGCAACCAAAGAGGAGTATTTTGATTATTATACGGTAACTGAAAATTTGGCAATTGCTGGAGGAGTTCCCATGCCGAAACTTTATGTGATCCAAGACGAAGCTCCCAATGCATTTGCAACAGGACGTGATCCAAAACATGCTGCGGTTGCAGCAACCACAGGGTTATTGAAGAGATTAGAGAGGTCAGAAATAGAAGGTGTAATAGCGCACGAACTCTCACATGTTAAGAACTACGATATTCTCGTAATGAGCATTGTTGGTGTTTTGGTGGGAACATTAGTCTACGTTGCTGACTTTGCAATGCGAGGAATGTTTTGGGGAAGAGGGAATAGTGATGACAATGGAAAAGGAAATGCGCTTGGAACGATCTTGTTTATCGCGATGCTCATAATTCTGCCATTTCTTGCATCACTTATTCAAATGGCAGTTTCTCGAAGACGCGAATTTTTAGCAGATGCGTCGGGGGCTTTATTAACGAGAAATCCCTACGCGCTCGCAGATGCATTAATAAAAATTTCTGATGATGAGCACAAACTTCATACTGCTTCTCATGCAACTGCCCATCTATTTATAAGCAATCCCTTTGGATCAGAAAAGACAAAGGACTTTCTCATGGGTCTCTTTAGCACACATCCTCCTATGGAAGAAAGAGTACGAATATTACGCAGTATGTAATATGGAGACTGATGTTCGAAAAAAGCGCGCAAAAATAGTCCTCAAAACTTTAAAATCGCTATTTCCAGAAGTAAAACCCGCACTGCACTATACAAGTGATTACGAGTTTCTTATTGCTGTCATACTTTCTGCTCAGTGCACCGATAAAAAAGTGAACGAGGTAACTGAAAAACTTTTTAATAAATATCCGAAGCTTGAAGATTACAATAACGCAAATTTTGATGAATTTTGTCAGGATATTCGTCAAACAGGATTCTATAGAAACAAAGCTAAGAATGTCCTTGCGACAACAGTTAAACTTTCGAATGATTTTGGGGGAAAAGTACCTAAAACGATGAATGATCTATTGTCTCTTCCTGGTGTTGCAAGAAAAACGGCAAATGTCGTCTTGGGTGAGTTATTCAGAATATCTGAAGGAATCGCTGTCGATACTCACGTAATTCGTCTTTCTCATAAATTTAAATTAACCGATGCTCGAGAGCAATCTAAAATTGAGAGAGAACTCATGGAGATTCTTCCTAAAAGCGATTGGCGAGAAATTACATTGCGCATGGGCAACTATGGGAGACAATATTCACCTGCTCATAAGAAGAATCAGGTAGATGATCCTGTGACTCAGAAACTAATGCAAGAGGGACTGCTATAGAAACGACGAGTGTGGATATTCATAACTCGTCGTAACAAAACATATGATGTTAACGAGAGTACGCTGACGATGCACTGTCAGCGTAGATCGGGCCAGGCGCTCCTGTCCACAATGAGGTCGAAGAGGGGCGTTCCCTCAGCGCCCTCGAGCGGCGGGTACGACTGACACATGCGTATGCTGAGTCCGGTTGACGGCTCCAGCATGCGCGTGACGACCAAGACCTTGCCACAACCATCTTGGGTGAGCACAGTTGCAGATAGTTCGCTGCCGTTCGCTTCGATGAGCGTCATGGTCAAGTTCTTCTGAACTTCTTCGCAGCGGCCACGGCTCATGAGCTGGAGTCTCATCGGTGCAGACTGCTGAATGCCCCCACTGAGCGTCCGACATTTCCCACTCTCGATCAGGTAGGCCTCACGTACAGGCATGAATGCCAACATGGGGTCGACGGTGGGCGCAGCTGTTGGCGTCAAAGTCTCGGTTGGCTCCGTCGTGTTGGTTGGCCTTGCCGTTCGGGTCGCGGTTGCTGTCAAAGTCGCTGATGGCGTCGGCGTGCTTGGTCGGACTCTGTCCACTGCTGTGGCCGAATGGAGAAAGAGCATGGCAAGCATGCTCACGATGACCGCGATGCTAACTGCCAACGGGTTGCGGTTAGCGAATGTCATTAGGCTCCTGATGCGTGACTGCATTTGGTCCTCACTTGTCAGATGTGACTACTGAACAGGGCGATCCTGCTCATGCAGCCACATCTGAATAAATATCTATGAATATCCACACTGTTAAAGTGCTATAAAGCACTATAGTATACCATTGCATTGCATTGCAGACTAACACAGTGCTATAATTGAGCTCATGAAGAAACTTACCGGTAAAGATGTCGTGCATCTTGCCAAACTTGCTAATCTTAAGCTATCTGATAAAGAAGCATCGCAATATCCTGAGCAACTTTCTGAGAGTCTTGAATATGTCAAGAATCTTGACGAGATTGATACAAGCGCAGTGCCTGATAATTTCTATACGACAAATGCACACAATGTGATGGAAGATGATGTCGTTGATGAAAATATCATGCTGTCACACGAAGATGCGATGAAAAATGCACAGTCAACAAAAAATGGTTACTTTGTTGTGAAAAGAATTTTATGAGCTTTCTGGGAAAAAGTATTTCTGAATTGGTAGGTAGTAATGTTGATGCAGTGGATGTAACAGAATACTTTCATAAAAGAATTACGCAGCATAATGCAATATTGAATGCGTATACATATGTTGAAGATGAAGCACCAAAAGTAAAAAATGAGAGAAAAAATGTACCACTAAAAGGCATGCCAATCTCATTAAAGGATAATATTTCAACATTATATGCGCCCACAACCGCATCCTCAAAGGTGCTAACCGGCTATTTGTCGCCTTATGCCGCTACGGTAACAGATAAGTTGGCACAAGCTGGTGCAACACTGATGGGTAAAACCAACTTAGATGCATGGGCACACGGCTCATCAACAGAAACATCAGACTATGGACCCACCCGGAATCCGTACAACATTGACTTTGTGCCCGGTGGCTCGTCTGGCGGCTCCGCCGCCGCTGTAGCCGCCGGCCTTATCCCAGCTGCCATAGGCACAGAAACGGCCGGCTCAATACGTCAACCAGCTGCCTGGAGCGGTGTTGTTGGTCTAAAGCCCTCCTATGGTCGTGTGTCACGTCATGGTATTGTTGCAATGGGATCATCGTGGGATTGTCCTGGTCCCATTACACAAACCGTCGAGGATGCTGCTTTACTTCTGGAACATATGGCCGGGAAAGATTCACACGACGCAACAACGCTAGATGAATTCGTACCCTCATATCTCGATGAAGTAAAAAGAGATCGCAATCTAACAATTGGCATTGCTGAGGAATATTTTGAAAACGTGGATCCAGAAATAATGGCCGCTGTTGAAAAATCTATAAGGTTACTTGAGAAAGGCGGCCATACAGTAAAGAAAGTGAAACTCATACATCCAAAGTACGCAATATCTGTGTATATGCTGCTACAAAGATCAGAGGTATCCTCTAATCTTGCTCGATACGACGGTATCCGCTTTGCGAATAATAGAAGTTTTTTTGGCAAAGAAGCAGAAAGGCGCATACTCCTTGGTACCTACGCACTATCTGCAGGTTATTATGATGCGTTCTATAAAAAAGCACAGAAAGTGCGCTATTTAATAAAGCAGGATTTTGAAAGGGTATTTGAAGATGTAGATGTAATCTTTGCACCCACAACCCCCATAACGGCAACGCAAATAGGAGATAACGAGAAATTTGCCTTTTATGGTGAAATGATGGATGTGTTAACTGAGCCAGCTTCAGCCGCAGGAATACCAGCGATTTCACTTCCAATAGGTATACATTCTAATGGACTACCAATAGGAGGTCAGTTCATGGGTAAGTTGCTTGATGAAATGACAGTTTTGCAAGCAGGCTATCAGCTTGAGCAAACAATACAATTTGATCGTCTCTCAGTTATGCAAAAATATGAATAAGTACACACCAGTCATCGGTCTCGAGATACACGTACAACTTGCGACTAAGTCAAAAATGTTTGATCGCTGTTCTGCCGACTGGTTTGGAAAAGCTCCAAATACTGTTGTTGGACCGTTAACACTTGGCCTACCAGGCACACTTCCTGTACCAAATAAAAAAGCCATAGAATGGGCCATTCTTATCGGTATGGCGCTAAACTGTAAACAAAGCAAAGTTTCAAAGTTTGATCGTAAGCATTATTTTTATCCAGACTTACCAAAAGGCTACCAAATAAGCCAATACGACCAACCATTTTCATTCGATGGTTCCTATGAATTCATTTCTAGGGCTTCAGGCCAGCCAAAAAAAGTGCGTATAAAGCGCGTCCATCTGGAGGAAGACACCGGAAAACTTATACATGAAGGAGATGAAACGCTCGTGGATTTTAATCGTGCTGGAGTGCCTCTCGTTGAAATTGTAACCGAGCCGGATTTTGATAATTCGGATGACGTAAAACAGTTTCTTGAAGAGCTTCAAGTGATCATTCGCTATTTAGGCGTTTCTGAAGCCGATATGGAAAAGGGGTCGATGCGGCTTGAACCAAATATTTCTCTGAGAAAAGAAGGAGAGACAGAGCTGCCAAGTTACAAAGTAGAGGTAAAAAATATTAACTCATTTAACTTTGCAAAACGAGCGATTGATTTCGAAGTTAAGCGCCACGCTGAGCTTCTTGATAAGGGTGAGACGCCCCCCCAAGAAACAAGGGGATATGCCGAAGGCAAAGGGGTAACTGTATCTCAAAGAATAAAAGAAGAAGCCGCAGATTATCGTTATTTTCCGGAGCCAGATATTCCTCCATTTGTCTTTAATGATGCATACTTTGCTGACATCAGGAAGCAGATGAAAGAACTTCCACATGAAAAAGTGAAGCGATATACTGATCTTGGTGTTACTGACAGCGACGCATATATATTAACGAGAGATCGGGAGGGTAGCGTTATGTTTGATGCATTGATAGAGAAACTTGACTACTCTGGTATGGTTCCTAAGGCAGCAAAACTTGTGGTAAATAAGAAGCTGGTTTTGTCTGGGGACATCGACAAAGCGATCTCTGAAATTAAAGGATTGCTTGAAACTAAAACTACGGATGAGGGGCTTCTAGAAAGTGTGGTTGCAGATGTGATTGAGCAAAATCCTGTACAAGTTGAAAGCTACAAGCAGGGTAAAGAAACGGTTCTTATGTTTTTTGTGGGTCAAGTAATGAAAGCTATGAAGGGACGGGCTGATGCACAAAGAGTTCAAGAAGTTCTGAAAATGAAGCTTAAGTAAAGGCTGCTCTGCTATAAGATATTGAGTCTCCAACTGTATTTTTGCATGCCTGTATATTTATGTACTAGTACGTGGAACGGCTTTTAAGTATTTACGAGCTTAGAGTTAATGTTTCAGTAGTTTTGTACTAGTACGTGGAAGATGGAGCTACAAAAAAGATGCCGGAGAGTGGTCCCGTCTCCGGCAGCGGTTTCTTCGAGCTAGTCGAT
The DNA here is from genome assembly GCA_964612595.1 of uncultured Gammaproteobacteria bacterium. Classification (GTDB taxonomy): domain Bacteria; phylum Patescibacteriota; class Microgenomatia; order UBA1406; family HO2-37-13b; genus OLB23. Next base: position 224,379 of record CAZTFB010000001.1, on the reverse strand, counting down.
TGTTGCAGTTAGCCTGAGCTTGCAGCTACGCATGTCGAGTTCACATCTCAGCAACCCAGCGACCGCACCATCGCTTCCTCTTATGGGAGTCACTAAGATTTTCCCATAAGAACCAGAGGTCCAATCAGAATCAAGGCTGCTGATGCGCAATGTACTGGGGAAGCTTGATCCCCTTAGATCATTGAACCATCTGATGGCTTGAAGAATCATCCATCCTCTCAGCCTTAGCCCTGGCTTCGGCACCTCTTTTCTCTCATAGTCTTGAGTAGAATGATGGTCTCGCGACATCTTCTCTCTCCTGACTGTTTACCCAAGGCGACTCCCTGGGATTGGGTCAGCACATTATACCAAATATGGTATTATTGCCTCAAACTGTTATACTGTAGCCATGTCATTTGTCCATCTCCACGTTCATAGCGAGTATTCACTACTCGATGGTCTTTCGCGCATAGATGAGCTCATTTCAAAAGCACAGGAGTATAACATGTCTGCAATAGGTCTCACTGACCACGGCGCTATGTATGGTACGTTTCGTTTTTACATCGCCGCAAGAAAAGCAGGCATAAAACCAATAATTGGCATGGAAGCATACAAAGCCCCCGGTTCGCGATTTGAACATAGCTCAGAGGAAGGCGAGCGAAACAGCTATCATTTAACGCTCCTCGCGAAAAACTACGCTGGTTACAAAAACCTTATGAAGTTAACAACCTATGCGCACCTTGAAGGGTTCTATTACAAGCCACGAGTTGATTTTGAACTGCTCGAGAAGCATAGCGAAGGAATAATCGCCTTTTCCGGATGTATGAGCGGCGAAATACCTGTTGCAATAAGGAATAATCAAAACGAAAAAGCTGAAAGACTTCTCGAAAAATATCACAGTATTTTTAAAGAAAATTTTTACATTGAAATGCAAAGAGCACCGGGAATGCATGATCAAGAAGAACTCAATACCGAACTTATAGCCCTCTCAAGAAAATATAATATTCCGCTCGTCGCAACAAACGACGTTCATTATGTCGAAAAAGACGATGCGTACGCACAGGATGTTTTGCTTTGTATCCAAACAGGCCATACTGTGTATGAGGAAAACCGGCCATTATCAAACATCGACACTCCAGAGTTCTACTTTAAGTCTCCAGAAGAGATGAAAGATTTGTTTCGTGATCTTCCTGACGCAATAGATAATACGCAGAAAATAGCAGATGAGGTGGATATGGAAATTCCATACGGAAAACTTATTCTTCCGATTTATCCTCTCAAAGAAGGTAAGACCGCAGAGCAAACGTTGAAAGAACTTACCTTTGAAAAAGCTCCAGAGCGTATAAAGGTCACAGAGGAAGAAACACAGCGATTGAACTATGAATTAGAAATAATCTGTAACAAAGGATATGCAACCTACTTCCTCATCGTTCAGGATTTTATCAACTGGGCAAAGAGCAACGATATTGGAGTCGGCCCAGGTAGAGGATCTGTTGCAGGGTCACTTGTCGCATATTCTCTAAAAATTACTGATATTAATCCGCTTGAGTACGAAGTGCCTTTTGAGCGATTCTTAAATCCTGACCGTCCAAGTCCACCTGATATTGATGTGGATTTTGCCGATATCCATAGAGATCGTGTACTCGAGTATGTTACGGCAAAATATGGTAAAGAAAAAGTTGCTCAAATTATCACCTTCGGGCGTATGGAGGCAAAAATGGCTGTGCGCGATGTTGCTCGAGCTCTTGGTATGTCATATAGCGTGGGTGACCGTATTTCTAAAATGATTCCAGTGGGTAAACAAGGCTTTCACATCACCATAGATCAAGCTCTTCAAGATAGTCCTCAGCTACGTATGGCGTATAACGAAGAGGAAGAAGTAAAAAAAGTGCTTGATGTGGCAAAAAGACTTGAAGGCATCGCGCGACACTCATCTGTTCATGCGGCAGGTGTTATGATTGCGGATAAAGATCTGACCGAGTACGTACCTCTACAACAAGAGGCACGTGGTGGAAAAATTGTGACGCAGTTTGATATGTATTGCCTTGATCTTAATGCGGTCTCTAACAATGAGGCGGTTGGACTTATTAAATTTGATTTCCTCGGTTTACGCAACTTAACCATTATCGAAAACGCACTGCATTTTGTGAAAGATCGCACACACGAAGTCATCGATATTCATAATGTGCCGCTTGATGATAAGAAAACTTTCGATCTATTATCCCAAGGGAAAACGGTTGGTGTTTTTCAGCTCGAATCGAGAGGGATGAGGCGACTGGCAAAAGACTTAAAACCAAACAAAATTACCGATATTACTGCTATGGTTGCTCTTTACAGACCAGGACCAATGGAACTTATACCGAGTTTTCTTCAAGGAAAAAAGAACCCAAAGAGCATAAAGTATTTACATAAGGATTTACAACCGATCCTTGCGGAAACATACGGTGTTTTGGTTTATCAGGAGCAAGTTATGTCTATTGCGCACACCATTGCAGGATATACAATGAGCGAGGCGGATGGGTTTCGTATGGCTGTCGGGAAAAAGAAGAAAGCATTGATGAAGAAAGAAAAGATTAAGTTTAGCGAGCAGGCGGAGAAAAAAGGCTATTCAAAAAAAACTGTTGAGAAGTTATATGCTGCTATTGAGAAGTTTGCAGCGTACGGATTTAATAAACCCCATGCAGCATCATATGCGCTAATCGCTTATTGGACAGCCTACATAAAGGCAAATTATCCCGTTGAATATATGGCGGCGCTTCTTACCGCAGAACTTCAAGGAGCCGCCGGTGCGCAGAGAGAGGCAAAAATGTTCCAAGCTATAGAAGAATGTAAATCAATGGAAATCCAAGTGTTGCCACCCGATATAAATAAATCGTTGGAGAATTTTTCTATAGAGGACAAAGCTATTCGTTTCGGCATGTCGGCAATAAAAAATGTGGGTCATGCGGCTATAGAATCTATTTTATCCGCAAGAAGTGACCATGAATTTATAGGACTTAGAGATTTCCTAACGCGAGTCGATACACGAAAGGCTAATAAGAAAACTGTTGAGAGTTTAATGAAAGCAGGTGCGTTTGATGCTTTTGGTACACGTGCTTCGCTTCTGCAGTATTATCCCCAGGCATTAAGCGATGCTGCATCACGTCGTTCGCAACAAGCAAGTGGCCAGTTCGGTCTTTTTGGAGAAGTAAAGCAACAATATCTTGAAGATAGCGATATGATTGCTGTCCCTGAATTGGATGACAATACACTTCTAGAAATGGAAAAGGAGGTTGTTGGTTTTTCCATTAATAAAAATCCACTTCAACAATATGCACATATACTTGACACAAAGGTCCAAAAGAAATTAGGGGAGATTGGTGAAGAAGATATTGGAAAGACCTATATACTTGCTGGCTCCATTGGTGCTATAAAACAGGTTACAACGAAGAAAAACAATGATAGAATGGCTTTTGTGACGGTATTTGATGAGACAGGTTCTGTTGAGCTTATTGTGTTTCCAAAGCTATACGCACAAAGTCAGTCAACATGGCACGAAAATGGTGTTGTGCTATTTAAAGGCCGTGTTGATCAAAAAGACGAGGGACTTTCAATCATAGTTGAAAAAGCAGTTGATCTCGAAAAAATGTCATAATGAAAACTACATTTCAAACACTACAGAAAGCTATAGATGCTGGAGAATATCACCCAGAAGTTTTGGCGGAGTTTGATGAATGGAATACTCTTTCACGTATCATGCAGTTTCACCTTATTCGTAAAGCTTTAGATAACCGTGAGCGAGATCTCGTATCGCAATATGCCGAAGTAACAAACGTATTAGACTTTAGTAAAAAGCCTGAATTGAAATTTGTTCTTGACAACATTCAGCGAACTATTAAAGAATTGCAGGCTGAGCGCGAGCGATTATATGTCGAATACTCATCATAAAGTTGGCAAAGATTTTTCGCTGAAAGCTGAAAAGCGTGAAAAAAAGCCAGCAATGTCCTCAAAAAACGACACGTTGCTGCTTGCAAAATATAGCAGCATAGGTTATTATTTGGTAACTCCTCTATTACTAGGAGTTTTTCTTGGTTTGTGGGTGGATAAGTTGTTTCACTCAAAACCGCTGTTTACGCTCGTCGGGATAGGCTTCGGTTTTATTTCAGCAGCGTACAGTCTCTATAAGCTGATTAAAGATACGCAAAGCTAAATAATGCTACATGTGAGCATAAAACCGGAAACAGTGTTCTTTATTCAAGGTTTTCCAATAACCAACTCCCTTCTTACAAGCTATATCGTTCTTGCGCTTACCATACTTCTAGGGCTTTATTTCAGTGCAAACATAAACTCTACTTCCTCAAAACTGGTTTTCTTTATTCGTTATGTGCTCACCATGCTGCACGAAATGTTTCAAACTATACTCGGGAAACTCCACGAGAAAGCGTTTCCACTTCTTGTTTCATTCTTTTTTTTCATTCTTTTTTCAAATTGGTTCGGTCTTTTACCTGGCGTAGGAAGCGTTACTATTACACCACCTGCTGAACATGTTGAAGCTAAAGAAGAGATATCTCTTCACGAAGAGGAAGTCAAGGATGAACATACTGAGGAGAAAGCACACGCAAAAATTCCATTGTTACGTGGAACTACTGCTGATTTAAACACAACGATTGCTCTCGCTCTGGTGGCATTTGTTATGATTCAGTTTTATGGCTTCAGTACACTTGGCATAGTTGGCTATAGTAAAAAATTTATAAATCTTACAAACCCAATTAACTTTTTTATTGGTATACTTGAGCTTGTCTCAGAGTTTTCAAAAATTCTCTCTTTTGCATTTCGTTTATTCGGTAACATTTTTGCAGGAGAGGTATTGCTTGGAGTCATCGCGTTTTTAGTACCGATTTTAGCATCGTTCCCTTTCCTCATTATGGAAGTGTTTGTGGGGCTTGTGCAAGCATTGGTATTCAGTATGTTGACAGGTGTATTTATTAGTTCCGCAGTGGAGAGCCACGACGGACATTGAGGAAAGGGGTGAACGAATAATGGAGGTAGAAGCAGCAAAACTTATAGGAACAGCATTAGCAATTGGCTTAGGGGCACTGGGACCTGGCATAGGTATTGGACTTATTGGTTCAAAGGCAATGGAGGCCATTGGCAGAAATCCAGAGGCTGAAGGAAAAATTCGCACGGGAATGATTTTAGCACTAGCATTCGCAGAGGCTATTGCTATTTATGCACTGGTCGTCGCGCTTATATTAAAGTTCACTTAATACATTATTAAATAATTATGGAAGCACTTGGTATTGATCCAAAGCTACTCGTAGCACAACTTATTAATTTCGGTTTGTTTGCGTTTGTTTTTCAGAAGTTTATGTATCAGCCGTTTAAGGCATATCTGGAAAAACAACAAGCAGATGAGGCAGAAAAATCCCGCCTTCTTATTGATCTGCAAAAGAAGGAGGAGAAGTTGGATGCAAAACAGAAGGAAGTACTTGCTGAAGCGCGATCACAAGCACTTTCTATCATAAAAGAAGCCGAAGCCATGGCTCATACCAAGAAGGAGGATATGCTTAAACTTGCCCATGAAGAAGTGGCAAAGATGAAGCAAAAAGCAGAAAAGGATATCGAAGATGATCGCGCACGTATGTATGACGATATTCGCAGTAAGGTTGTTAAGACAAGCGAAACGCTTGCAAGTTCTGTACTACGTGATTTTGTCGACGAGAAGCAGCACAAAGGTATTCTTGACAAGGTTTTTGAGAAACTTCAAAAATCAAAAGTATATGAAAATTAATGCAGTACTAAAAGCACGATTAAAGAAGAATCTGATTGATCAGATTAAGCATCCTGGTGATAGGGATGTTGTTATTACATCTGCTTACCCACTTACAAAAGATGAACTTTCAAGACTGGGTACGACAGATTTTCTCAAAGATGCTCATCTGGAGAACATAGTTGATGAGAGTCTTATAGGTGGGTTAATTATTACTGATGGCTCACGCATAGTAGATATGTCCCTCAAAGGCAAAATGAATACCATTATAGATTCATTATTACAGAGTTAATTGTGTATATATGAAAATAGTCGATGAAATTCTTCGAGAAGTTGAAAGCGAAATTAGTTCTTCTACATCAAACATTGCTGCAAAGAATGTCGGCTATGTACGAGAGGTAAAGGATGAAGTTGTTTTTATTGAGGGCCTTACCGACTCACCATATGGAGAAATGATTGATTTTGGTAATAATATTCAAGGAATGATTGTCGATTTATATGAAGATTCTGTAGGTGCTATTGTTTTTGGTGACTATGAAAAAATTCAAGAGGGTTCACAAGTAAGAGGATCCGGAAAAGTTTTTACTATTCCGGTATCTGAAAATTATATAGGAAGAATTGTAGATGGTATTGCAAAACCAATAGATGGAAAAGGAAAAATTGAGGCTAAAGAATCTACTTTTTTTGATCCAATCGCCCCAGGCGTCATGGCACGTAAGTCGGTGAGTGAACCTGTACAAACAGGTATTAAAGCTATTGACACACTTATTCCAATCGGAAGAGGACAACGAGAACTTATTATTGGTGATCGACGAACGGGTAAATCAACCGTGGCAATCGATGCGATCCTTAATCAAAAGGGACAAGACATGATATGTATATATTGTTCGATTGGCCAGCGCCGCTCGAATACTGCCGCAGTAGCGCAACTTTTAGAATCTCGCGGCGCAATGGAATATTCTGTGATTGTTGCAGCAACCGCATCTGATCCTGCATCAATGCAATTTATGGCACCCTATGTAGCAACAGCAATTGGAGAATATTTTATGAATCAAGGCAAAGATGTGTTGGTCGTCTATGATGATTTAACAAAACATGCGTGGGCATATCGACAGATTTCGCTCATTTTACGCCGCCCAGCTGGGCGCGAGGCTTATCCAGGCGATGTCTTTTACTTGCACTCGCGTCTTTTAGAGCGTGCCTGTCGCCTCGATGAGAAAAATGGCGGCGGCTCATTAACGGCGCTACCTATTATTGAGACACAAGAGAACGACGTATCGGCATACATTCCAACGAATGTCATCTCGATAACTGATGGTCAGGTATATCTCGAATCTGATCTCTTTAATGCCGGTATACGCCCTGCTATTAATGTTGGATTGTCTGTATCTCGTGTAGGTAGTAGCGCCCAAACAAAAGCAATGAAATCAGTTGTCAAATCACTAAAAAACGATTTGGCTCAATACAGAGCGCTCGCAGCATTTGCCCAGTTTGAATCTGATCTTGATGAAGAGACCAAACGGTTTATCGATCGAGGCGCGCGCATGACACAGCTTCTCAAGCAAGGAAAAAATCAACCCTACGATCTTGCAAACCAGGTAGCAATATTCTGGGTCGGTGGAAAGGGTTATCTTGACACCATGCCAACTGATAAAATTGTCGATTTTGAGAAGCAATTTTTAGAATACATGCGTCTTTCGCATAAGAAAATTCTTAATGAGGTCCAAAAGACGCGCCAAGTTTCTGAAGAAACAGAGAAAGAATTAAAAAAAGCAGTCGGTACCTTTATGACAACGTACAAAGCTGACTAATATGAACTCAAAAGATATCAGAAAGAAAATTGGCACAGTAGAAAACGTTAAAAAAATTACGAATGCGATGCAAATGGTATCAGCCGTTAAAATGAAGAAGGCACAGAAAGCTGCATTAGAAGGTCGTCTTTACCGAACAATGCTTGATCAGATTCTTCAGAGAATTCTCTCAAATGCATCTGAGGTAGCGTCACTCAATATTCCTTGGCTTAAAGATGCAGAAGGTTCAAAGGAATTGTATATTCTTATCGCATCAAATAAAGGGCTATGTGGCTCATTCCACACAAACCTTTTTAAACATATTTTTTCGAGCCTTGATAGAAACTCTCACGCCGAGTTTATTACTATTGGTAAGAAGGGCGCAGATTTTGTAGCACTTACGAAACGTGAGGTGGTCGCAGATTTTTCTGATGAGGATCTTTCTGACAGTGTTTCGCCCGTTTTTACACTGATCCAAGAAAAATTTCTCTCTGGCAACTATAAAGCAATATATATCGTTTACAACAAATTCATATCAGCACTTAAAAGTGAACCTACAACAGCACAATTACTCCCTGTAAAGGATTTGCAACCACTCGAAAAACTAGATAAAGCAGAAAAGAACGCTGCAGAGGCTTCGGATTATCTTATCGAGCCATCTGTAGACGAACTGCTTGGACCGCTTGTCGAAGATTATGTAAAAGAAAAAATCCGCAGTGCATTAGCTGATAGTGAAGCATCAGAGCATTCTGCGCGTATGATCGCCATGAAGAATGCGACTGATGCAGCGGGCGATATTGTATATTCGCTTACGTTACAGCGTAATAAAATACGACAAAGTCAAATTACGAATGAGCTGCTTGATATGATTGCAGCTAAAGAATCAACAGAGCATTAATTAAAAATTTTGCACTAAGCAAACACCATGAAAACAGGAAAGGTTGTAGCAATTAGAGGAGTAGTCGTTGATGTTGAGTTTGAGGAAAAGAATACTCCAGAGGTTTATGAAGCTCTTGTGGCTTCAGTTGATAAAAAAGATGTGGTATTAGAAGTGCAAGCAATTATTGGCGAGGGTCGTGTGCGTGCAGTTGCAATGGATGCAACGTATGGTTTGAAAAGAGGTTCTGAGGTGAAGCGAACAGGTGCATCAATCACCGTTCCCATTGGTAACGAGACGCTTGGAAGAATGTTTAATGTACTAGGCGAAGCGATTGACGGTAAAGGCGAAGTAAAATCAAAAGAACGAGATTCTATCCATAAGAAAGCACCAGCTTTTGTCGAACAATCTGCAAATGAAGAAATTTTTGAAACAGGTATTAAAGTTATCGATCTACTGACACCATTTATTAAAGGTGGAAAAATTGCTATTTATGGAGGTGCAGGAGTCGGTAAAACGGTTATTATCCAGGAGCTCATTCGAAACGTTGGTGCTGAGCATGGTGGCGTATCGGTGTTTACGGGCGTTGGTGAGCGTACGAGAGAAGGAAATGATTTATACAGAGAAATGGAGGATAGTGGTGTCTTACCTAAAACCGCACTTGTCTTCGGTCAAATGAATGAGCCACCAGGAAATCGTCTTCGTGTTGCACTCACTGGTGTGACTATGGCTGAATATTTCCGTGATAAGGAGAATCAAGACGTTCTTTTGTTTATCGATAATATCTTTAGATTCGCGCAGGCGGGATCTGAGGTATCTGCATTGATGGGACGTATTCCATCCGCGGTCGGGTATCAGCCAACCCTCGCTTCAGAAATGTCAGCACTTCAAGAACGCATTACGTCAACAAAGAAGGGATCGATTACGTCTATGCAAGCGGTCTATGTACCAGCAGATGACTATACCGATCCTGCGCCAGTCGCAACTTTTGCACATTTGGATGCATCGGTTAGTTTGGACCGAGGTCTTGCAGAGCAGGCACTTTATCCAGCCATTGATCCGCTTACTTCATCTTCAAGAGCGCTCGATCCTGCTATTGTGGGTGACGAGCACTACGAAGTAGCCCAAACGGTGCTCAAGATTCTCCAGAGATATAAAGATCTCCAAGATATTATTGCCATTCTTGGTATGGAGGAGCTTTCAGAAGATGATAAAAAGACAGTAAGTCGCGCACGAAAAATTCAGCGCTTCCTTACCCAGCCATTCTTCGTTGCAGAGCAATTTACCGCAACACCAGGTAAATATGTATCTGTTGCGGATACGGTAAAAGGCTTTAAAGAAATCATAGATGGTGTGCACGATGATGTACCTGAACAGCGCTTCTATATGATTGGCGGTATTGATGAGATTCAAAACTAAATAGCTGTATGGACTTAAAAATAATCACGCCAAAGAAGGTTGTATTCGAAGACTCTATTGACGAAATTACTGTGCCTGGGTTTGATGGCGAACTTACTATTCTTCCAAAACACGTTGCACTTTTTTCAATGCTTAAGGAGGGCATTGTAACTATTCTAAAAGGTAGGGAAGAAACTTTATTTTCAATTGGTGGAGGATACGTTGAAACGGATGGAAAACAGGTGAGTGTATTGGTTTCAAGGGCATTCGGACAGGATGAGATAGATGAGGCAGAAATAAAAAAAGCTCAAAAACAAGCAGAAGAATTATTGTCAAAAAATATTACTGAGCAAGAAAGAAAAGATGCGATGCAGTTGCTCCGCAGATCTACAGTCGATCTCCAGTTGCTTTCTAAGGTAAAGCATCGCCGAAATCCAAGTTCATCACCTCGATAATGGATTATTGCACCATTTATCTTGCTAGACACGGTGAAACTGCGTGGAACAATGAGAAAAGAATCCAGGGCCATGCAGATATTGAGCTGAATGAGAATGGTATTGCCCAAGCAATGAATTTAGCGCAACATTTAAAAGAGATTCATTTTGATGCAGCATTCTCCTCTGATCTTCTTAGAGCTAAAAGAACGGCAGAAATAGTCGCTGAAGAACGGAAACTTATGGTCACAACGACTGAATTGCTTCGCGAGCAGTGCTTTGGTGAATTTGAAGGAATACTTGTGGATGAATATAGAGAAATAGCGAAAAGTCAATTAGAGAAGTTGTCAAAACTTGAGAGTGACGAAGATAGAGTAAATTTCAGAATGAATGAATCAGCAGAATCAAGAGCTGAATCTGCCTCGAGAGCAATCTTGTTTATACGCGAAGTGAGCCTTGCATACGCAGGTAAGTGTGTGCTTATGGTTTGCCATGGTGCACTGATGCGTAATATTCTAATTTCATTGGGTGTAGATACGTATGAAAACCTTGATTATGATAAGGTTGAAATTGGGAATACTGCATACATAAAACTTCGTTGTGATGGGGTTGATTTTTTTATAGATGAAGTTTATAGAATCTCTGGATTACGAAATGCCAAGATAAAAGAAGTCTCGGCCCAGGGCCGGTGACTTCTTTGAGCCGAAAGCACGAAGCAAGCTCCGCACCATTAACTCTCAGTTGTCACCGGCCCTACATGGGACCGCCTCAGTTTTTGATAAGATTCGGCAAGTCACATCACCACATATGCGAGGCATTCTGATCGCAGGTATGCTTCTTCCCTCGATGCTCACCATCATTAAGGTTGACAGAGCACGATCCAGAGCAGCGTGGGCATTGTGCGCCACATGCCTGATAGTCACCCCAGAGGACACGTCTCAGATACTTTAGGATCATTGAGTACTCCTTTCATGTTGAATGATCCGGTGTGATACTTATCGTATCGTTATGATATCACAGCGCTCTGTGGTTGACAATATTAAGTTCGTTTATTACAATACTTTTACTTTATGTCACAAGGGACACAAAATGTCCGCTAGGCATCTGGAGCGTGCACAGTCTCGCCTCCTATCAGCCTTCGGTCAACAGCTTGGATAAGTGTTGATATTTTTTGCACGTGATCGTATAATCGATCAAAGCACTTTTATTAGTGGTTTTTTTGTCGTTTCAAGTACATAAAGGGCCTGTAGCTCAGCTGGCTAGAGCGCCCGCCTTGCACGCGGGAGGTCAGGGGTTCAAATCCCCTCGGGTCCACACCCACAAAAATGGGAGCTCATTGACAATTCGGGAAATCAAAATTTAAGTAAAGGAAGAATAGCATCATTTAAAGAGTTCAATTTTATTAAGAATTTGTTTGCGGAATATTATATTAAAGCTAACGGCGGATGCCTTGGCAATGTAAGCCGAAGAAGGACGTGTGTATGAGCACGATATCATCGATGAGCCCTCAGACAGGCGCTATCAATCGGTGGTTTCCGAATGGGACAACCCCGGTCATAGTAATATGACTGAGCCAGTTGATTTATCAATTGGTAGGGAACCCGGTGAACTGAAACATCTAAGTAACCGGAGGAAAAGAAATCAATAGAGATTCTGTGAGTAGCGGCGAGCGAAAGCGGAGGAGCCTAAACCCAAATTAAGAATTGGGTGTTGCGGGACAGACGATATGGGATCATAAGTTGTTAGATAAACGTTCTGGAAAGGACGGCCATAGAAGGTGATAGCCCTGTAGTCGAAAATAACTTGTGCCCTAGTCTGATTCCCAAGTACCACGAGGCACGGCAAACCTTGTGGGAAACTGGGGCGGTCATGCTCCAAGGCTAAATACTTACATTGACCGATAGTGAACAAGTACCGCGAGGGAAAGGTGAAAAGTCCCCCGGTGAGGGGAGTGAAATAGTACCTGAAACCGTTAGCTAACAAGCAGACAGGGTCCCGCTCTATTTAGCATTTTAGACCAACTCTACAATCGAATATAGAGTGCTAAATAGAGCGGGATGATGTCGTGCCTATTGAAGAATGAGCCAGCGAGTTTTTAGCAGCTGCAAGGTTAACCAATTAAGTTGGGAAGCCATAGCGAAAGCGAGTCTGAATAGGGCGTTCAGTAGCTGTTAAAAGACCCGAAACTAAGTGAGCTAACCATGAGCAGGGTGAACCTTGTCGAAAGACAGGGGGAGGCCCGCACTCGTTGTCGGTGAAATGACTTGGGATGACTTGTGGTTAGTGGTAATATGCCTATCGAACTTAGAGATAGCTGGTTCTCCCCGAGATATATTTAGGTATAGCCTTTTCGAGTAAGGTGAGGGGTAGAGCACTGGATAGTCCTAGGAGCCTTTGGTAACTAGGATTAACCAAACTCCGAATACTCACTGTTAAAATCGAAAGGAGTCAGACTTGCTCGGATAAGCGAGTATGGTCGAAAGGGAAACAGCCCAGACTCCCAGCTAAGGTCTCCAAATTATTGTTAAGTGGTAAAGGTTGTGAGGTTTCAAAGACAGACGGGAAGTTGGCTTAGAAGCAGCCACCTTTTAAAGAAAGCGTAACAGCTCACCGTAATATACCAGCTCCATTTAGTACTATAGGTCTTATATAGCGACAACTATAGTATTAAATGGAGCTGGTATGAGACCTTGCGCCGAAAATGATCGAGGCTCAAACAATATACCGAAGCTGGAGGTGGTTTCAATATTTATATTGAGGTCGCGGTAGGGGAGCTTTCTGTATGCACTGAAGCTATAACTGTAAGGTGTGGTGGAGCGTACAGAAGTGAGAATGCTGGCATGAGTAGCGTATACTCCTGATGAAAATTCAGGATGCCGAAAATCCAAGGTTTCCTCAGCAACGTACATCGGCTGAGGGTTAGTCGGATCTAAGGGTCCTGCCGAAAGGCGGATCTCGATGTACAAGCCGTTAATATTCGGCTACCAAGTATAAAGCGTTATTACCATTGTGGTGACGAAATATGATATGCAGTGCCTTCTATATGGGGGTTTAAGCAGCAATCCAGCTCTATTTGTGTTTTATGGGTTTTGTACAATCTATAGAGCTCAAATAGAGCTGGAGAGCTGTGAATACAACTTTGACGCAAGTCGAGGGAGATTGCTTCGTTATGTTTCCGGGAAAAGCCGTTCTGGGAGTTTTATATTTGTCCGTACCGCAAACCGACACAGGTGGATTGGTCGAGAAGACTAAGGCAATCGAGTAAGGGTGGTTCAAGGAACTCGGCAAATTAGCTGGACGTAACTTAGGGATATGTCCTCCCAGCCCCAATTTGAGATCGGATCGAGAGTAAAATCATAGATCGGGTATCAAATTGGGGCTGGGCGCAGCAAATGACTTTCAACTGACTGTTTAGCAAAAACACAGCTCCCTGCAAACCGGAAACGGGAAGTATAGGGGGTGAGGCCTGTCCAGTGCCGGTAAGTCAAGAATTGGGGTTGAGTCCGATTTATTTCGGACAAGGCTCTGATTCAAGCTCCGGTGAACGACAGCGGTAACTCTGACCGTTCTAAGGTAGCGTAGCCCCTTGTCGGGTAAGTTCCGACCTGCATGAATGGCTTAACAAGTTGAAAACTGTCTTGAACTACTGCTCGGCGAAATTGAAATGGCTGTGAAGATGCGGCCTTCCTGCACCTGGACAAGAAGACCCCGGGAGCTTTACTGAAACTTATTATTGATAAGAGGCTTTTAACTGTTTAGCGTAGGAGGGAGTCAGCTCCAATTTATACTATAGGATAAACATAATAGAATACCTATAGTATAGATTGGAGCTGACACCAATGAAACACCTCTCTTTAAAAGCTTTGAGTCTGACCTCGTTTTACGGGGGACAGTAGTAGGTGGTCAGTTTAACTGGGGCGGTTTCCTCCTAAAAAGTAACGGAGGAGCGCAAAGGTTGGCTTATTCCGGATGGAAATCGGAATGTATGTGTAAACGCAAAAGCCAGCTTAACTGTGAGGGATACATCCCGATCAGATTCGAAAGAAGGCGTTAGTGATCCCCCGATCGGCTATGATTGCCGGCGGGGCTTAACGGATAAAAGCTACCCCGGGGATAACAGGCTTGTCTCCCCTGAGAGTTCATATCGACGGGGAGGTTCGGCACCTTGAAGACGACAAATGGGGTGCCTATGGTAGCAATACCGTACAAAAACAAGTGGCTTATAACGGTGGACTCCATACGAAGCGTGTAGTATAAACTACAAATAATATGGACAATACCGTGGGAAGTCTATCTCAAGTACAAATGTCTGTGGTAATAGGGTCCTTGTTAGGTGATGGATATTTAAGAATAGTGCCTGGAAGAAGCAATGCTTTTCTCGAGATTAATCATTCTTATCAACAAAAAGAATATGTTGATTGGAAATATGATTATTTGAGATCTATTACAAAAAACGCACCAATAATGCGTAAAGGTAATGGAAACAGAATGGCGTATCGCTTTTTTACCAGACAACTTCCCCAACTTACAAAACTTTATTTAAAGTTTTATAAGGATGGGAAGAAATCTATTCCTAATATATCAATAGACCCATTAAGTTTGGCAGTGTGGTACATGGACGACGGCAGTAAATGTCGAGCGTCTGATGTATATTTAAACACACAGCAATTTGATCTAAAAAGTCAAAACAATCTTATTGGAATTCTTGACAATCTTGGTTTGAAGGTAAGACTTAATAAAGATAAGCACTACTTTCGAATTAGATTTTTAAAATCTAGTCTAAATCACTTACAAGAACTAATAGAGCCATTTATTATACCTTCCATGAGGTATAAACTTGAAATATGACCCCCTAGAGACTTCTTTGGCCTAATAACCAAAGAGAGCGTAGAAGACATCATTCTATGCTAACACGCCAACTCCTATATCAGACGTATAGGATGAAGATATAGTCCACACCGCTAGTAATAGTGGATATAGTGCGATGTCGGCTCACCGTATCCTGGGGCCGTAGCAGGTCCCAAGGGTTGGTCTGTTCGCCCATTAAAACGGTACGCGAGCTGGGTTCAGAGCGTCGTGAGACAGCTCGGACTCTATCCGGTGCAGGCGATTGGAATTTTGAGAGGGCTCTTCTCTAGTACGAGAGGACCGAGAAGAGGGAATCCCTGGTGTACCAGTTGTCCCACAAGGGCAGCGCTGGGTAGCTATATTCCTATGAGATAAATACTGAAAGCATCTCAAGTATGAAGCTTACCTCGAGATTAGAATTCCTTATTAGTCCCCCAGGAGATTACTGGGTTGATAGGCGCACGGTGTAAGAGCAGTAATGCTTTTAGCCCATGTGTACTAATGGACGACTATAATATTCCGCAAATAGGTTCTTAATGAACATTTAAATGACGCTTAAATTTTAAAAAAGTGTTTAACCTTGACTCGATAATAATTCTTTAACCTTCTTGTTATACACTTCGAAATACGTTATTATTTTGACTTGTAACCATGAATCTAGTTATTGTCGAGTCGCCTGCAAAGGCAAAAACCATTGAAAAAATTCTAGGAAAGGACTACAGTGTGCGTTCCTCCTATGGACATGTAAGAGATCTTGCGAAAGATGGCTATAAAAATACCGGTGTCGAAATTGACAACGAGTATCTCCCACACTATGTAGTGCCCGATGCTAAGAAGAAAACTGTCTCTGAGCTTAAAAAGCTTATACCAAAGTACGATACATTTATTCTTGCAACGGATGAGGATCGCGAAGGAGAGGCAATTTCCTGGCATTTAAAAGAAGTACTAAAATTACCCGATACAAAGATTTCCCGAATTACGTTCACTGAAATTACTCCCCAAGCTATTCTGGCAGCTATAGAGCATCCACGTGCTATTGATACTGCACTTGTAGATGCGCAACAAGCTCGTAGGGTACTTGATCGACTATTCGGATTTGAATTATCTGGCTTACTGTGGAAAAAAGTTCGAGGAAAGTTGTCGGCTGGACGTGTTCAATCTGTTGCTGTAAAGCTTGTTGTTGAGCGTGAACGCGAAATTGGCGCATTTAAACCAGTGGAACAATATAAAGTTACTGCTATGTTTTTGAGTGGGAATAAAAATGAATCCTTTCCAGCTGAACTTGATACAACACTGAAAGATCTCGATTCTACAAAGAAATTTTTAGAGAATTGTCTTGATGCCGAATTTACTGTTACATCAATTAAACAGTCACCCTCTACAAGGAAACCACCTGCACCACTTACTACATCTATGCTCCAGCAGGTAGCAGCCCAAAGGCTTGGCTTTTCAGTAAAAAGAACCATGTCGACAGCTCAAAAACTTTATGAGCAAGGATTTATTACTTATATGAGAACAGATTCTATAAGTATAAGCAACATAGCACTTGCTTCTATTGCATCATACGTCGAAGGAACGTATGGAAAGGAATATCTTACTGTTCGTAACTTTAAAAGTAAGTCAAAACTTGCTCAAGAGGCGCATGAAGCCATACGTCCATCGTATATAGACAAGGAGCACGTATCCCAAAACCGTGATGAACAAAAGCTGTATGAGCTTATACGCTTACGCACATTAGCTTCACAAATGGCCGATGCAAAGGTAGATAAAACCGATGTTGAGATAAAGAACTCACATAGCAAACATTCATTTAAAGCACATGGAGAAGTAATAATCTTTGACGGCTTTATGAAGCTATATAAGAATACCTCTCAAAGTCTTGAAGATATTATCCTTCCTCAACTTGAAGAAGGTCAGAAAGTTAAATATTCTGAAATTCAAGCTTTGCAGCGCTTTTCAAAAGCTCCAGCTAGATATACGGAAGCAACCCTTGTTAAGAAACTTGAAGAATTAGGTATCGGAAGACCATCAACCTATGCGCCCACTATTGACAAGATAACCTCGCCTACAAGAGGATATGTATCCAAAGAAACGAGAGAAGGTACGCCAACAGACTATATTAAATTAATCTTAACCGACAAGACAATCAAAGAGAGTTCTGTCAGCGAGGTTGCCGGAGCACAAAAAAACAAGCTTTTTGCAAACGATATGGGTATGGTTGTCACTGATTTTCTCAATGAGAATTTTAAAGAGATTATGCAATACTCATTTACTGCTGAGGTTGAAGATAAACTTGATGAAATTGCGGCAGGAAAAGTAAACTGGCAAAAAACAGTTGATAAATATTTCAAACCATTCATTAAAACTGTCAAAGACACTCTTGAAACTGCTGGTCGGGAGTCTGGTGAACGAGTATTAGGTAAGGACCCCAAAACAGGAAGAACAATTCTTGTACGTTTAAGTAAATTTGGCCCCGTTGCTCAAATTGGTACAAAGGAAGAATTGGGCGACGAGAAACCTCATTATGCTGGTCTTATGTTAGGTCAATCGATCGAAACGATCACTCTTGAGGATGCCATGAAGCTTTTTGAGCTACCTAAATCATTAGGCACTCTTAATGATCGTGATGTGATGATAAGTCGAGGTCGATTTGGGCCATACATTAAATATGGAGATGATTATATCAGTATTCCTCGCAATCTTGATCTCTTCAGTATGCAACTTAATGATGCCAAACCTATTATTGAAGAGAAAATGAAAGAAAAAGCTCCTATTGGAGAATACGAGGGACTTCCAATCACTAAAGGTGTTGGACGATTTGGTCCTTACGTAAAGTGGAATAATAGTTATGTGCCAATCTCAAAGAAATCGGGCTATGAATTTGCGACGATAACAGGTACGCAGGCTGTTGAGCTCATTCAGGAAAAGGCTAAGAGAGATAAAGATCGCACGCTAAAAGAATGGAAAGAAGAAAAAATACGTATTCTACAGGGTAGGTGGGGACCATTTATAAAAAAAGATGGTGACAAGAAAATGTATCGACTGAAACTACCAAGTGATAAGGATGAGCAAAAGGCAATAATTGATAAAATGACCATCGAGGAGGTCAAAAAAATTATTGGCAAGTAGCCCGAATTTCCTCAACAAGCTGGCGGCTGCGATCTGCAGCCGTCCCAGTGTGTAGGCGAATATCATCCTCAAACAGCTCAGCAATGCGCTCTCTCGGCAATTGACTTGTTTCGGATAGTAATTGACTTTCCAGTGCCATATCGACGAGAGGATTAGCCTCACCTCTTTCAACCGCTGCTGATGCTTCAAGTGCTATCTCGCGTAGAACTTCATGTGTTGCTTGGCGGTCAGCTCCACTCTCAACAGCTGCCGCTAAGACTTTTTCAATAGCAGCAAATGGGCCATACGTATCTAAATGTCGCTGAACGGCGGATTCATGAATAACAAGTCCTCTCACTAACTTGTTTGTTCGACGCAATGCTTCATCTGCGCGCAGAAACATGTCGGGGTTTGTAATTCTTCGATCCCCAGAATCATCAATACCACGCTCAAGAACCTGATTCATTGCGACAGCATGAGCGTTTACTTGGTCTCCCATAATACCTCTAGCTAGAGACATGACATTCTCAGCACCAACTGGGTTCTTTTTCCACGGCATAGCAGATGAGCCAACCTGTCCCTTTTCACGAGACTCTGACCATTCACCGAATGGAGGTGATTGTAAAATTCGTGCATTTAATCCAAACTGATAGAGACTATCTCCTATTCCCATAAGTGCATCTGCAATCCAGGCGTCGTATTTTCTTGGTGCAACTTGTGCAGTGATAAGTGCGGGGCGTAGGCCGAGGCGATCCATAACCATCTCTTCAAGTTGCGCGGCTGTCATGTCTGTACCATCTAGTATTGCCTGAAATGACGCGGCGCTGCCAACAGCCCCTTTTATACCTTTCGCACGAATATTATCCATTGTCCACTCGAGTCGCCTGCGATCATCAAGTAGATTATGTGCATGTACGGCAAGTCGATAACCAACAGTTACCGGTTCTGCTGGCTGCATATGCGTCCACCCCATGCACGGCATGTCAGCAAGCTCTTCGATGCGTTCGGCGAAGCCGAGTAGCGTATCATCTAGACCATCACGAACAATGCCAAGCGCCTCACGATTTCGCATTGCATCAACGTTTGAGGTCATATCTTCTGAGGTCATGCCATGATGTATGACACGTCCTCCAATAGTAGCCATTTCTTGAAATGCCCGAATACCCGCAACCACATCATGTCTTGTTTCACGCTCAATTTCGCATAATCTATTAAAATCTATACTACCAATATGTGCTTCTAAGTCAGCAAGTTCCTCAGCAGTAACAATACCTGCAATGTGTTGTGCACGAGCTACCTCTGTCCATAGTTGTGATGCAAGCTCCCACTTATGATTCTCAGACCATATTTTTCGCATTTCATCAGAACCATAGCGGTAGGAAAAAGGAGATTGGTAGATATCAAAATTTGTCACTACTCTAGTATAGCAAAAGTTCTTTCTCACCTCAGTACACAAACATTGTGTATTCAGGTGAGAGACGAAAACCGAACCGGAATTCCTTGTACTATCTGGATCTCCATACTTATCTGCAAAGACTGCAGCAAACTCATTATACATGTTGTTGATTTTTAGCCTTCAATCCTTTAACATGCACTAATGCGGAAGTATATCTTTATATCTGGAGGAGTAATCTCCGGCCTTGGAAAAGGCATTACTTCAGCCTCCATAGCCTTTCTTCTCAAGTCCGCCGGCTACAAAGTAGTACCGATTAAATGTGAAAATTACCTCAATATCGATTCTGGCACGATAAATCCTATAGAACATGGCGACCCGTTCCTTTGTGAAGACGGTCTTGAGGCTGATATGGACATCGGTACGTATGAAAAATTTCTCCACCAGGACATGGGTCATGCTAATTTTATGACCGTTGGTCAGATTTACCGACATGTATTGGATAAAGAACGTAGATTTGAGTATGGTGGCGAAGATGTCGAAGCCATTCCGCATGTGACAGATGAAATTCTAAGTCGTTATGAACGTTCACTCGATGCCCAGAATGGCGATATTGCAGTTATTGAGCTTGGTGGAACCGTTGGTGAGTATCAGAATGTACTGTACTATGAGGCAGCACGGATTCTTTCATTCCGCAAACCTGGCGATGTTATCCATGTGCATGTGAGTTATATTCCCAATCCACAGCATCTTGGCGAGCCAAAGACAAAACCGGCTCAACTTTCCGTAAGAATGCTTAATTCGATGGGGATTCAGCCGGATATCCTAATTGGTCGTTCGACAAAGCCGCTCGATAAACGACGTATTGAACGACTCTCACTTTTTTGCAACCTAGATCCACGCGATGTAATGACAAGCTATGATGTGAAGAGCGTGTATGAAATTCCTCTCATACTAAATGAACAAAATATTGTTGAACGCATTACCACAAAGCTTCAAATCGAAAATAAACCTGCAAAAACCGATGAGTGGCAGGCATTTGTAGATCGCGTTAAAGCCAAGAAAACCAAAAAAGCCCACATAGCTATCGTAGGAAAGTACTTTGCAACAGGGGAATATGAACTAAAAGATTCATATGCAGCTCTTTTCGATGCGATTGATCATGCGTGTTGGAATTTGGACTGCGAGCCTGAAATTCAATGGATTAGCGCTGAAAAGGTAGAAAAAGAGGGTATGGATAAAGTACTCGAAGGCAAAACAATTGACGGCATTATTGTTCCTATAGGTTGGGGCGAAAGGGGCGCTGAGGGAATGATAGCGGCGGCTTCATATGCAAGAACACACAAAATTCCTTATTTGGGACTATGTTACGGTATGCAACTCGCTGTTGTGGCATTTGCCCGTGATGTACTTGGCTGGAAAGATGCAAATACCGCTGAAAATGATACTGAGACAGCTCATCCAGTTATCCATCTCATTCCAGCGCAGAAAGAGATGCTTGAGCGACGTTCATATGGTGGGACAATGCGCCTTGGATCTTGGGAAGCATATATAAAAGAAGGAACATATTCTGATGAGATATATAAGAAATATGGTGCATACATTGATGAGGGAGAGCGCCTTATGAGCGAACGTCACCGACACAGATATGAGTTTAACAACGATTTTACAGAGGATTTTGAGAAAAACGGTATGACCATTGCTGCTCGATCAAAAGTAGAGGGTCTTGGAGAAATGATTGAGCTCAGCAAGGAAGAACATCCTTTCTACATAGGTATTCAGGGACATCCGGAATATAAGAGTCGCCCATTAAACCCACACCCACTCTTTCTTGAATTTATTAAGGCTTGTACAAAAGCCTAATTAATGCTAAAATAACATCCAATTATGGCAAATTCTGTTTTATTTCACGAGACACCGGTTCGCGTTGGTGATACCATCAAAATTAGCTACGCAATAAATGACAAGGACAAGCGCAAAAGTCAGCTTTTTGAGGGTATTGTGCTCGCTGTAAAGGGACGCGAATCGAACAAGATGATTACTGTCAGAAAAATGACACGTAGTGGTATTGGTGTCGAGCGCATATTTCCTATCATTTCTCCTTTCGTAGAGAAGGTTGAAGTTGTCCGAGCAACTGACAATAGAAAGTCCAGTGTTGCCTTTATTCGAACTCGATCAAAAAGAGAAATCCAAGACAAGCTATACCGATAATCTTTCTTTAATCTTCGTACTGTATCCTAGTCTGCATGAATATTGGTCGTTATGGTGAAGGTATCGCTGCTGCTCATCTCGAGAAACTCAATTACTTTGTGCTACAACGCAACTATTATACCCGTATTGGAGAAATCGATATTATCGCATCAAAAGACAATACACTTGTGTTTGTTGAGGTTAAAACTCGAATCGGGAATCAAACAGGTGAACCATATGAAGCTATTACGTCAAAAAAGCTTTACACGATTAGAAGTGTCGCGAGGCTTTACTTGCAAACGGTGAAAGCAACATACGCATATCTACGTGTTGATGTCATATCAATAGTTCTTGATAATTCCCTACGAACAGTGTCTCTTACGCACTTTGAAAACGCAGATTTGTAGGTATAATGTGGGATGCAGAAATTAGCCATATTTGATTTTGATGGGTGTCTTGTTCATACTCTTGATGCGTGGTTAAGAGGCGCAAGATCTGTGTTTGATGAGTTGGGTTTAACACCCTCAGATAAGGAAATTGTCGACAATGTTTTTGCAAAAGATCATGGCCCCCTTGCTTTGGGAGTTACGGATTTAGATGGATTTTGGGAGAAGAATGTGCAGGCCTACCACAGGCATCAGGAATATGTATATCTTCATGATGGGGTTATTGAGGTCATGGAAGCATTAAAAATACACGGCATTCATACATCAATTCTCACAAGAACGGAAAGACAATCGTTTAATTTGGTAGTGCAAAGGTTTCCTAATTTAGTGAAGAACATTGATTATGTTGTCGCCCGCGAAGATGTAGTTCATCATAAACCGCATCCGGAAGGTATCTATAAAATTCAGAAGCATTTCTCCATTGATAGCGCCCACACATTTATGATTGGGGATTCTGAGCATGATGTGAGGGCAGGTGAGTCTGCTGGGGCAACTACAATTTTGTACTATCCGGAGCATAATGAGGCTTTTTATACTATTGATGAGATTAACGCGCTAAATGCTGACCATATTGTGCATAGTTTTTCAGAAATGGTGCCTATTATGATATAATTTAGCGTGAATTGTGACCTGGCCCCGTCGTCTAGCGGTTAGGACATCAGGTTTTCATCCTGAGAATCAGGGGTTCGAATCCCCTCGGGGTCACCTAACGGGATACTTCCACTCGAAGTATCCTGAATAGCTTGGTATATGGCTCCAACCTCATGGTTCGAATAACCCGGATAGCTCCAGACGATCCCAGAGGGGTAGATCGAACCAATAAGCATTTTTTTCTGCCCAAGATCAGATTGTTTATAGGTTTCTCCTAAATCAGCCAATAACGTCTTCATAAAGTCTGTTATTTTATTTACATCATATTTTTCGAACGTTTCATCGTGTTTAGCTATTTGTGCTTTAAATATCTGATCTTCTATCCTTTTATTTTGCTCCTTGAAGATATCGTCAGAAAATACTCCGCTTAAGTTCTTTTCAACGAGTTGTTGTCTTAAGTCTTGAAGTCTTACTATCTCTGAATCAGAGTCATTCCTTACTTTTTGCAATCTTGAAAGTCTTTTATAGTAATGTCGTTGTATGAAGGAGATGAATAACTCTAAACCCTCTTCTGTGGGAGTGATATCTTTTAGTAATTTAATTAATTCCTCATCCATTACCTCGACTTTGACTGATTTGCCTGTACAAAACTTGCTACATCGATAGTACGCATATTTTCCGCCATTTCCCTTACACCAATATCCGGTAAAGGCTGCTCCGCATAGTCCACATTTGGCAAATCTGCGTAATGGGAATTTAGGGTTTTCTCTGACACGATGAGTTAAGGAAAGCTTATTTGGATTTCTCCCATCAATTATGGCTTGTACTTTGTAAAACATCTGCTGGGATATCATCGCAGTGTGTTTACCTACAACTTCCTCAGGATAATGCTCAGAGGTAAGAATACCCATATAAAACTTGCATCTAAAAAACCTACTTAATGTCTGGCTTCGGAGCTTAAATGTCTTACTCTTAGTCTTGACTCTCAACCCCCAATCATTCATTATGATAGCCATCTCTGATAGACTTTTTGTCCCTGTTGACATTAATTCCCACGCTTTCTTCATTAGATCAAAAGTTTCAGGATCATTGATCACATAACCGCTTTTTAACATATACCCGACTGGCGGTTTACAATTTGGTAGTCCAGATAAAAATCTGGCTCTCATTCCATTCTTAGTCCTCTCGCTTCTTACATCATTATCTAGTTGTCCAAAGGCAGCTAACATTGTTTCAACAAGCTTTTCTGTAGGGCTATTACCCGTAGGTTCCGTTGCCGAAAGTATTGTTACACCATTCTCAGCTAACTTTTTGCGGATAGCTAGATAATCTGAAGTCTGACGTGAGATTCTATCTAAACGATATACAAAGACTGCCTGAACTTGATTCTTATTCTTTCTGCAAAACTCCAAAAGATTTATTAAAACAGGTCTTCCTACAATATTCTTAGCCGACTTACCTTCCTCGCGAAAGATCGTTGTCACTTCATAACCACGTCTAACAGCTTCTTTTTGACAGATATCCTCTTGTGTTTCAAGTGAATAATTATCAACCTGTTCCTCTGTTGAAACGCGTAAATATATTATTGCCCTTTTTGAGGTTAATTGATTTTTAGAACCAACTTCTATTTCCATAGTTATCCCATATTTAACAACTCATTTAATGTCATCCCATTGAAAATCTTTCTTTCATACGAGTCCAGCCACGTCTCAGATAAATATAAAATTTGTATCATTATTTGCTCGATCTGTTCTGTCGTGTAGTGCTCAACTAAGTTTCCTAAAAGAGCTCTAGTTTGTCTAATAATTTTTTCTCCTTGGTTTTGCTCTGGGAATAGCCTGTTGAGTAGTGCTGATGTAGAATCATACTTATTAGGTTGTATATAATTATCCGAAGGATTAATTATGATTTTATGCTCAATTCTAGGCTTTTGACTGATTGGCAATTGTTCAATTGCTAAAGACAAAGTATTTATTTGCGTATTCATATTTGTATTACTAACTATCTCGTTAGAGATAGTATATATCCCGAACGGGATAGTTGTCAAGAGGAAATTAACTTAGATTTACTTTGATTAGTATCCTCATATAGCTTTACTTAATTGACGTTTTTTGATATACTTCAGCCTTATTTGGGTTATCATGACGGCCCTAATCATATATGGATAATCAACTGGCTGCAATTAATCCTACAGAAGTACTTCCAGCCTATTTAGTGCCACTGTTCTCAGAAGCTTTCCTCATTGATATCATTCGATTCCTTACTGTCTCAGGCGCTATTTTGATCTTCCTATCTGTTTTTCTAGCCATACTACGACTTGTACTCACTTCTAAAAAGCGATATGTTTATTTAGAAGTAAAGCCCACATATAAAGCACTCAAGAGCGCGTTTTCAACAAAACAGCTGTTTGGCATACTCCATTCCATAGATCGTCCTACTTCCTTTCTTGAGAGAATTGTGGGAGTCAAACAGTCAATCAGTTGTGAGCTTGTTTCCTCAAAAGAAGCAGGAATACGATTCATCCTTAGAGTTTCTCAGGATGATAGATCGCTCATTAAGAAAAGCTTTGTTGCATACCTCCCTGGAATCGAAGTAAAGGAAGTCTCTGACTATCTAGCGCGAACCCAGCCAGAGCAATACCGTGCTTTCAGAGAGTTCAAACTATCGAAATCATTTCTGTTTCCTCTCCAAGATCGGTCAATGCTCAAAGAGCATGATCCGATCGCATACGTCACCGCGCAGATGACCAAGCTTAATATAAATGAATTAATAGCACTTCATTTTGTGTGTACACCAGTTCAGTCTCATACCCACAAAGCTATCCAATCATATATTGCAGAGATAAAGGAAAAACTGATGTCGGATCAGGATATTTCAAGCGACCTCTACAAAGGATTCTTGCACTACTTCTATCATTTATTCTTGAAAGTATTTGGCTCTACCAAAATGAAAAGGATACACGATTTAAGTAATCCTAAAAAAGAGCTGTTCAAAAGCATTGGTGAGAAAATCAGTGAGCCGTTATTTGAAGTGTCTATGCGATTGTATGTTTCTGCAGAAAACAAGCAAAGCGTTCTGAGTCGTGTAAAAGGTCTTAAATCGTCATTTGATACATTCTCCACCCCACATCAATCACTCCGATTAAAACGGTCGATATTTTCTATAATTAATAATCCAGTCCTAAACAAGGTACGATACATTTTCTTTAAAACTAGATCCCTGTCTTTCTCAAAAAATGACATCTTATCCATCTCCGAACTCTCATCGCTCTACCATCTCCCATACACTGCAACCACAAAGACTGAAGATTTGCTCACCGTAAAGAGTCCAATGCTACCCTCACCACTACCATTAAAAAGCTCATCTCACAAACTTGACTCAGTTTTTGCTCATAACACATATGGAGAAACGACCGTTCCGATAGGTCTCACGCTTGAGGAACGCAGACGACATATGTACATTATCGGGGCTACCGGAACTGGAAAGACGACCGCTCTACTACGTATGATTCATCATGATCTTTTAAAAGGTAGTGGTGTAGCTATCATTGACCCCCATGGAGACTTAGTTCAACGAATTCTTGGAGTCATTCCAGAGGAAAGAATTCAAGATGTGGTGTATTTTAACCCGTATGATATTGAACGACCAGTGGGACTTAATATTCTTGAGATGAGCAAAGGTGTAAATGAAGTAGAAAAGCAGCGAGAAAAGGATATGATTGCGTCAAGTGTCATATCAATCTTTCAAAAGCTCTATCCAGCACGGTACTCGGGACCTCGAATGGAACATATCCTACGAAATACAGTTCTCACAGCACTTGAGCTTGAGAAGCCAACGCTTTTGACTGTCTACAAGCTCCTGACTAATGTTCAGTTCAGAAAGAAAACCGTAGCAACTCTTCCAAAAGGAATTTTAAAAGACTTCTGGGTAGATGAATTTGGAAAGCTCGGGAGTTACCAGAAGGCAGACCAGATAGGTCCGATTACTAATAAGCTGGGGCGATTCCTTACCACTTCACTTACTCGAAATATTCTGACTCAGGAAGAATCAAAACTGGACTTTGCAGATATTATGAATAACAAAAAGATTCTACTGTGCGATTTATCCAAGGGAAGAATAGGTGAAGATATCTCATCATTTTTAGGAGGTCTACTTGTAGCAAAGATTCAGCTGGCTGCACTAAAACGAGTTGATCTTCCAGAAAAGAAACGAACTGACTTCTTCTTATATATTGACGAATTCCAAAACTTTGCAACATCTTCTTTTGCTCAAATATTATCCGAGGCTAGGAAGTATCGACTGAACACTATTCTCGCTCATCAGACTGTGTCTCAGATCGAGGATAAAGATTTACTTAAAGTTATTCTTGCCAATGTGGGAAGCATTATCTCTTTCAGAACAAGCAATCCGACAGACGAGGATATGATTCTACCATTATTCTCTCCACAAGTTGAGAAGTATGAAATATCAAATCTTCCTTCCTACCACTTTTATATGAAGATCAATGCAATTGAACCTCAGAATGCATTTACAGGTAATATTAGTCAGTTTCTGGTACAAAACAGAGAAGAAATACGAAATTCTGTAATAGAATATTCGAAAAAGCAATATGGGCTAAAAAATCAAATCAGAAGTGAGGCAAATAGAGCTATTGAGCAAGCTCAAACAAAACTCGAATCTGAACCCATCCAACAAGATAGAGTTATCATTTAGCTTCATCTCCTATTATCTCTTTTGCTAGCAAAAGTATTGGATTTCTACATTATTGATATGTTATTCTAAATGTAATGCCCATAAATATCAAAAGTGAATTCGAACTGGTCAGTAGGCTAGCTAAAGGCCTGCAGCAGAAATTCAACACAGACATCGCTGTACGAGAATTTGCGGGTGGCTATGGTATTGCTGATTTGGTTTTTGCAAAAGATTTCCTCACAAATCAGAATGAGATGAATAGAATGCCACTAAATAATTACTATGCTCTGAAAAGTTATCTTTCACTTCCAAATGCCCGACTCTTCACCAGGGATGATATAGTCAAAGCCTCAGGAGGAGGTAAGGCAATTGGTAATGCTGTCATCAATATATTAACTTCTGGGAATTACATTCTCAAAGAAGATGACCATTACTGTAAGACTGATACTTTTTCGACTAATCCGATAAAAAAACTTGTAGCGATAGAAGTTAAACTCAAAGATTGGAAGCAAGGTATTCTGCAAGCAAGAAGGTACAAAAGCTATACAGATGAGTGTTATTTGGCGATACTCTCGCAATATGAAAAGAACATCGATATGAGTTTTTTGAGTAAATTTGGCATTGGCTTAATTCTCTTTAACGAAAAAGATGGTGAAATATGGATTAAACAGAAACCAACCATAGAGAATTCAGTATCTATTTATGATGATATTGTAGGACTTTTTGCTAAAGAACTATTTCTTTATGAGACATCAACTGTTCAAAACTTGAGCAGAATTTCTTTCCAAGTCTGAAGATAGTTTGGTGAATTTAGTTTCACGCCTCTTTCGATTAACTTCTGTTGAAGAAAATAAGCTCTATCAATTCTGTTTGAAAAATATTGCTTTCTTTGTGAAGAATCCAATTTGCTGATTTCTTCGAGCTCATGCTTAATTTCATGGAGGAAATGCAACCGAGGTCTTTTATAATCTGTAAACGAAGGATGTGAACACCCTTCGCAATTACAGTTTAAACGAATATCCATATTGGGGAAGCTAGCTATTAATTCAGCCTCTTGAGCCAATATATCCTGGTATGTTCTATTTTTTGGGCTTATGGTAATACATGTTAAAAGCTCAGGGAAAAAATGCCTTGTCGGCATAGTGGGCTTTGTATCTTCATCTTTTATCAGAATGTTCTTCGTAAAGTTATCTATGACGCCAAGACCTGATGTTATCGCATCAAAGCCTAACGTGAGTAGTCCTAGTGCTATCGTGGGAACACGACACGCAATAATTTTAGTTCCAGAAAAGTCTTTAATTGACTTGGCGGTAAGAATGAAATTGTATATCTGAGCATCATTAGTATTCTCTGTAATTTTGTCGATATAAAATTGTAAATAGTCCGTTTTACAATGACCATAATTTTCTATGATTGTGTCTCTTTCACTTTTACGACACAGGGTCTCTGCCTGCGTACAAATAGCGCCTGACAACTTATATTGTGGATATTTTGAAGACACATAATCTATTGATTCCCTTAAAAGCTTTATATTAACGGAGAACCATCCGTCGGATGTATTATCGAAGAAGAAAAATGGTGCTGTTAATATGTTGCAGCCATTAGTCACCTGAAACTCAATTACTTTTGAGACAAATTCCTTCAGGAACCCATCATCTTCGAAAGATTCAGGAGTCAAGGCATCATAACCGTCTGGCGCATAGGGGAGTTCGCGCAATCCCTTTGTCTTTCTGAAGTTAGTAAAAGCTAATCTATTTGTACTTGGATCTGCTATGAATAGCATCTGATTTGTCTTACTTCTTAAAAGACTATGCAGTCGCTTATACAAAAAGTGTAAATTAGTTGGAAAATCAACGCCATCCAGCTTATTATGAATAAGATAATCTTCTAAAATTGCAGTATCATTCGGAATAATTCTTGGGTAAAATTCAACTCTCTCAGCCAATTCGGCAGTTCTTTCACTGGGCTCATGTGTTAATGCATGAATAATCTCATCAATCGAGCTATATCTTTGGAAAACCTCTTTGCTTAGAAGCTTTAAGATTACATTCTCAACATAATTGGGTATAGAAGGGTTGATTAATGAAGGATAAGGAGGCTTAACATTTATAGTTTTGTGAATAATTTGAGCGTCCGTTGATGGGTAAAACAAGATCTTCCCAGTAAGAAGTTCGTAGAGCATTACACCTATCGAATAAAAGTCTGTACCAGGTTGAAGAGGTTTATCGCCTTTTGCTTGCTCAGGCGACATGTAAAAGAAGGTCCCCAAAGGTACACCAGTCTGAGTAATGGATGAATAGTCAATTATCTTAGCTAGACCATAATCTAGTATTTTTATATGCCCTTTGCTGCTGATTTTAATATTTTCAGGTTTAAGATCTCTGTGTATTATTCCAGCTTGATGGATATCGCGAAGTCCATTCAAGATCTCTGTAATCAGATCCACTGACGCTTGTTGTTTCCAAGGTTGTCCATCTTTGTTTCTTATTTCTCTAAGGGTTTCTCCTGATACATATTCCATTACTATCATTCTATAGGGTGTATTTCCTTCTACATGTTCCCCATCTTCAAAGATCTTGACCGCATATTGGCTATTCACCTTTTGTAGTGCAGAGACTTCTCTTGTAAACCTTTTATCCTGAATATCTTTGTATATGAAATCACTACGGATAAATTTTATTGCATACACATCTGTTCCCTTAACAGCACGATACACCTCGCCGAAATGACCTTTTCCGATAAATTCCTCTATTTTATATCCATTGATTATTTTTCCCTCCATAGGTATTTATTTGGTATGGATTATATTACAAAGACGGCCGATTTGATAGCAGAATGATCGACTGATAAATTTATCTTTTCTTTTTAAGGAGGCTAAATTACCCTTTCAAGCTATACCAACAATCGAGTTACTTTGCTATAGCCCTTTATAGTAAAAATACTCTCATCTCACGCACGAATCGTTATTATTTCTTCTCCTCTTTATTCTTATAAATAAGGAAAGACATACAAATCCTCCATAGTGCTATATAATAGGGAGGATTACAGGTGGGTTATCACTATGCTACAAACTCATATTAGTAAAAAACAACAAGAGATCATTCGACTACTCTACCGATTCAGATTCTTAAACAGATACCACATCCAAACACTCCTTCATCACAAAACACCCATCACCATAAACAACTGGCTCAAAGACCTCACAGAAAAACAATATATCGGTCGTATATTCAAACGGTCATGGACAGAAAATACGATTCCAGCTCGATACTACCTATCCAAACAAGGGATAAAATACTTGCGTACGTTGCCTGAGATCCATAAGCCTGACATCAGACGATTATACAAAGACCGTACACGCTCACTGGCATTTATTGAATACTGTTTGTTTATTGCTGACAGGTATATCCAATTCTTACTAAAAACCTCAAATACAGCCTCTGAGTACCAGTTCTACACGCAGTCGGACTTTAGTCCAAACAGTCTTATGCGTGATCTTAAGCCTGATTACGTCATTGTAGACTTAAAACAAAACTCATATACATTACACGAGCTTATTGACGAATCTACCCCTCGTTATGCAATCAGAAAAAGAATTTCTGCATACCTCGAATTTTTTGATGATGAGGGATCTAATCTTAATGCCGGGGTGGTAATCATATGTCTGGAGAAACCATTTGACTATGTATCTAGATATATCAAAAAATTAAAAGAGACAGACGAGAGCCTTCCGGAATTATTGGTTAAATTAGTCGAAGAAATGAAGCAAAATGAAATAGTTATTTCGTGATTTCGAAAATTTATTTTCTTATCCAAAAATCACTTGATAGTAGTAAACCAGAAACAAAATAACGTGCATAGGTGCTGTTATCAGACCCGGCACATATTTCTTTTCTAAAGCAAACCAAACAATATGTTGAATTCCATTTGCAAACATTAATACGATAAAAAAGGCTAATAATTGCTCTCGGGCTGGAAATTGTCTTGAAAATAGTACCAAAGCCCAGAATAAATTAAACAACAACTCGAATCCAAGAAATAATCTAAATGGCATTTTAAATAAATACCATCTTTTATGAAATCCTGTAATAAGTTCTTCAAATGAATGAGCGAGTTGAATTACAAAAATATATGAAGCGAACATCTCCAAGTTTGTCATGTATTTATTATACAACTCAGCTTGCTTTTTTATCCCACTTAGCAAGTCATAATTATCTTTAAGAATTTTTGTGAAATAAAAATTAGGTAACATACAGTTCTAACTTGCAATCACAATTATTCTTATCTACAATATGTAGTAACCATGAAAATAAAACCACTTAGCAAACTGGAATTGGAGGTAATGGAAATTATTTGGGAGTTGGGTGAGTGTACGATACGTGATGTTGTGAATCGGGTAAGTAAAGAAAAATCCTTGGCATATACTACAGTTGCTACAATAATCACACGCCTCAGTGAAAAGGGAGCTATAAGAAAACAGGGTGAGAAATTTGCCGCAACGTATGTTCCAACTCTCTCAAAAGAGACAATGAGTAAAACCGTTGCGCAGTCTTTTTTAACTAAATTTATTCGATCATTTGGAGACGCTGCGATCGCTTCATTTGCGCAATCCGTCGATCAACTCCCTAAGAAAAAAAGAGACTATTTTATACAACAACTTGAACAATATGAAAAAGAAAGCAAATAATCATATTCTTCAAATAGTTTTACTTTTCTTAGTGCTTGTCGGGCTTCTTGGGATACTGGTGCAAAAATACGCACCATTTCTTTTTCATTCAACTATTTTTTACTGTCAAGAAATTATTAAGTCGTTTACCAATCACAGTTTACCCCAAAATTCTAATGTTGTCTTCCTTGTACCAGTAATTTTTGTTCTTACGCTAGTTGGTGTGAGGTTTACTATGACAATCGTCCAACTCATAATTGTTGCTAGAAATTTAACACAGCAAAAAATAACACAACACTCATCCAGATTGGACAAACTTATACAAAAGCTTGGTTTACTAAGTAGAGTACACATCATTAAAAATAAGCAGCCATTGGCATTGTGTTACGGGCTACTAAAACCAGAAATATATATTTCAACAGGCCTTCTTTCCATAACCTCTACTCGTGAACTTGAGGTTATTCTTAAGCACGAAAAACATCACCTCATGCACAATGATAATCGATCAATTCTGTTCGCTCATATTGTTCAGAGTACATTTCCATTAATTCCTATACTCTCTAATTTAGTCAATAATTTTAGAATAGAACGTGAAATTGCAGCTGATGAATATGCATCTGAGGGAGGTAATCACCAGGTTGTATCTGCAGTTCTTAAGAAACTTCTAAGAAATCCACAACCTGCATTTGCGTATTTTCCAACACTTGCTGCAGAAGACACCCTACAGGCAAGAATAGAGTCACTATTCTTGAAAAAGCAATTTATTTCGCAATATTCACTAAAAAATAGTGCCCTGAGTCTTTTTTCAATTCTTGTTTTACTAGGTCTGATAGTAGCGCCAGTACATGCTATTGAATTTCATGAAAACGGGCAGGATGCAATTATGGTATGTGCAAATAACGAGCAATGTGTCACGCAGTGCAAGGCGAACATACAAGAAATGCAACGCATGAGCCCAGCTCTAAATAAATCAATTCCCTATAGTCCAGCGTCGGTACTATAGTAATTTGACCCCTTGACATTGAGGAATAAATTTACTACATTTTGTAGTAACTTTATTAGTTTTATAAATAATTATGTCAGAACAGAAGAAAATTCGTGTTAACAGTAATACTATTATTGTCGTCATGCTTATTGTGGCGGCATTCGTTATTGGTTCCTTGTGGACAAAAGTAAATTATCTTGAAAAAGGTGGGTCAGCTGGTGGAACTAACCCACAACAGGCCGGTAATGCTCCCGATAGTGGTACGCAACCAGAAGCTCCTCAAAAGGCTGCGAAAAAGCCCGAAGTTACAGATAAGGACTGGTTTCGTGGTGGTGAAAATGCAAAAGTCACTTTAGTTGAATATTCCGATTTTGAGTGTCCGTTTTGTCAGCGGTTTCACCCCACTATGACACAAGTCATGAAAGAATACGGAGATAAAGTCAAGTGGGTATACAGGCATTTTCCTCTTTCATTCCATGCTAATGCCCAGAAAGCTGCAGAGGCCTCAGAGTGTGTTGGAAAGTTAGCAGGAAATGAAGCATTTTGGAAATTTACAGATCTGTACTACGAGCGAACAACATCAAATGGAACTGGGTTCGCACTGGATAAACTTGCAGATCTCGGTGCTGAAGCTGGAGCAAGCAAACAAGCAGTTCAGAGTTGTCTAGACAGCGATGAAATGGCACAAAAAGTAAAGGATCAGATGGCAAAAGGGACAGAAGAAGGAGTTTCCGGAACACCTGGTACTATCATTATAGATGGGAAAGGTGAAACCCAATTTATTAATGGTGCATTGCCATTCGATCAGGTAAAACCAATGATCGATAAGGCATTGGGATCGTAAGATACGATATAATATATAACCTATGGATATTACGACAATTTTTATAACCGGACTGTTTGCAGGAGGACTCACCTGCTTAGCTGTGCAGGGAGGACTCCTTGCCTCCTCAATAGCTCAGCAAGAGTCAGATAAGTTAAAGGATGAGGCTATGAAAGGACACGCAGTTCCTATTCTTTCATTTCTCGTAACTCGCCTGATCGCCTACACATTACTAGGATTATTACTCGGGTCACTGGGATCGGTATTCCAGTTATCGCTTTCTACCCGAGTAATCTTACAGTTCGTTGTGGCACTATTTATGATCGGCACTGCGCTAAACTTGCTCAACGCTCATCCGATTTTTCGCTACTTTGTAATCCAACCACCAAAATTCCTGACTCGATTAATAAAGAACCAGTCAAAAAGTAAAGCGCTGTTTGGACCGGCTATTCTTGGGGCGATGACGGTACTTATTCCCTGCGGGGCAACACAAGCCATGATGGCTTACGCCATAACGACAGGTTCGCCACTGGCGGGAGCAGTTACCATGTTTACTTTTATACTGGGAACATCACCTTTGTTCTTTATTTTAGGATACGCAGCAAAACGACTCGGAACATCTGCGAGCCAGACGTTTAACAAAATCGCAGCCGCAGCCATTATCCTCATTGCCATTTACAATCTTAATGGTGCCATTGCACTCACAGGAAGCTCGTTTACGCTTGAAAACATATTTGCTGAGGTAAAATGCACAATCAGTATTTGTGACAATGATGCAATCGCAGGAGCTGCAACAGCTACAGATACAGTGAGTGAAGCAAAAATTATTATCACCCAAGGTGGCTACCGAACAGAACCGGAAACGGTGAATGTAAAAGCCGGTTCTAAGGTAAAGTTTAATATTGTAAACCAGGGTGGCGGCGGATGTATACAGTCATTTACTATTCCCACAATGAACTTACAATCAGTTATTCCTATTGGTAAATCAGATACGATAGAATTTACGGCCCCCTCTACTCCCGGACCACTCGCTTTTATGTGTAGCATGGGAA
This sequence comes from uncultured Gammaproteobacteria bacterium, assembly GCA_964612595.1. Classification (GTDB taxonomy): domain Bacteria; phylum Patescibacteriota; class Microgenomatia; order UBA1406; family HO2-37-13b; genus OLB23. The sequence continues at coordinate 189,358 of CAZTFB010000001.1, read as the reverse complement.
TGTATCGAGGATCAATAAATGTTATTTAAGAGATATGAAAACAGTCACTCTTAAAATCACGGGTATGCATTGTACGAGCTGCGCCATGAATATCGATTTTGAGCTGGAAGATATAGACGGAGTTTCAAACGCAACGACAAACTACGCAAAACAACAAACAGTTGTTTCGTTTGATCCCCAAAAGACTACCCTCGAAAAAATTCTTCTTGTATTTGAATCTCTCGAGTATACTGCTGAGGCCGTTAACTAATGCAAGATAGCATACTTGACATCTAACTACAATATGTAGTATATTATCCCCATAAGGGGGATATATATGACATACAGACCTAAAGACACACAAGAGCGAATACTTCACCGGCTTAAAATAACACGGGGACATCTTTCCAAAGTCATTAAGATGGTCGAAGAAAATGAATACTGTATTGATGTGCTTCATCAGTCCCAGGCCATTCAGAAGGCTCTTAAAGAGGCAGATAATCTGATGCTTGAGAATCATTTACAGAAATGTGTAGCTGATGCTATTGGCAAAGGTAAAAAAGATATCGCTATAAAAGAAGTTATGCAAGTATTCAAAAAATCACAATGAATCAATTCAAATCTCCCTTTTTAGTCTTATCAATTATCTTCATTGTGATTGTTTTCTCATTCGTTTTTTTGTCTGATCAGATATCAAGTCTAAACTCATCTACAGTTAAGAGTAGTCAATCCACAGAAAAATTGTATATTGCTTTAGAGGAAGATGGCGCAATAGCGGTAGTCGACACAAGTGATAATTCACTGCTTGGAGAGATTGATCTGACTGAGAATAAGGACGGGCAAATGATCAGTTACTCGGCACACAATGTGCAGGTCGCCCCTGACGGAAAATCTGTTTGGGTGACTGCTAATTTTACTGGTTTTGGTGATCATAATGAGCAAGCGATGCCTGAGAAAATAGTTGAGAAAAAACTCTTTCCAGACCAAATAATCGTTATTGATCCTCAAAAAGATGCAATTATGAAACGGATTGATGTTGGATCAGATCAGCATTTAGCACACATTGTGGTAACTCGCGCTGGAGATAGCATTTTTGCCACCGCCCAAGAAACAGGATTGGTATATCGGATAAATGGTACAACATTTGAAATCGAGAAAACCATTCCCCTAACAAAAGATTCACAACCTCACGGATTGAGGCTTGCTCCAGATGATGCAACAGCGTATGTAGCTTTTATCGAAGGAAAAGGGCTTGGAATAATTGATACCGAATCGAATACGGTAAAGACGGTTCCGCTTGGTGGAATCGTTGTCCAAACTGCAATAATTCCCAATAGTTCATATATTGCCGCGTCGGTTTATGATACAAAACAAGTGGCGTTCTACAATACAGTAACGCAAGAAATTTACTATGCACAGTTGCCTCCTGAAGCCGAGGGTCCTATCCAATTATACGCAACTCCCGATGGTAAATATCTTTATGTCGCTGACCAGGGATATTATTTTGGCAAACCGACCAGTGATTATGTATATAAGATTGATGTTCAAAATAGAGAAGTTGTCCAACGTATTCAAGCGGGTGTTGCTCCACATGGCGTAGTTGTCTCTTATGATGGTAAGCGAGCATACCTTACTAATTTATTAAGTAATGACGTTTCTGTGATTGATTCTGCGACAGATAAAGAAATTGCCAAAATTAATGTCGGGAAGATGCCAAATGGTATAAGTCTTTGGTCTCGTCAGCTAGGAGGAACACCCTAAAGCCTATGAAAACTCAAACTTTTAAAGTAATTGGTATGCACTGTGCATCTTGTGCATCTATCATCAAACGAAAACTGGAGAAGCTTGATGGCGTCACATCATGTGCTGTGAACATGGCTACGGAAAAAGCTGATGTAATTTTTGACAATACTAAGGTATCTCTTCCGATAATGAATAATCAAGTTTCACCACTTGGATATTCACTGGAAGATATTCAGGTTGTTGGCCAGGCAAAAAAAGATACATCAATATTACAAGATAGCACTAAAGAACAAAAGCTTAAAGAGCTTGAAGAAATGAGGCAAAAAACTGCTTTCGCAATGCCAATTGCAGCAGTTGTATTTGTCCTGATGATTTGGGAGCTACTTTCACACCGCTTGAGCTTCATTCCTATCTTTCCTTTGTCAATGGATGCATTTAACCGAGCTTCATTTATCCTTGCTGCCCCGATCATGTTCTGGATTGGTCAACCATTTATCAAAGGCGTTGTGCGCTTTATCAAATATAGAGCTGCCAACATGGATACGCTGGTGGGAATAGGAACACTGATTGCTTTTACTTATAGCAGCATATTGCTTCTTTTCCCGACAATAAAAACACTCCTGAATGCTCCCGAAGGACTTTACTATGATGTAACAATCGTAGTAATAGGTTTTATTACTTTAGGGAAGTACCTTGAAGCAAAATCAAAACTTAAAACCGGAGAGGCCATAGAAAAATTATTAGGGCTCGCCGCTAAATCAGCGATTGTTGTGCGGGATGGTCGTGAAATCGAGATTCCAATTGACGAAGTAATTGAAGGAGATATTCTTATCGTAAAACCAGGCGCTAAGATTCCTGTGGATGGGGAAATAATTTTAGGCAACTCCTCAATTGACGAGTCAATGATTACCGGTGAGTCGATTCCGGTAGATAAAGTTGTAGGAGACAAGGTAATTGGCTCGACTATTAATAAGCAAGGCTCTTTTCAAATGAAGGCCACCCAAATCGGTGATCAGACCATGCTCTCTCAGATTATTAAAATGGTTGAATCAGCACAGGGTTCCAAAGCACCAATTGAGCGAATTGCCGATCAAGTATCAGGGGTTTTTGTGCCGGTAGTCTTAATTTTATCTGTCATTGTGTTTCTGTTATGGCTCATTGTGGGTTCTCAATTTATGGCCGTGTCTCAGGCGGTATCCTTAGGACTGATTAGCTTTGTAGGCATTTTGGTTATCGCCTGTCCCTGTGCTATGGGTTTGGCTACCCCGACTGCCGTGATCGTAGGAGTTGGTAAGGCAGCACAGAATGGAATTCTCATTAAAAATGCAGAAAGTTTGGAAAAGTTTCAAAGCGTTAATTTTATGGTATTAGATAAAACTGGAACCATTACCAATGGAACTCCGGTAGTAACCGATATTGTAACAATCGTTGAAAATACACAAGAGAATATTTTACAACTACTAGCTTCACTTGAGAAGCATTCAGAGCATCCTCTGGCTCAGGCGGTGGTAAATAAGGCTAAGGAGGAAGAACTTAGTTTACTCTCGGTTACTGACTTTAAAGCGATCGAAGGAAAAGGACTCGAAGGGGATATTTTAGGCACGCATTATGTGGTGGGCAATCTTAAACTGGCAGCAGATTTTGGACTTGAGGTAGATGACTCACTGGTAAAAAAATATGCCTCTCAAGGTAAAACTCCAGTTGTATTTGCCACCAAAAAAACAATTCTAGCATACATAGCTATCGCTGATACGATTAAAGAAGACGCCAAAGAAACAATATCAGAACTTCATAAACTGGGAATAAAGGTAGCTATGCTTACCGGTGATAACCACAGGACTGCTGAGTACATTGCCAAACAAGTTGGGATAGATCGCGTTCTAGCTGAAGTATTGCCAGCGGACAAAGCGAAAGAGATTAAGAAACTCCAGAGTGAAGGATTTAAAGTGGCCATGGTGGGAGATGGGATCAACGATGCGCCAGCTCTTGTGACTGCTGATGTGGGCGTTGCAATGGGGACAGGAACTGATGTAGCCATAGAATCGGCAGGAATTACCCTGCTTGGCGGTCATATCTCAAAACTGCCAAAGGCCGTGAGACTTGCCAGAGCTACTATGAGAGTGATAAAACAGAATTTATTCTGGGCATTTTTTTATAACATTATCGGTATTCCTGTGGCTGCCGGAGCACTCTACCCGTTTACAGGAATTTTGTTAAACCCCGCTATAGCCGGAGCGGCAATGGCATTTAGTAGTGTTTCTGTTGTAACCAACTCACTGCTACTTAAAAAACGTCAAATTTGATAGGTAGTTTCGATAAATAGTCGCGTCGTGTATTAGATTTTGTAACAGAATGCGGATATCAAGGTAGTATTTATGAAATTAACATCAATAATTAGTCAAAATAAAAGATATGAATAAAAAACATTTTTATATTGCAGCAACCATTGTCATCATAGGTGCATTGATAGTTATATTCAGCTTACTTATGTACCCTAATCGTTCTCGTACGAGTGGAAAATTTTCTACTTCAGCCCAACAAATGAATACAGTCAAACCTCAGGAAATTGTGATACTTAAAGATGGTGATATCTATAACCTTACTGCCAGCATTGTCAAAAAGACTATTAATGGGCAAGAAATGAAAATGCTCGCTTACAATGGCTCAATTCCTGGTCCTTTGATCAAAGTGTCTCAGGGAGCACAAATAACTCTGAACTTCAAAAACGACACTGACGTTGATAGCACTGTCCACTCTCACGGCATCAGGGTTGAAAACAAGTTTGATGGTGTACCTGACGTAACACAAAATGCAGTTAAACCAGGTCAATCATTTACTTATGAACTTAAGTTTCCTGATGCAGGAATTTACTGGTATCATCCCCATGTTCGTGAAGATTATGCTCAGGAATTAGGGTTGTATGGAAACTTTTTAGTTACCCCTAATACATCGGACTATTGGGCGGAAGTTGATCGTGAAGAAACCCTTTTTCTGGACGATATTTTGATTGAAAACGGGCAAATTGCCACATTTGACAAATCAACTGTGAACCACACGCTTATGGGAAGATTCGGCAATACCATGCTTGTTAATGGCGACGACGATTACAGATTATCAATTATACAAGGTGAGCGTGTACGTCTCTATATTACAAATTCAGCCAATACGAGGACGTTTAATTTTACAATTCCCAATACTCAGATGAAGTTAGTGGGTAGCGATAACGGAAAATATGAGCGTGAGGAATGGGTGGATTCAGTGATTATCGGTCCATCTGAACGACAAATAGTTGAGATTTGGTTCGACAAAGCTGGGAATTATGAAATGGTTAACAATACTCCCGACAAATCGTATACATTAGGGACAATTGCTGTAAGCGCAAATGCTGACATAACTCCTTTTGTAGTTTCACCAAGGATCAACAACGACTTTATAGCCTCAATTACTGCACTACGTTCCCTGTTTGATAAGACCGCAGATAAAAATGTTACTTTGAGTATGCAAATGGGAAACGAGAAGTCAACGACGCAAAATGACTCAATGGGTGGACACAAGATGGGTACAAGCCAAATGATGCGAAACCGCCAGATGGCGATGGGCAATGTACAGAAAATCGAGTGGGATGACGATATGGGTATGATGAATGCCAATTCAACAACGGATACTCTCAAGTGGATGATCATTGATGACGAAACTCAAAACGCTAATATGGACATTAATTGGCAATTTAAGAAGGGTGATATTGTTAAGTTTAAAATCTTCAACGATGATCAGTCGATGCATCCGATGCAGCACCCCGTCCACATTCATGGACAGCGTTTTCTAGTGCTGTCTACCAACGGACAAAAAAATCAAAATCTGGTTTGGAAAGATACCACACTCATCCAAACGGGAGACACGGTTGAGCTTCTAGTTCAAATGGACAATCCTGGGGACTGGGTTGTCCACTGCCATATCCCTGAACACATGGAGTCAGGAATGATGAGTAGATTTAAAGTTATTGATCAATGAAAAAAATACAAAAATCCTAGTAGGCCTTATATGAAGCACATCGATCTTTTTAAAAAACATGAGCAATTCAATAACCAGCACTTTGGAAAATTGGCTAAAATATATGATTACGAGAAGTATTTCCTGTTTCCCATAAGGCAAAGAGCAGCTGCATTTTTACCTATAAAGCCGCCAGCAAGAATCATTGATGTAGCGACTGGGACAGGTGCGCAGGCGTATACATTAGCCAGGTGCGGGTTTGATGTAATTGGGGTAGATCTGTCTCCCCTCATGCTAGAACAGGCCAGAAAAAAACTAGAGAATAGATCTCTTAAGCTTAAATTTATACAGGCGGATGCTACAGAATTACCATTCAAGGATAATGAGTTTGATGGAGCTTCGATATCCTTGGGTCTGCACGACATGCCACATGAGATTGAACTTGCAACTCTTTTAGAAGTAAAAAGAGTCGTCAAAAAGAATGGCTGTATTTTAATCGTTGAACATATGGAGCCAAGTAAACATATAGTGGCTCGCCTGCTTTCCCCATTTATCAGGTTGTTTGAAACCCCCTACTATATGCCTTTTATAAAAAGTGGCCTTACAAGCATTGTAGGTGAAGCCGGCTTATCTGTGAAAAATGAGTCAAACTGGATGGGTATAATTCAGATAGTATTAATTTCAAACGCTAAAAGCATGATACAAAAGATGAAGAGCTAATTGAAAACGAAATAAAATATGACAGACATTAATTGGAAAAAAATATTAATAAAAAAAGCCTCGGGAGAAATGGAGCCGTTTTCGCAAACCAAGCTGCGACTCTCACTTGAACGAGTTCATGCCTCTGCAGAGAGTATAGAAAAAGTTATTGCTCATGTTGAAGGTGGGCTTAAAAATGGTGATGAAACCCGTGATATTTATCAAAAAGCATTCACTTTACTTAAAAAATATGAGCGTTCTGTGGCTAGTCGATATTCGCTGAAACGTGCCATAATGCAGTTTGGTCCAAGTGGTCATCCATTTGAAAAGCTAGTTGGCAAAATTCTCGCATCGAAAGGATATGCAATTGAAGTAGGAAGGGTCGTTTCAGGTTTTTGTGTTACTCATGAAATAGACGTTATTGCCCTAAAGGATAATCGTCACCTAATGGTTGAGTGTAAGTTCCACAATCAGTCAGGGATTAAAACAGATGTAAAAGTAGCTCTCTATATTGAAGCACGATTTAGGGATGTTGAAAAGGCATGGCAACAAAATCCTGGTCACACCAACAAATTCCATGAAGCATGGCTTGTTACAAACACTAAGCTCACAAGCGACGCCATAAAATATGCAAGGTGCTCTGGAATGAAAACAATTGGTTGGAACCATCCCCCCAAAGAAGGTTTGGAAGTACTCATAGATCAAACAGGGTTACATCCAATTACATGTCTAATGCAATTAAGTAATTTTCAAAAACAACAGCTTCTAGAACGTGGAATTGTTCTTTGTAAAGATTTGTTAGACAGTAGGAGTGCACTTCAATCACTCGGACTGCAAGATTCAAAAATTTCATCTATTATGAAAGAAGTTAACCAACTATGTATGCCTAAATAACATGAAAAGTAAAATACACCACGATGAGGAAACTTCGCTCATACAAGCTTCTCCAGAAGATGTCTTTAACTATGCTGATGATCATAAACATTTTTCATCGCATATGAATAAGTCTTCATGGATGATGGGTGGTGGAAGCATGAAAACTGAATTAGATGAAGGGCAGGGTAAAACGGTTGGTTCACACATTCAAATGAAAGGAAAGGTTTTTGGAATTAATCTATATCTTGACGAAGTCGTAACACATCATGAACCACCTCGTCGGAAAGAATGGGAGACAGTAGGAGCTCCCAAACTTTTGGTTATCGGCAATTATAAAATGGGCTTTAAAATAAACGCCAAGGATAGCGTATCTCAATTGAGGGTATTTATTGATTACGAACTTCCCGAAGCAATAATTTCACGATTACTTGGTCAATTATTTGGCAAAATGTATGCCAAGTGGTGTGTGCGACAGATGATAAATGGTGTCACTGAACATTTTAGTGGAAAATAAAAAATAATATAAAAATGTATACCTGTCCAATGCATCCTGAAGTTCAACAAGATAAACCTGGTAGTTGTCATAGATGTGGCATGAAACTCGTTGAAGTAGAAGTGAAGATGGATCGCAACGATATGAATCATAATAAGCACAGGGGCCACACGATGAAGCCGTCTGAAGAAATGACGGTATGGGAAAAATTCAAAATGAGCATGACAATGGCTATGGGGATGGATCACACCGGACTCGCAGGTAGAGAGATGGCAAAGCTAATGGAAGAAGATATTAGAAATAAATTTTTTGTATCACTTATTTTAACCATTCCAATTGTTGCATACTCACCACTTGGAAAAAATATCTTTGGACTTAATCTGCCAACGCCGATTTCTGAGAATTGGTTAATGTTGCTATTAACAACCCCCGTTTATTTTTATTGCGGTTGGATATTCCTCTATTCAAGCTATATTGCCTTAAAACTGAAAACCCTTAATATGGCCGTACTTATTGCTGTTGGGATCACCGCAGCATATGTCTTTAGTATTGTTTTGACATTACTGGGAAGTATGGAGTCGTTTTATGAAGCAGCAGCAATGTTGACAACATTTGTTTTGTTTGGGCACTGGATGGAGATGAAGTCTAGGCGAGGAACAACTGACGCATTGCAAGCACTATTTAATCTCGTTCCACCACAGGCGAGAGTAATTCGAAATGGAAAAGAACAATTAATTCCAACATCTGATGTAATAGTTGGAGATATTCTTGTCCTTAAGCCAGGAGATAAAGTAGCTGTTGATGGTGAAATTATTGAAGGAGAGACTGCAATTGACGAATCCTTGGTTACTGGTGAGTCTATTCCTGTCTCTAAGAAAAAGGGCGACATGGTTATCGGTGGCTCAATCAATACTTCAGGGTCAATCATGTTTAGAGCAACAAAAGTAGGTGGAGATACTGCCCTTGCTCAAATTGTTAAAATGGTCGAGACGGCCCAAAACTCAAAAGCCCCTGGTCAAAAACTTGCTGATAAGTTTGCAAAATATTTGGTTATTGTCGCTGTTGGAGGAGGAATCCTAACCTTTGCCATCTGGTTTTTCGTTATGGGAGAATCGTTTTTATTTGCCCTAACCTTTGCCATCTCAACTGTAGTAATTGCCTGCCCTGATGCATTAGGCTTGGCGACACCAACGGCAGTAGCGGTTGGTACGGGACTCGGGGCCAAGCATAACATCTTAATTAAGGATGCACCAACTCTTGAACAGGTGTCAAAAATTCAGGCTGTAGTGCTTGATAAAACGGGCACGCTTACACAAGGAAAACCTAAGGTTACTGATGTTATTGCAGCGCATGGATTTTTAAAAGAAGAAGTATTACGATTAAATGCCGCCGCTGAAGCTAAATCAGGCCATCCTCTAAGCGGCGCTATCCTTGAGGAAGCTAAAAGAAGAAAAATTACGATCCCACAGCAGGTAGAAAAATTTCAATCTATCTCAGGACATGGTGTTAAAGCTATCGTAGAAGGGAAACAAGTGCTTGTCGGGAATATAAAGCTTATCAAAGATGGTGGGATTGACATGGTTTTGCTCCAAAATGATATTGATCGACTGCTTTCTGAGGGTAAAACATTAATGCTTGTTGCCATAAATGGAAAACTGGCTGGAATCGTGGCTGCTCAAGATCCTGTTAAAGAAACAGCTAAGCGTGCAATTGAGAAAATGAAGGAATTAGGTCTAGAAGTAGCAATGATTACCGGAGACAACAAAGTAACTGCAGAAGCTATTGGAAAACAGCTTGGTATAGATAGAATATTTGCTGAAGTTCTACCCGAAGAGAAAGCTTCATATGTTAAAAAGCTCCAAAAAGAAGGAAAATTTGTTGCAATGGTTGGGGATGGAGTTAATGATGCTCCTGCCCTTGCAACTGCTGATATAGGCATCGCCATAGGAGCTGGCACTGATGTAGCGATAGAGACTGCAAAAGTGGTTTTAATGAAATCTGATCCAGCAGATATTTTACGAGCTATCAGATTAAGTAAGGCAACAGTAAGAAAAATGAAGCAAAACCTCTTTTGGGCGTCAATTTATAATCTGCTTGCTATACCTGTTGCTGCGGGTGTCTTATATCCAAATTTTGGAATATCACTGCGTCCTGAAATATCAGCACTTTTGATGAGTATCTCATCAATTATTGTTGCAACAAATGCAGTATTGCTTAAGCGAATAGAAAAGGACTTAGTCAAAATATAATGTATTGATCATAAAATGTTATAAACAAGGAACTAATATGAAACTAGCTATTATTCTATCAACCAACAACGCTGAAAAGAATTGGAATGCCTTACGCCTTGCCAACTTAGCTCTGAAGAAGGAGGATGAAGTGAGTATTTTCCTTATCGGCGAAGGTGTTGAATACGAATCAAATAGTTCAGATCAATTTAACATCAAAGGGCAGGTTAAAAAGTTTCTTTCATATGAACAAAGTAGGATTATTGCTTGTGAAACCTGCATGATAACCAGACATCAAGTCGATAGTAAAGCCTGTCCAGCAGGAGGAATCGCAGATTTATATCGCCTAATTGCAGTTTATGATAAGGTAATTACTTTTTAGAAGTGGGGAGATCTTAAAACAGTAATTTACACTTACTACAAAACATAGTATAATGACCTACCATGACAGGAGATAAAAAACTAATTTCAATAATCACAGCTGTATCACTTGCTATTATTGTCGCCGGATATTTATTGATAAACAAAACTGGATCGACTTCCACACAAGTACCATCTGACGCTCAAAAAGAACTCATTGACATTGTTTCCGATGACCATATCAAAGGAAATAAAGACTCCTCCGTAACACTTATTGAATATCTTGATTTTGAATGTGAAGCCTGTGGTGCCTACTATCCACTTGTAAAACAGCTGTCAGAGGAGTTCAAAACAGAAGTTCGTTTTGTGAGTAGATACTTTCCTCTTCCGGGGCATAAAAATGGCATGCAGGCTGCCCTAAGTGTTGAGGCAGCAAGCAAGCAAGGGAAATATTGGGAAATGCATGATGTGCTTTTTGAAAACCAAAGTAGTTGGGGAGAGAAGCAATTTGCCGATCCTACTATATTTGAAGGCTATGCAAAACAAATTGGTTTAAATCTTGAACAGTTTAAGAAAGATGTATCTTCCAAAGAAGTCAAAGATCGAGTTGAGCGAGATAAAGCATCTGGACAGAGCCTTGGTGTAAGTGGAACTCCATCATTTTTTCTAAATGGCGAAAAATTGCAGAATCCCAAAACTCCAGAAGATTTCAAGACCCTTATCAAAGCCGCAATCTTGAAAGCGCCTAAGGCAGACGAACCAAAACTTGGAGATAAGGTTCATGAGCATGCAGATTTTAAGGTTTATTTGAACGGTAAGATTTTTGATTTCACATCCGATCAGTATCAAGACTCAAAGGACCCTTATACCCATGTACATGATGGGAATGGAGAAGTGACTCACAAACATCGCCAAGGTGTAACGCTTGGCTACTTTTTCAAAAGTATTGGAATAAGTTTTGATAACCAGTGTTTTATTACAGACGACGGCAAAAAATATTGTAATGATGATAAAAACTCTCTTAAATTCAACGTCAATGGTAAGCCGAATGACAAGTTCGGAAATTATGAGATCTCTGACTTGGACAAAATTCTAATTAGTTACGGACCTAAGGATGAGGTCATTAAATCTCAAATTAACTCGATTAGCGATGATGCCTGTCTTTATTCAGAAAAATGTCCTGAACGGGGCAAACCACCAACAGAAAATTGCGTAGGGGCATTAGGCTCTGATTGCTAAAGAGAAGACATACATCTTCATCAAGATAAAAATGTGAAGAAAACTTCTAGGGCAATCAGGAAAAACTGACAGAAGTTTCTCTTCAGAAAAAAATCTTCGTTTTTAAGGTAAGATTGGAATGTATAATTATTATACAAAGCACCCCTATGTGTAAAAACTATCTCAGTAATAAAAGTAATTCAATCAGTTTAGCTAAAAAAGTATGAATGACCATTGTAACGTATGTGATGAAGTCGGTTGTCTGAATCCTCAAGAAGTATCGAAGCTCAGGAATATCTTTATTGCTGTATTCATTATTAACCTTGTTATGTTTGTGGTGGAATTTGTTGCTGGGTGGACAGCTCACTCATCTTCCCTACTTGCAGATTCACTTGATATGCTCGGCGATACGTTTGTATATGGTATTAGCTTATATGTTCTTCCAATGGGAGATAAAGCAAGCGATAAAGCTTCTCTATTGAAGGGTGTGGTAATGTTACTTTTGGGGGTGACGGTGATTGGAGATGTGTTCTATAAAATTCTGAACCCAACTTTACCATTTGGAGATAGTATGACTATATTTGGAGTTTTAGCCTTACTTGCTAACTTAATTTGCTTCTTATTGCTTGCAAAACACAAAGACGGGGGTTTAAATGTCAGATCAGCATGGATTTGTTCAAGAAATGATGTGATTGCGAATATTAGTGTAATTGCGGCAGGATTTTTTGTTATTAGATTTAATTCTATGTGGCCAGACATTATTGTTGGTATGGGCATAGCTTATCTCGTACTTCAATCGTCTATACAAATAATTAGAGAATCATTGATTCATATAAGAGGTGCTAAATCGTAATCTAAATACATAACCATCCTTATTAACTTACCGCTCTTCATAAGACTTATAGCTATCTTAATAGCAACAATATAGCCTGTTATATAAGTAAATATTAAATTATTCATGCAACCCATATAATATTGACTTCTACACTCAAATAGTATATACTTCCCAATCACATTAGTGATTTATTAGAAATTAGTATCTCTAACTAAAAACATATGGGTCCATCAGAATACAACAGTGCTCAACCACTGCAATTTGCAAACCTTGACCAGCTTTTGTGGGGTATCGTTAAAACACTTCAATATTACTCTCTTCCTGCTATGGCAATCGCAATCGCAACACTCGGTGTATTTCTTGTAATGAGTGGCGATGATACTGATCGAAAGTCAAAGCTAAAGGGATGGATCATTAACATACTGGTTGGAGGCTTATTGGTTTTTGGAGCTGCTTCACTCGCGCAAATCATTAAAACATTTGTCGGCGGATCAGCCTAAAAACTGAGGAGCAACAGTAAATATGTATGAAGCTAATCTTAAGCGTACTTATATGTATTGTATTTCTAACTAATACCTTACCTGCTTTTGCTGCTCCGACTCCTACGCCCACATCTGCTCCCCAAGTTCAATATACAAACGAATTCACTGTCGACAATCAACCTTCTTCGATTGTTGAACTATTACAAGGTTTTATTCAAGGTTTTGATTCATTTATTGGCGGCTTTATTTTCTATACACCCGATCCTTTAGGCGATAAAATCGTCCTAAAGGATAAGTCAGAAATACCAGGTATTACCAAATACCGTGATATGTTTTATCATATTTCACTTCCAATTCTTGCAATTGTTATTGCGGGCATTGCTGTTTCAAAGTTGGGATCTGACAATGCACAGGAATTGAAATCTTTTGCCGTGCGTTTTCTTATAACAATAATCCTATTTATTACGGTTCCTTCAGTTTTGTCATACAGTATTCAGGCAAACAATCTACTGGTTACTAAAATTTCTTCAACACAAAAGTTCACCACGTTTTTAGATGATTATCTTGATAAAACAAAGGAAGGAATTCAGAATAATGAAAGTTCAGAAAAGTTTGGAATTCCGGCGTTTGATATATCCCTAAAGGCAGGAATATTTAATTCTCTTGGCAAATTTATTGTACAGATTTTCTTGTTTATTCTGACTTTCTTATTTCTACTTCTCGGTTTTGTGTACTTAGGATTTCAATTTGTAATACGCTTTGCCGCGCTGCTTTTCTTGGGTGTGATCTATCCCATTGTCATTCCCTTTATGCTTTCAGAAAAAACACAAGGTATCCCCATGACATATTTTAAGTCTTGGTTCACCTTTCTTATCCAACAACCAGCTTTTGTACTAGGATTTTCTATTGCTACTGATATTTTTAATAGCATTTTAAATGCTAAAGGCCCCAGTGTCGGGATGCTGTTCTTTTATACCGGCTTCCTATTTTTCCTTGGAGGTGTAAATGTGTTAGTTGCTCGAATATTTGGTGATACATGGACTGCATTTTCAACCAATATGGGAGCAGCGGTGGGATCACGGGCGGTGAGCTCTCCAATTCAATCAAAGGTAGATAATTTCAAACGAGGACTTCTTGGCGGAAACGGAAGTATGAGCACTATGGCGGGACAGGCTATACGAAACAAGTGGCAACAAAGAGGTTCTGACAGTGGTGGAGGCGATATGCCTACAAGTGGTTACAAGTCATATTCAGGGAATGGTAACAGTGGCTCAAAAGGAGGCTTATACAACCTTTCTCAGACTGATAGTAGACCACGATTTTCAAAGGATTTAGGTAATCGAGGAATGAATGTTCAGATGGAGAACTATAAGCAGGGAGTCGTGTCAGTTTCAGGTGAAGCATATAAGCATGATGACGCCAAAAGTGGATTAACCTCCTACTACCCAACTCGATCAGACGCAATACGAGATGGCGTGCAAGAGAGTCACCTTGAAAAGGTGGCGCTTGACCAAGAGAAATTTATTGATCTTTCAACATTCACGAAAGATAACCCGAATCCTCATAACTTTAATGCAATGCAGGAGGCAAAACGAAAAGGAAAAGATATTAACTATGCCTATGTAAATGAATCAAGCCCACCTCAGAAAGTACAGCAGTTTTTTGAGATGTCAAAAGCCAGAAATGAAGCATATGGCATAAAAGGAGTTGTAGTCAGACGACAAGGTAAAGATAGCAGTGATCACATTATTCGTTTGTATTCACCGAATACTAAAAACAAAAAATCATGAAAAACGTACGCATCTATAAGGATGATATTCGCGAACATGTGTTAAGAAGTCTTTTCTTTACCGATACTGTTTTGGCTCTTGCCGGTGCAGGTGTTATTGCAGCTGTTGTATTTGGCGTTTTTCACTTTGTACTCCACTTTTTTAGCTGGGGAGCCTTTGGTACGACTGTGCTTGTTGCAGAAATATTTTTCATTGGCATTATCACTCAAAAAGTTGATAATCAACCAATCTACAAAATAGTACCACGAGCCATAAAGTTTAAATTAGGCTCAAAAGAACACAGGCACGGTGATCTTGAACCATACTTTGTTGATTTTAAGATACAAGATAATCTCATTGTGCGAAAAAACGCGATTGTAAAGATGTATGAAGTAGAACCGTTTGATATAGCCTTACTTAACAATCAGGACCGTGAACATTTCTTTGCCAAGCTTAAGCAAATGATTCATGTGCTCCCCTCACAAGTTCAATTTATAGTACGTAAAGAGAGAGCTCGAGTTGAGGACTACTCGAAACACTTTTTCTCTCTATACAACAGTGCTAATACCAAAAGAGAATCACTCATTAGTAACTATATTGATGACCTTTCGGGTCTTGTAACTAATCACTCGTTTGTAGCAATGCGCCATTATGCAGTTTTCTCAGTGTCTTGCGATACGAGCAAACCACATGAAAAGGTAAAAGCCATCAAAAAAGTATCAGATTTGGGAATGCGCTTTGCTTCATCACTCTCTGCATGCAATATTACCGTTCGACCATTAGTTGATGATCAATTGTTACAAGTTGGACAAACCACACTACGATGAAAACTATAAATAAACGAGCAACTAAGGGAAAAGCCATAAAACAACAAGAAGGTCTCATGCCGGCACTAATTAACTTTCAGATGGGGCGAAAACTCCGAGAAGAAGTTAAAACTCTTTCAGATAGTAAGGCTAAGCACACATTTGAGTTAAACAAGG
This sequence comes from uncultured Gammaproteobacteria bacterium, assembly GCA_964612595.1. Classification (GTDB taxonomy): domain Bacteria; phylum Patescibacteriota; class Microgenomatia; order UBA1406; family HO2-37-13b; genus OLB23. The sequence goes on along the minus strand of CAZTFB010000001.1, from coordinate 173,703 downwards.
TGATGAGGGAATACGAGCATTACACAAAGAAAAATGAGGGACTCAAAGACATTGAAAAGCATTTCTTTAATGGTGAACCAAAGCTACATCAGAATGCACTCACGTTGGCTCTGAGAGAGGAAATACGGCGACTTATGGATATTGTGAATACACAACAGGAAGTAATTTCACAAAAGCCATTTTTAAGTAATCAGTTACCCAATATTCAAAAACCAAAGCAACCCAGAAGTAAAAATCCCTTAAAAGCGTTCAAGCTTAATCGAGAATACAAAAAAGAGGTTAAGGCATATGAAGAAACTATCCATAATGCAGGAAAGTCAGATTTCCATTTTGTTATTGAAAAGGATGACAATGGAATAGCAGTTGAACGAGATGGAACCAAGGCATACAAAAGCGAATATTTGAAAGAGCATGGTTCCCATTTGCAAGTAGGCGAAAAATATCGACGATTTTATTACCTTGCTGATATTCCCGCTTACCTAAGTCCCTATGTTTTCTTTAGACTATTAACTTCATCGTTGCCGTTTACCTTAAGTGTTTTTATCCAGCCAACACCAAGCAGCGAACTGCTAAAAAAGGCACGACAAAGACTCTCCGTTCTTGAGATGCAACAAAATGATCGATTGAAGGTAGGAAAAATTCGCGACCAACAAACTGATAAGAATATTGAGGAAGTCATGAGTTTTATTGATGAACTTGTCCATGAGGCCGAAAAAGGTATCCTGTATTCTTTATATCTGCAACTCGAAGGAAAAAACGAGGCAGAATTAACTCATCTACAAAAAGAGCTCCAAAATATCACCGGAGCTATGGATATTACGTTTAATCAGTATACGTTTGGTCATAAAAAGGCATTCAAGAACTTTTTGCCATTCAATATTGATCACGTCAAAGAAAACAGAATCTTGCAGTCAACTGCAGCTTCATATCTTATGCCTTTTGTCTCAAAACAATTAAATGATCCTGAAGGAATATTTATGGGTGTTAACGCATATAACAATAGTCTCGTTTTCATTGATCCGTTTACCTCACGAAACAATAATATAAATATCCTTGGAGTTTCAGGATCAGGAAAAAGCGTAACATCAAAGACTCTGATGAATAGGCTTTATATGCGAGGTGTTCAGATTATTGCCATTGATCCTGAGGGAGAGTATGTTAATTTGGCACGTTCACTGGGTGGCGAAGTTATCTCATTCTCACGAGAGAATGGAATTAATCCTTTTTATATCAATAGCACCGAGGAGAACGATATTCTTGATCATATTTCCACGCTCAAGACGTTTTTCAAGTTCTTTATTCCTACACCACATTATGATGGAGCTCTACTTGATGAAAAGCTCATCAAACTTTACGATTCAGGTTCGCCCAATTTTGAAAGTTTACTTGAACTACTAGCAGGCAGTCCTATGCAAAAAGACCTCAGCGTATTATCTGCGGGAAGTTTGCGAGGAGTGTTTAACTCAACACGACGACTTGAGCTGGATAATGATGTGATTGTCCTTGATTTGCATGATTTGAAAAAGGATGAAAAGAGAGATCCTGCTATTTATCTTTTGACCTCACTTATATGGAATTTAGTGAATAAGAATAATGATAAAAAGCGAATGCTCTTTATTGATGAGGCACATAAGCTCCTTGTTGATCCTGAAGTGGCCGTATTTTATCGAGAGCTTGTAAAACAAGCACGAAAGCGAAATGTTGGTGTGGTATCCATTACTCAAGATGTTGAAGATTTTCTTAACAATGAGTATGGAAAAGCTATTATTACCAACTCTGAAACAAAAATACTCTTAAAACAGTCATATGCGACTCTTTCTGAAATTGGAACTATCTATCCGATGACTGATGAAGAAAAGCAGCAACTCGGACATTTGGAGATTGGTGAGGTTGTTTTGTTTCGAGAAGGTGAGCATGTACGGCTTAATATATTAGTTTTGCCCCATGAGCAACCCTTAGTATTTACTTCGCAAACAGAAAGCCATGAAGAAACTAGCTAATCTTCATGCATTCAAAAACGATCCGTTTGGCTTCATAATTGATACGCTCATTACGATTGTTGTCAACCTTGTCATACCCATTCCACTTGCCGGAAATCTTGTAAGTAGTTTGCGAGGGCCCGCAATAGGATGCCTTATCTCTCTCGTACTTCTTGGGATATTCATGATCGTAACCATCGGAACAATTATCATGTCACCTTTTCTAGTTAGTTCAGCTTTTCTTCAACAGATAGCTTCAAACTTAACTGTTCCCTCGAATATTGCGGCCGATGATAGTTTTATAGAAACCTCAATTCCCGTGCAAAATCCCTTTGGGGGGTCGGGTATGAGCTACACCGCAATAAGCGCCTATTTTCTTGATCCAAATTATTTTTTGCAGTTTGGGAAAATACACACAGGAGTTGATTTAGTGCCGACCGATACCTATTACAAAAACAGTAAAACATATAAAGAGACACATCAAGTTGTCATATTTTCAACTATAAATGGAACAGTGACCCATTTTATTGATGAGTATGGAGGTGAAACGGTAGAGATAATCAATAGCGAGAGTTCATTACGGGCGATATTTGTTCATTTCAGTAAAGTATTTGTTAATAGCGGAGATACTGTTAAAGCAGGCACGCCAATTGGTATTATGGGTAAGACGGGATTTGCAACCGGAGAGCATGTTCACTATGAAATACGGCTAAAAAATGGTAATTCTTGGGGCATTACAAATCCATTACAATATATACAATAACTATGAAAGATATTGAACTTAATCCATTAGATAAAAATCAGCGAAAACTACTCCAATTTGGAGTAGTTTTAATGCTTTGTGCATTTCTTATTGGTTACTTCTTCCTTGTAAATAAGAAAAATACGACAGTTTATTTTGAAAACCAGAATCTGCATATATTTGATGAGTCAATGACATTTGCCTATCCTGACCGATTATCAATACATTACCCATATTTTCTAGTAGTAAAGCCGGATAGTCAAACAACACTCATTTATAACCTTGATCAAAAAAAGAAAGTCAAAGAAGTCCGCGAGGTTGTTTTGGACTATCAGAATAATAAGATACTCTCTGTTAGAGGGGCAAGCACATTTATCAATGACCAAGATTTAGGTGTTTTATGTGAAAAGGGAGTTATAAAAAGCGAAAAAGAAATACTTTGTATTGTAAAAATTGATCCAAATAGTATGCAAAACAAATTAATATCAATCGATATTAAATCAAACAAGAAGAAAGATCTGTATATCTCTAAAAATCTCATCACAGAAATGAATGTTATTGATGGCAAGAATTACTTAGGAGAAATTACCCTAGATAGCCAGAAAAACTTTCTCGTTGTGGATAATGAGCAAATAGCTGTTCCTAATTTAGTCAGTATGATTTATGTTATACAAGGGAAACCATACTTTGCTTCATTCAAAAGCGCATTGAATCAACAAAAGGAATCTTACTATGAAATTAATGACAGTAGTGTTATAGAGCAAAAAGATAGTAAAGTTATCTTACATAAATAAATGTTACGCAGATTATTTGAAAATCTGATGTATTTGCTAAAAAATGTCGGTAGAAAGAGAGAGGACATTAGTTGGAAAGAGATTAGTGGTATCATGAAAGAAGACAAATCGAAAAAATGAGGTTTTATAGCAATTTGGTATACTTTTAGTATGGAAAAACAAATTCCAAAGGGATTAGGTAATAAATTAAAGCAAGCTCGCAAAAAAGCCAAACTTACTCAAGAGGAAGTAGCTGAAAAAGCCGAGATCCATGTAAACTACTATGCCAGAATAGAGCGCAGTGAGGCGATGCCTCGTTATGATATTGTTAAACAAATAGCGAAAGCATTACGAATAGATCTTCCTTTATGATTTCAGTGAAAAGAATGAACAAATTCAGTCCTTAGTTGTAAGAGTCAAATTATCATTTTCGTCTATATAATACTGCCTCAAACTATAAAAATGTGATATAAAAAGTTCGAATAGAGAGGCATCAGGGTCACAAACTCTTCTTTTGAAGAGACGAAAGTATCGTTTAGCTTGAATAGAGGCGATAATTTCGGTGTTCCATTAAGTAAATCTTGGTAGGTTGGTCGCTCATCAAAAAGCAGACCAAATATAGCCCCATTAACAAGAGGATTTGAGCCTCCAGTCAACAATTCTTCTAGGTGTTCCATAAAGTATTTTGCTTGGTTCATTAAACCGTCAATTTTTAGCTCTTCATCCTCGCCTTTATCTCGTGCTTGGATAAGTTGTGCTTTTCGTGCTTTCTTCTCACCAATCTTTTCCTCTATGGACTGTATAGCCTCTGGTAAGGATAGTAGCGAGATTTTTTCAATTAACGAGTTAATTTCTATAGATAAATCACTTATCTGCTTACCATAATCTATGGTCTTTTGGGACGCCTCTTTGCGTCTTTTCTCCCATTCTTCAAAAAATATGTTTATAAACTTTTGCTTAAAATCGTCATTAAAATGGACGTGAGCCAATAGATTACTAATAGTTTCCTCAAATTCTTTTTTGTTTATGCCTAAATAATCGTGCTTTCGTATACTGCTTGATTTGCTTCCACAATGGTAAATAGGTATATGTTTTCCACTTTTGCTTCTAGGTGCGCTCCCCAGAAATGGATTTTTACAGCTAGGGCAAAGCACATACTTTTTATACGGAAATAATGGATTATCTCTATTTTTAGCGGTTCGCCAGAGCGGTACTTTTCCTCTATACATCGTTATCTCGTTACCATCTTTTATTAAGGTGATTTTGCCTCTGTTAGCCTTATTAAACGTGTCTATATCTACTATGCCGTCAAATTGCGCTTTAATAGGTAGTCCGTTCGTCCACTTGCCAACTATAACTCCCGCATAAATTGGGTTTTTTATATAATTTTGGAGCATTTTAACCGTAAGTTGTTTTCCATCCTTATAGCCAATTGTTATGTTTGGGTTTTCACTACTTCTAATTTTAGTTTGTCTGGTTCTAAAGCCATCTAGGTTTAGTTCGTTTACAATTTCGTAGTCCTTTAGACGCCCCTCAGCACGTAAATTAAACATTTTTATTACCCATTCGCCCTCTTTGGGATGTTTTACCCGTATAACTCGCTTGCCGTGTACCGTTTCCACCTTTTTGTTCATAAGTCCAAATTGAGAATTAAATACTGCGTAGCCTAACCGTGTATAACGTATTTCTGCTCCAATTAAACGGCTTAAGATATCCCTTATTTCATCTTTTGCTCGTTCTGCCTCTAGTATTTCAGAGTTCTTGGTAGGGCTATACCTAGACCATTTATATTCAATATCTAAATGGTCTAGCGTATTGATGGATTGCCTACCTACGATACCGTAGGCGTCAACCAACTGAACACCGTATTTGGTAAGTTGAGACTTCAAAAACTCATATTGGTAAGCTCCGCCACGAGTAAAGCGGTCTATGGATTTGATTAGAAAGTAATCTACCTTATGGTTTTTACAATAATCTATGGCTTCTTGGTTCGGCTGTATATCGCCAGAGGCAGATTGCACGAATTTGAAGACTTTTAGAGCCTTTGCATTAAGAGTAATCGCCAGCTTATCAAGTAGCATTTTCTGGTCTTCTGGACTATCACCAACCAAGCCTTGCTTTGTGGAAGACACCCTAACTGCAATAACAGCTTTTTTCATTGTAATGCTCATAATTGTGTTCCATCCTTGCGAGATGGAGTTACTTTAATAATAGCATTTTTAGGGATTTCTATAGATGGTTTAATTTCCTTGTTTTCCAAAATTCGGTCAATCATAAAATTAGCCAAGAGCCTCATTTTCTGCTCAATAATTTCGTCCTTGGAAAATGTTGTTGTTGGAGCAGGAGGTGTCGGCTTAATCATAGCCACCCTCCTTACCCTTAACTTGCGTACTTTCGGCTAAACTTTCCTCAATTAATCTAATATCTTCATCTGATAAACCAGTACTAGTATCTCTAAAACTATATTCACCCTTAGAGGAAACTAAATCAGATATAGGACGGGGAGGTTGTATATCTGCAACACTTTTGCCTTGAAAAGTACTCTCTTCTTTAGAGCTTATCAGTTGCTTTTCTGCAATATCTTGTTGTAGTAATGCGTCATAGATTTGCTTATTTGCAATATAATTTTGTAGATTTACTACCTTATCTTTTTTGGTAATTGTTTTAAGTAGCCCAGTTTCAATTAGCTCAAAGCCTACTACACGAGTTCTGCCATACTCGTCTTTTTCCCAGAAGCCCTTTTTATATAGCTCCTTTCCATGACGGGATACAAACCCTTTGCTACATCCCAGCACTACCTCAATTTCCTCCTGCGATAGTTTTAATGTCCCGTAGCGGTCTCCATGTTTTTTATCCCAGTCAGCAAGTGCGATACTAGCGTCATACAATACATACTCTTGAAAAGTTAGTGCCTTAGATTTAAGCAATAGTAATTTGCCCCTATAAGTGGGGTAATAACCTCCTAATTTCTTATTTACATCTTCATTATTTCTCATAGGTTACATAGCTAAACTCTTGAATAAAGCATGGTTTTGACCGTTTTTAACTGATTAAAAAAGGCTAAGGGTTCTATGCGTAGTTCCTTTCGCCAATACTTGGTTATCAAGTCGTTTAGTTCGGTGGTTTGGAGAAATAAGAAAGAAGTGCGACGTGGGTTAGTTGTGTCAATTTTCTCTACGGGAAAATAGAGGGATAGCGTCGCTACAAGGGGTAAATCAGAAGTAGAATAAAGCTCATTTTTCATAGTCATTGTACTCATAGTTTTTTGATTTGGGGCATAAAAAAAAGCCCTCCACCAATTTCGCAATTGGTTAGGGCTTCGTGAGCCTCAAATCTTCAACTTTAGAGCCAGAAGACAATGGCTATGATTTTTCGTTTCCTAATAACGTCTCCGTTATTGCTTCTAGTATATCAATTTTTCTATCGTTAGGCAATTTGTTTTTGAACTCGTTAAGTAATTTCTTAATTCGTTTAGGGTTATTCCTTAATTTATCGTCGTAGATATACACTTTATCTTGGAGCATAAGAAAATCTGTTATAGTTTTACACCTTTCGCATTTAGTCTGCACTAAGCCAGCAAGCACGCCCTCGTTTTGATAGGCTTCTAATTTTATTCTTCCACACTTAGGACACGTAATAGTAATTCCATCTTCATTTTTCATTTTTTCTTACAATTTTGGCTTTCTTATCAATCTCAATTAAAAGACTAAAGTAGTCAACCAACTTTTGACCCGCTTCCTTTGCCTCCTCGTCTGTTAAGTCGGCTTTGTACTCCTCCTTAAATATCTTTTTCAGATTATCAGCACTTTTTTTGCTTATCATGCAAGGTCGCTAAACTCGCTTACGGGAGCTTTGAAAATAACCTCCGGCATGACCTCCTTAAACATAGCCCGTGCAGAGAGTATTTTAATTTGCTCCTCTTGGCGGAGACTACTAATGTTATTAGTATCCTTAGTTTCTGCTACAAAATAGACTTGGTTGTGGTCGCCATTTTCTACTACTACCGCCCAGTCTGGCGTATATTGCCCTGCTGGAGTTGCAATAGAATAGGTGTCTGGGAGCTTAAAGAAAAACTTAACCGTATCATTACGGTCTGCGTTCTCGGCAAACCTTTTCTCTGGCTGTGATACGCCCTCTACGGATGGGCTAGGGTCAATAATCACGGCGTCCACCTGTCCATTATTGGCTGTTTTATAGAGGGTTTTGGCACTCTCTAGTTTTACTAGGTATTTTTCGTAGGTCTGGACTTCCTTATTAAAAAGCGATAGCCCGTAATCGTCGCTAATCTCTACGTAGCTAATTCCTTTAGAGGCTAGGTCTGATATGACGGTTTTAATGGCGTAGGAAACGAGGCTTGCATACTGGTAGGAGTTTTTGAAAAACAAGTCAAAATTATTTACTTTTTGCAGTATGGCTAATAAAGTTTTCTTGGTGAGCTTAGTATCGGCTTGGAGGAGGGAAATAATGTTCGGTAGTTGCTTAGAGGCATCAATTCCATAACTACGGTCGGTTACAACATTTCCTCCTCTTATATCATCAAGTAATAAAGTCTCTATTCCTCTTTTAGTAATGCGTACCCGTATTTCTCTAATATTACTTTCATCGATTTTGTTAATTTCATCTACGCACTTACTTATTATTTCCTCTTCTTGCATAGAGACAACAAACTTAGCTCGTTTTGATAGTAATATCCAAAGGCTCTGAAAGCTCTTGTTAGCTAATGCGTCATCTTTTAGGGTTAGGCTAACACGTTTTTTCTTATGCTCTACAGGTGGGGCGCTTTCTCCCGCCTCGTCCCTAAACTCGGTTTGTAGCTCTGATACATAATTTTGGTAACTTTCGTTTGTAACTACGGTAAGAACGTTTATATCTCGGTCGTAAATGCGGTCTCCTTGCTGATTTACTACCAGACGTAATCCACGTCCGATTTCCTGTCTTTTTTTAATATCAGAGGTTGAGTAGGCTAAGGTACAGATATTAAAGATATTGGGGTTGTCCCACCCCTCACGTAGGGCAGAATGGGAAAAGATAAACTCCACGGGATTATCTAAGGAAAGTAACTCTTCCTTATCTTTCATAATCAATTCGTATGCTTTCTCGTCATTCTCTATTGAGGAGTTTTTTTTCATCTCAGAGAAGTACCCAGAGTGTACCTTGTCTGGTCTAGCGGTCATAAACTCTTGATAGTCGGTACTAGTAGCCTTTTGGTATTCTTCCTCAAACATTTTTCGGAGCCACCCGTCGGCGGGTTTATAGTCGTCTACACGGTGGATAAAAAAGAGAGAAAGGGTCTTAATTCCCAAAGGGTTAAACTTTCGCTTTTTTTCCAAGTGTTCTAAAACTATCTCTCGTACCATCATCCGCACTATTTCATCCTCATTTACGGACGATTGCCCTACGTATACTTTTAGACCGTTTGAGAAGCGGATATAGTTATTACCTGAGTTAATTTCATTTACGGTAAACCCATCGTAGTAAGGATTTTTTGACTTAGTAGCTAAATTATCGCCAGAGCCTACGGTAATGGTTTTTAATTGCACGGATGTGGCTTTCTTGATAAAAACCTTAAGCTTTGCCTTTAGGCTACTACCAGAGGAATAAATGTTTTCTAGAATAATCTTTTTTGTGTTTGGGTCGCTTTCCTCTACGACGGTGGCTAGCTCAATCTTTTTTACTAATCCTTTTGCATAAGCGTCAAAAGGGGTGAGTTTGTAGACTAGATTTTCAATATCCCTATGCGTTGCAGAGTATCTAAGTACGATTAGGGGATTAAGTTCTTTTATGCCCCATTGGGTAGCCTCTCCGCCCATCTTTTGTGGTTCGTCTAGGATAACGATGGGGTTAGATTTTTGTATTAGTGAAATAGGCTTTTCACCATACATTTTGTCAGGTTGACTATGGATTATATTTTTATCTTTATTAAAAGCGTCTTTTGTAATGACCATAATTTGCAGGTGAGAGGACTGCGCAAACATTCGGACGGTCATTAGCTTAGTAGATACATACTCGTAGTACTCATAGGACAGGTTGTTGTACAGACCCTTAAAATGGTCTTTAGTGATAGCTAGGGACTTCATCACGCCCTCTTTAATGGCTACCGTAGGGACGACGATAATAAACTTAGAAAATCCGTATTTTTGATATAACTCTAAAATAGAGCGGAGGTAAACGTAGGTCTTACCCGTACCCGTTTCCATCTCTAGAGTTACATTAAGGGGTGCTGTAAAGTCTGGGCTTTTTGTAAGACTACTGTTTTCCTGTACGGTCTGGAGGTTTGTTAGAAGTGCGTCTTTCTCTAGAGTGAGTTTGTTAGGTATGACTTGAAAAATATGTTTTTTTTCTACCTTTATCTGTCCCTCAAAGATATCAGTTACCGCCTTTATGGCGTCCTGCTGGTAGTCTAGGTTGGGGTTAAACTTGAGCTTTAGCATAGATTAAATTACCTGCAATTTCACAAAGGTATTGAGGTTTATCTTTTGGCTATCGGTGAGGGCATTGTCGTAAAAAGCAAACGTCTTTCCCTTGTACTCTGTGGTGCGTATAGCCTCTACCGACCCGTCCTCAATCTTGGCGTCTAGGGATACATGTATCTCAAGCTCGTTTTCGGTGTCGCTTACTTTATAGAAATTATTTGACCCTAGTTTTAACTGCTCAATTTTTGAGTTAAGTGAAAAACCATTTTTTAGAATTATCTCGTAGACAATATCCAAAGTACTTGCGGTAGCCACGGTGGGCTGGTCTACGTATAGCCCTAGTTCCTTTAGGTAGTTAGTTTTAAGCTCTCCAAGGTCTTTATTCTCGGTTAGTTCAAACTCTTCCTTGAGATTGAAATTAGAAGGCGTTAACTCAAATACTTTGTAACTCAGCGAGTTGTTATTTTTCTCAGATAGTTTTTTCAATCTAGCTAAACAAATCTCCGATACGTACTTAAATCCTAAATCTATTGCATGACTTTTTTCATCAATCTTTTCTGGGATTTGAACAAGAATAAACTTTCTTTTCTGGTCATCTTCACGATTAAGTTCAAAAATAGACTGTGCCGTTGTGCCAGAACCAGCAAAAAAATCAAGAATTAAATCTTCACCACTTGTACTTATCTTAAACAGGTAGCTTAGTAACTCCTTAGGTTTTGGATACTGAAAAATTATGCCATCACTTTCTAATTCAGAACGCATTTTTTCTGTAGTTCCTAAATTTCGGAGGACAGACACTATATTTCTAGCTTTCTCTCTATTTCTGTGGTAGTAAATAACGCCGTTCTCTGATAAAAAAAATGAAATATCGTCATCCCCGTCTTTTATAGGATTACAATCATTTTTTATAAATTCTTTTAACTTATTCAAATTTGCCCATCCACTAAAAACTCTGCATGGTTTCTCTAATTTGTAGTTGTTCACAATCATTTCGTCTACTCTTACAGGGTATGAAACAGACCACTTATCCGTAATTATTCTTGAAATGTACTTTTGTTTATTCACTGCATCAAAAAAATCCTCACTAATATCGGTACGAGAAAGTGTCAGACTTTCACTTTTACATGGAAACCCTATAGGAAGTTCTACTTCACTAGGAGGGTTGCCAGAACCGTTTTTTGTTATGGAATTTTCAGCAAAACCTTTCCATAAATTACTATTTTCTCTAGTATTTGGGTCTATGACTTGTTCAAGAGAAGCGTCTTTGGAATTTCTAGCATAAAGAATTACATACTCATGGTTTACTTTTACATCTAGCTGATTATCAGTATGTCCCTCTGTATTCCAAATAAATTGGGTAATAAAATTTTCTTCTCCAAAAATATCATCCATTACCATCCTTAGATGGTGAACCTCGTGGTCATCTATAGAGATGAAAATTAAACCATTTTCTTTTAACAAATTTCTTGCCATAAATATCCTTGGATACATAAAATTCAACCAATCAGAGTGATAACGTCCATTAGTCTCTGTATTAGTAGTTAATCCTGTTCCATTAGCGTCCTTTTGTCCCGTTTTGACTAAATAATCTTTCAATGGAGAGGAAAAGTCATCCCGATAGATAAAATCTTTACCTGTGTTGTAGGGTGGGTCAATATAAATAACTTTGACCTTGCCAAAGTAGGGCTTGAGGAGGAGTTTTAAGGTCTCTAGATTTTCTCCTACTATCATTAAGTTCTCAGTCTCATCCCATCCGATAGATTTATCTTTGTGAGGGGTTAGGGTTGAGTATGCGGGGGCTTGGATAGCTTGGAAAACTTTATCTTTGCCAGCCCAGTTAAAATAAAATCTGTCATCTTCTTTTTCGGTAGTTTTGCCCGTTAGTAAGCCTTTTAACTTATCTACGTTTACTTTCCCATCCTCTACGATATAAGGAGCGTCTTTTTTAAGTAGCTCACTCAAGTCAATTTCAACTTTTTTGTTAATTTTGTTATTTTGGTCGCTCATATTTATCTTTATTTAACTTTTAGAAAAGTATCTAGGTCTATTTTTTTTATTCTATACTGCTTACCCGCCTTGAAAGACGGCAATTTATTAGCCCTAATCCACCTGTAAACGGTGATATACGAAACTTTGAGCGTCTTAGCCACTTCTTCTATTGAAAAAAGGTCATCTTTTGCCATATAATTGTACTTATCATTATTTAGCATTTGTTACAAAAAATCAACTGATTAAATACAAAAGCTAAAGACTTTGGACTATAGTTATAAATATAAATATGGCAGATAGATTATTCAAAGAAGTACGCTACGATTTAGGCACTCTGGTCAACTACATAGAGATGGGTGAGATAGGTTTACCAGACATTCAGCGCCCTTTTGTTTGGAAAGATACGAAAGTTAGAGACCTATTTGACAGTATGTATCGGGGCTACCCAATTGGATACTTACTTTTTTGGCAAAATGCCTTTGTAGAGGAAGCAAGACAAATCGGAGCAGAAGCGAAGCAAAAACCTGCGAGATTACTTATAGTAGATGGTCAGCAAAGACTTACATCACTCTTTGCCGTTATCCAAGGCGTAGAGGTCGTTAGAGAAAACTATCAAAAAGAAAAGATAGAAATATCGTTTAACCCCATTACTGAACGCTTTGCAGTATCGGACGCCGCCATAAAAAAAGACAGGTCTTATATCCCCAATATCTCCATGCTTTGGAATAAATCTACAGATATTTTTGAACTTGTAGATACGTATATCCAAAATAATCAAGATGTAGCAAGCCTTACTCCAGAAGACGTAAAGAAGATACGACAGTCTATTACACGCTTATCTAACCTGCTTAATTTCCCTTTTACGGCATTGGAATTATCGTCCGCTATTACAGAGGAGCAAGTTGCAGAGATATTTGTCCGTATAAATAGCGAGGGTAAACCACTTAACCAATCGGACTTTATCCTTACCCTAATGTCCGTATTCTGGGATGAGGGAAGGACTATGCTAGAGGATTTTTGCCGTATGGCTAAAACTCCCTCAACTGGTCAGCCATCGCCATATAACTTAGTTTCTCAACCAGACCCAGACCAATTACTTAGAGTAAGTGTTGGTTTAGGTTTCAAGAGAGCCAGATTGCACTACGTTTATTCAATTTTAAGAGGTAAGGACTTAGAAACAGGTGAGTTTAGTGAGCAAAGAAGAATTGACCAATTTGAGATACTTAAAAATGCTCAATCCCGTGTGCTAAACCTCACCTACTGGCACGATTTCCTCAAAGCTATTGGACTATCTGGCTACCGTAATAGCGACTACATTAGCTCCCAGACTAACTTAATGTTTGCCTATACTCTCTACCTTATCGGGCGCACAGAGTACAAAGTAGAAGAGTTTAAGTTGCGACAGGTAATCGCCCGTTGGTTCTTTATGTCCAGCTTAACAGGACGATTTACAGGCTCTCCAGAGAGCGCTATGGAGTTTGACTTAGCACGATTTAGAAACGTAACAGAAGCAGATGAGTTTGTCGGTGAGTTAGAGCGTATTTGTGCAGAGGTATTTACAGACGACTATTGGTCTATCAATTTACCAAACAGCCTTGCGACTTCCTCACCACGTAGCCCGTCTCTTTTTGCCTTTTATGCTTCGCTAGTTCTACTAGAGGCAGACGCACTATTTTCAAAGCTAAAAGTTGCAGATTTAATAGACGCTTCTATCAAATCCACTCGCTCGGCGCTGGAGAGACACCATCTATACCCCAAAGCATACCTTAAAACCCAAGGCATAATAGACCTTAGAGACACTAACCAAATTGCTAACTATGCGATAGTGGAATGGAATGATAACTCCGCAATTTCTGATACAGACCCTAAAGAGTACGTACCACAAATAGTATCCCGCTTCTCACCACAAGAAATTAAAAAGATGTATTACTGGCATGGTCTCCCTGACAATTGGGAAGAAATGGATTACAAAGAATTTTTAATGAGAAGAAGAGAGCGTATTTCACAAATTATTGCAGACGCCTATCACAAATTAAAATCAGACCTAAAACAAGAAGATGAGATATCTCACTTATCTATCGCTGATATTATTGCGCAAGGAGAGACAGGAGCTGTAGAGTTCAAGTCCACTCTAAGAACAAATTTACATACTGGACAGCCAGACCCAAGAATTGAACTAAGCGTACTAAAAACTATTGCAGGTTTTCTAAATAGCAAAGGCGGGACACTCTTAATTGGTGTTTCGGATGATAAAGAAGCATTAGGACTAAGTGTAGATGGCTTTGAGAATGACGATAAATTACATTTACATTTAGTAAATCTGCTTAATGACAGAATAGGCTCACATTGGACGGTATACCTCCATCCAAGATTTGAAGACCATGAGGGCAAGCGTATGCTCGCCATAGATTGCTTGCCATCTAGAGTACCTATCTACGTTAAAGATGGTCAAAGTCAGCGCTTTTATGTCCGTGCTGGTAACTCTACGTCTGAATTGCAAGGCTCACAAGCACAGGATTATATTAAGCTACGGTTTAGAAGCTAAATCTAACTCAATTACATGACAATAAATTATGCAAATACTAAGCAAACCTATAGACACTTTCACATTTGAAAAGGTTGTTGAGTTCTGTAAACAGGGTTACATTGAGGGATTTCAGTTAGATTACAAAAAAGAACTTCCAAGTAAAGGTCTCGCCAAGCATTTTGCCTCATTCTCCAATAGCAGAGGTGGCGTAATCATAATAGGAGTAGAAGAAGACAAATCTGGTAAACCAGTAGTTTTTGACGGCATTACTTTTGATAGCAAGCTAGCGGATAAAATACATCAATACGCTACTTCCGTAGACCCAAGACCGCTCTACGACTTGCACGTAACCAATGAAGTAAATGGAAAAGTTTTTATATTAGTAAGGATTTATGAGGGAGATAGGACGCCGTATTATGTCCATAATGAGGCTAATATCTATGTTCGTAGTGGAAACATTACAGACCCAATTAGCCTTGCCAGTCCAGAAGCAGTTGAGCTATTGGTTGGTAAAAAAGATAAAGCACGGTTGGCTAGAGAGAATTATATAAGGATAGCCAAAGAAAACTACGACGATGGGCTAAAAGCAGAAGAAAGAAAGCGTCTAAAACTTATCGCTGTAGAAAAAGCAAAATTTCAAGAACAGATTGAAAATGCTAAGGCACAAGGACAACAACCACCAGCATATCACTCACAATACTACCAAAAGCCCCTTGGTAGTGAGACTTCAATGTTGACCATATTAGCCCAGCCCTATTATCCTCAAAAAGCACTTTGTACCCCGTTGGATATTAAAACAAACATGGAGCAAATTAGGTATAGGAAAGGGAGTACAGATTTTCCAGACTTAAACGTAAAGCCTATCCAAGAGGGGGTATTCCGCTTCCAGCACTCTTTTGACGGTGGGTTGAGTTGCCAACAAGTATTTTCTACTGGATTACTCTTTTTAGCAGATGACGTATTGCGTGTAGATGAGAGAAGAAAACATATTTATATTGAGACGCTAGCGGTTTATTACGTTATGTTTCTTAAAGCTCTAAAGAATTTCTACACAAAATTTAACTACCAAGGTGCAATTTATGGATACGTAGAATTGGATGGAATAAATGGAGCGCAATTAAAACGTATCGTCCCTAACGGATATAGAGGTGGGATGTTCTGGCATGAGGATGAAGAAGTACCATTAAAAAACAAATACCTATGGAAAGTAGAAATAGAAACCTCGTTGCTCCATAACGACCAATCCCTACAAGACCACACTATTAGTTTTATCAAAGAGATTTACTGGAGCTTGGGGTATGAGGATGTAAGTGACGACTTATTAAAGGCTTTCTTAAAACAGAATGGATGGCTAGTAGAGCCACCTCAAACTAACCCGCCACCACCTAGCAACTCATAGAGACTTAATTTGGTGCAAAAGTTTAATAAAGTGTTCATTTTTTGACCTCCGATTTATAGATAGTTCATACCTAAGACCCTTACACACCCTACACTCGTATAAATCTTCTCCATAGGGACAAAAAAGCGTACCAACTCTGGAAGTACACCTAGGACAAGTAAACCAATATCTTTTACCACCAAAATTACAACTGGTAGTCGTTAAGTTTACCTTTTGATTTTCTATAACAATACTTTCCATTTCTGCCAAGCCTAAGTTGCTAACTATATTAGTTGTAAGTCTAGGTGTGTTTTCCACAAGATTTTTTTTCATAGCATTTTTTCCTAAATCATTAGGCGTTTTTGTTAAATTGTTGGTTTTGACCGATAAATGTAGACTTGGTATTTATCTTTACATTCACGGGTGGACTGTCATTTTTCTCAAGTTGCTTTATAAATCTATAAAACTGCTCGTTTGCCATTTCTATTTGCTTACTTAGCTCTTTTAAGAAGTTGGTACGGACTTGTGATATTTGTATTTCTCCATCCTTGTTTTGTATTAGTGCATGATAAATAGCAGAACACCTAAGCGCTCTAAAATAGGCATTAAGTGCTATGTCTAGGAATAACTTATCGGTAATTTTAGTAATGCCATGCTCTTTAATTAAATTGCTTCGGAGGGCAAGGCTAGCGTCTTTGTCTAGTACATGGAGGGAGCTACGGAGTTGTATACCCACTTCTACGGGAAACTGCTCACAATATGCCTCTATTTCGTCATTAAATGCCTTACTTGCTTCTGTGTCTCCACCTATCCAATTCTTTGCAAGTTCCTGAATATGCTCTAGTTTTTTGTCCTCCTTACCCAAGAGAGAAGCAACTAACTCATGGAAGCTCGTTTTAATAGCTTTAGTGTCGGTAGCCTTGGTAATTTCCTCAACAAATCCTACTCTGGTTTTTACAACAGCGTCGTTACTCATACGGTATAATAATTAGGCACTTCTATTCTAAGTTGCTGGAAAGTAGTGTTTAAGCGCTGGAAGAAGTCAATTACAGAGTTCCAATCTAAACTTAACTGGCTCACCAAGCGTCAGATTACCGTCACCAAGAGTATTGATTAGAGCAAAAGCAGGCGATAAAGTAGTGGTTCGAATTTCTTTATCCTTAGTAAGTATTACTCCCAGAGGAAATATTTTATTCTGAAGTGTTTGCTTCAATGCAAGGTTATCTAATCGTAGCCAAAGATTGTCTAAGTTTCCTAGAAAATGCTCTGTAAAGTTCCTAATTTTTTCAGCATCATACTGATCAATTTTAAGATCCGATTTGCTTACTCTGAGGACAGCTATTTCGAGGTTTATTTTATCAGCTTCCTTTTGTGCCATTTCTTCAGTATAAATACGTTTCTCAAAGGAGCGGCTTATACGTCGTAACTCGCTTTCGCAGTAGTTAATCTGCTGATCCAGCTTACTAATTTCAGCTTTTGAAGTGTCTATTGTTTTGTCCCATTCGCTGAAGACCATATGCATAAAGAGCTTTTGTACTCTTGAAGTAGGTTTAACTCTATGCAGAAGCTCTATGAACATTGCGTGAGCTTTATCTTTATCAATCCTTAGTTTCCTGCAATTTCTATTTCCACATTCATAATGCAAGTAGTGCTTGCTTCTCCCTTTAGGGTTACTTGAAGTCATTTCGTGGTTACAAATTTGGCACTTTAAAAATCCTTTTAACGGAAACAGCAAACTATCTTGCGTATTGTATTTTCTATGCTTACCAAAAAGCTTTATATTAGCTTCACGCCAAGTATTCTCATCTATCATGGGTTCATGTTTGCCCCACGAAAATTCGTTCCATTTTTTAGCATACATATATCCGTAATAAAATGAATTCTTAACAATTTTTTCTACCATCTTGCTACTTGCTTCTGAATCTGAGAATTTTTTATATCCCTTTATATTCATGTTATTAGCAAGCTGTTGTCTAGAGTATATTCCTTTGGATGCTTCCCGAAATAGAGAAGCAATAATCTCTTCTAATTCGATTATTTTTACAGGAGGCTTACCTTTATTTTCTTCCTTAGTGTTAAATGGTCGTTTATATCCCATTGGACACTTCCAGCACCAGATGCCATTTCTAAATACTGATTGCATATTATCTTTGACTATAGCTCCTTTTATTTCGTTATCGAGTTGACCACTTGCATAGATCATCGTTCTTACAAATCTTCCTATTGGATCATCCGAAATGGGTTCTGAGGCGGATAGAACTTGAATACCTTTTTTACTGAGATAGCTCTCTAATTCTAATCCATTCTCTGTGTTTCTCGAAAAACGCCATAGTTTGTATACAATGACAGCGTCTACCTGATTCCTTTTTTGATAACAGAAAATTAGTAATTTTTTAAGTTCATCTCTATTGGTATGTTTTCCTGTTATCCCTTTTTCCTTAAATACATATATTGTTTCATATCCATTCCTCTCAGCGTACTTTCGACATATTTCTTCCTGTGTCTCAAGACTATTATTATCAACCTGCGAAGGATCAGAGACTCTAATGTAGATTACTGCTCGTTTTAGCATAGAAAGATAATACTATTTTTCATGAATTAAGTGATTGCTATTCTTCAATAGTGTTTCAAAAAAGAGTTCTTTTAAGTACGAAGCTATCTCGATTTCTACTTCGATTTCCTCATCTGATAAATCACTAGATTCGATACCTAGTACTTTCCTAGCTTGCTTAACTGTAAGCATGGTAATAATTGATTATTACCGAGTTTTACACTCAACAAAAAAGAGTCCCGGAACTTGATAATCACATCATTAAGATGCGGCTCATCAATTACCTAGGACTCCTTTGGACTCTTTTAACCCTTATATATCTTGGAGTTCTGTTGTCGCTTTATTTGAGCTAATATAAAGTTAAACAGGATTACCAAAACTATGTAGTTAAAATGACTTCGTCCGCAGATTAGTCATTTAATTGTTTTGTTAACTTAGGAGCATAGGCGATACAGTGGATCAAGTCAAGTGCTTCCAAATATATCAAATTAGTATTAAATAGCAACAAAGGACTGGCGACTTGTGTAACGCCCCGCAAAAGTCCCGCTATCTAATGGTTCGCATCATATAAGCCAATTACTTTATGTATTTCTTGTAAGTACTGTAGGCGTGTCATGTAATCTACTTCCCCTGTATTGTTCACGGCGTCAAGGCCTTCGATTAATCGTAGTTGTGTTTTTGAGTCATCTCCGATTATCCCGATCTTTTTAAGCTCATATTGCAATGCTTGTTGTATATTAAGTTTTGTTAAGTTCTGCGATGCAATCACACGAGCTGTAGAATCGTTTTTAACGGTATATACTTTCTTTACTGAGTCTTTGGGTCTGATAGGCTTTCCGTTGTGTATATCGGTCACTAAATGAGCAATAAAAAGCTTTTGCTTTAAGGTAAGACCAAAAGGATTGTGTGACTTAACAGCTATAGTTGGCATACTCCTTAGTATAACAAGCAATATTTCGTAGAAAAAATTTGTGCGATTTAGTGAGGTGTTTTACCCCCAACTTATTTATGACCCATCCCATCGCTATAGTACCCCCCCTTAGGATTGCTCTGATATAATAACTTCTAATTAGTATGCCTAAACTCTAAGCATTTATTGCTTGGGGCATGGCAGTAAACCCTACACAAGGGACGGAAGCTCTCCGTCCAGCAACCTTGTGTAGGTCATAAGGGGAAACTCTTATGGATGAGTCCGAAAGGACAAGTCGTGTTGGCGGAGAGCTTATGTTTTCAGCCAGCAATGAATTATTAATCTGGCATGAATGCATTGATATACTTACAACAGTTAGTCCTTACTCAAGCTAAATCTATTCTCATCATTATCATTTTAACTGCAGTTGGTATTGGAGTTGGCGGTTATGCTATTCAAACACATAGCAAGCCTTTAGAAATTGAAAGTGACATAAGTGTAACTCCAATCACTCCAACCTCAGGTCAAAACCTTGAAACTACTGTTACAAAGGAACCAACTCTCTCACCTTCTGAAAAGCCCAACAAAGTAGTTAAACGACCTACATTGGCTCTTGTACCAACTACTACGACAATTCAAGCTCAGATTGACGTTGATAACAAAACATCCTTAGTTAATGTTGGTACAAGTGTTCGAATGTGTAAAGAAGAGAAGGCAGGCCAAATTCAAACGGCAAACAATAATACTAACGTACTTTCTCAGCTGTACATTAATTGTCTTGCCGAGCACGGTATTGAGAAAGGAAACTGTTTGGGGCGATGTTCTGATTGGTATTCGGAAAAGCTTTCAGGTGGTGCTGATGCAAATGAAATAAACCCCCAGTATGAATCGTGTAGAAGCAGCTGTCTGGCACCAATGGGTGAAGTAGTCTGTGCGCCTAAAAAAGAATTGTACGATAGCTCTCAATTACGATTAAATAGTTTAGTACAAGAACACTGTGAATAAACTAGTTCAACTTTACAAAGAAATCGTAGAACTAGTATTCTTTAATCCCTTTACAAGCTTTATTTGGTTTTATACGGTTTTGTACGAAAAAATTCTCAAGGATATTCCAAATTTTGCTCATTCTGGTATTTTCATCATCCTGTTTGTGGTCTTCATTTCGGCGTATTCAAGGAAGCATGAGTAGGGTATAATAGGCATCAATTACTTACTCAAGTTAAATGTTACTCTTTAAATTTCTTAGAAAATATGGAGAAGAATGAGGAAATTACAATCTTATCTAAAGAAATAATGGTTGATATTACAGACAATAGGATTCCACTTCACAATATTCTACTTAAATGTTCTAGATTGTCCCTTTTAGTTAATCTGCCTCACAATGTCAAGTTATTTCAGGATTGGGCAAAATACTCCGAAACAAACTCCTTCATCGTTGGTTCATTTAATGTGAGTATGGAATCAGCAAAAGATCCGAATGTATCATTAGCTAGTGCAAACCCCTCTCAGTATATAAATAGCGGCTTTGGAAATAGTTTCGAGCGTAGTTCTCTAAGAGCAAGTACGTCAAATCTAGTTTCAACCATGGCGAATTATCGTTCTCAGGCATATGGCTTCGCATCTAATATATTTCAAAAGTGGCAGTTTGGAAATATTGCTCAGACAATCTTCGAGATGAAGAGATCAAGAACAGAGGAAACCCTTAGAACAATATTTCCAGATGTTGAAAATAGATTAAATTCTATTGAACAAAACCTACGAGGTAGTAGTTCAGAAGATTGGAAAAATGCAGTTACTTCATGTCGGACTTTGCTAATGGATATTTCTGATTTACTTTCACCTATTAAAGACACTCAAGATAAGCAAAAGTATATTAACAGACTGAAGGAATTTGTCGATACTTCTAGTAAAACTAGATCAAAACTTGTAAAAACTTATCTAGAGGAGTTAAAGAAAAGAATAGAGTATACAGTTGATTTAACACAAGGTGGAGCTCATCAAAGTCGACCACTAAAAAAGCAAGCAGAAGATGTTGTTTTATATACGTATTTGGTAATTGCCGACCTTATTGAAATTTACAACGAAAAGAATTACAAAGAAGATGGAGACTTTAGAATTGAGCCTGATAAAGAAGCAACTGGCTAGTTAAACGTTTAATAAATAGATATATGGCAGAAGATAATAATGAATTAAATGATTTTATCTCGGAAAGCCTTAGACAGATTCGGGAGGCACATACTGACAAGCTAAAAGTTGATAAAGGAATTGTTCGCTTTGAAATTGCGGTAACAAAAAAAGACATGGCTGGTGGAAAGCTTGGGATTAAGGTCTTGGGAGTTGGTGGAGAGGTCGGCAAAGACTCAACAGTAGAACATGCATCTAAGATTATGTTTGAAACATATATAGATCAAGACTAGAAATAAGTTCGCAATCAAAAAAGCTGACATGTAATATTAACATGATGTTTTCTAAACTTAAAATAGCGATCAATCTGATTGTTTGGGTAGTATTTACAGTTTATTTATATGCTTCATACACTTTCAAGGATGTAATTTTCTTTTGGATGTTGTGGGGAATTTCCTACTCTCTTCAAACCTTGAGTCATCAAATAAGTTCTATTTACCTTGCTTGGAGACACTCGGAAAGGATTAAGTTGGCATTGTCAAAAGTAGAACCTTTGAAAGTCATTGAGGGTGCAGTCGATGTGTATAACTGGGACAGTAATAATATGGCAGTTGATGACTTTAATAAGCATTACGAACAACTTGGTAGTGCCCTAGGTGCGAAAATATGGAAAGATGATCATGGTATAACAAATGAAGTTTCGGCTCGTAACATAGTGGCTCAATTCTTAGGTCTTGGAATTGATCCAGAGGTGTCTAGATTCATTTACAAAGAGTCTACAGGTAAGAAGTCAAAATAAGTTTTAGTAGTCCCGTATTCGGTTTGTATGCCTAGACGGAGTAACTATAGTGCGCATACAACTCCTTGTTGAAGGTTAAATATAAGTCTTGCAAGTTCAGGACTGCTTTATATAAGTTTGGTTCGGTTGCGTGAACCTTTGGGTCACAGAAAGTGTTTTTTATAAAGCAAACTGCTGATTTACTTGAATATAGGGGCTAAATCAAGGGTTCTATTAATTATTTCTTCATAAGTCGGTTGTTCGTTAAAAACTAATCCAAATAATGAGGCGTCTTGAAACGGATTAGCGCTTTTCGTTAACTCTTTTATATTACTCTTTACCTCAATCAGGTCTGCCTCCATGTATTCAATGTGGTCTCGGATGTCAGTATTTTGATTTTTCTTGCCGTCAATTGGGCTTCCATTTGTAGCCGAATAATCTCATTATTTAGATTATCCTATAATTCGTCACTGGTATTTGATGTTTATTCCACGACCCACAACAGCAATCATAAGCTTTTCAATGTTTCTGTGGAAAAAAAGTCCTTTAACAAAAACTTGTAGATATAATCATTAAAGCCTTTATGAGCCATTCTGTAGTAATGGTCACGCTTATTGTAATGGTAGACAGAGTAATACTTGGGCATCTTCCCTCAGAGGCGCTCCCAAACAAGGGTTTCACGCAATGTGGACATAGTACATACCTCTTATATGGAAAATCATCGATCCCCACTCCCCTTTTTATTAAATATCGGGTTTGAATGTATCTTGCGATTCTATATGTCAAGTGCCTTTGTATAAGACGCATGTAAATACCGATTAACTACATAAGATCGCATTGCTTGTTAAGTATGTAACATTATAGACGCAATGGTAGAGAATGAAATAAATTCGGCATATCTACTCCAGAAAGTGAGTTGCACTTGCACTATATGATCTCCAATTCTATGAGATAACATAGTTTATGGCGTTTGATTGATGTGTATCCAAGATTCCAAAAAAATACTTGGCTCAATAGGTGTAATAGCTCTCTATTCTAGAGTCGCAATGTTTTAAATGGCAGGGTAGACTTGAAGCGAGTGCGCAAATGAATACGTGTGGAGGCATCTTCGAAACGAGCCATATATCTAACTTTTTTTACCTTGACCAAAGGCGCCTGCGCTATAGGGATTCTGCAATGCTTGTACAATAGCACCGAACCACCTCTCTGATGATTCCCTTTTTCTTTTATCGAATTTGGGATCCTCTTCATTTTTATCAAGAGGCCTGGTAGCTACATACACATGAGGTTCTTCAGCACCTCTATTAGTTCTTTTTAATCTAATGTAGATTATAACCTCGTCATTCAATATAATCGTTTTAGTCGGAACTCCAAAGGACGTTTTCATCAATTCCGGTCTATGAGTCATAACTCTTCCCGAAACTTTGATTCTTATTTGTGGTCCCACAATACTATCGGGATTAGTCAATCCATCTGTGCTTTCTGGTAAAAGTTCGAACACGAGTGGAGAAAGTACTTCAGTTTCAAAAGGTATACTTTTGCTTGTCATACGCCTCCTTCGTCTAAGTATAGTGTCTAAAGCTCCAGTTCCATGCAAAGCTATTGGGCCTTGATCAACGTCAGCGGCAGGTTCTCCATCTCGATCAAGGTGTCCTCTGAACACAGCTGAAGTGCATGCATTAATAAAAATTTCACCGTCATCAACTGTTCTAAAACCAGTAATTCTCAGTCCAGGAGCTACAAGGCCAGCCAAATCTTCACTAGACAAGTCACGAAGCGTGGTGTAATCATAAACAGGTTCTGGTGTTGTTGGAGTCTCTGTAGGTTGTGTTGCTGAAGTCTCTATATGTTCCATATTAATGTAGTGATATCAATACTGTCCAACGAGAAATACGAAGTATACTAACACTGTCACTTATTCTTACAAAAAGTTAGAAATTTGTCAAGGGCCCTTTTCTCTCTTGTGGCCTACGAAGAATCTGGCGATTAGAATATTGGCCTCATCCTGGTAGCATACTTGGATATATTTGCAAATATTTCTTCGCAAACTGCCTAAAGCCAGATTCAGAATAGGCGACACATTCTCCATGACTACATATTTGGGGGCAACCACCACAACATCAGTCTTATCGATATTTTTACTCAGTTTCTTTTGATTCAATTTTTTAACATCGCTGCAAGTCTTGAGCAAAGCAGAATTAAAAATTGATTTTAACATTCTGCTTTGACAAGAAGTAAAGCCTACTTATAAACTTTAATAATATATGGAAAGCTACACTTCCAAGCTGAATGGGTAACTTTTGAACATTAACCAATAGTGTCTAGAAGGCTGTCCATTCGGATAGTAGGACGCAAGCGCGTTTAAACTCGGAACAAGGAGAGAAACAATGAAGGACATCATCTGATTTCTTGTCGGGATGGCAACGCAGGCTGTAGTTGTAGGCTGCCTGACGGCTACGAGTTCTATCGCCCCGAGCGCTTGACAGCAGGTAACCGCAGCTGGCCTTTTTTTCATCGCTTGGGTACTCGTTACCAAGCCGCTCAACAAGCTGATCCTGGGGATGGTTGTCCAATCATTGTCGGGAGGGGCCTTGGCACTGGCGGGTTGATAGACCTCAATTCAACGCAGTAATTCATCGTTGTTGGATTGTATGACGTTATCATCTTCGTTATCTTGCTTGGGCGCAACAAGCAATTTCCTAAAGGAGTCAAACTTTCAGTAAATCCTCTAATGTGGATTTGGCCACAGCGCTAAGAAGTGCAGATAGCGCCTGAAGTCAGAAAGAAATGAGAAGTGGTCATTGCAGCAAGGCAACTCGCCGTAACTTGAGCCCTCGCTCATGCCTATACTCAACTTCTTTATAGTTAAAATCTTCTGGCTTTCTTCTGGCTAAAAATTCCTTATTGAGAAGTCCAAAGATAGGTAAAACGTGTAATGTTTACACAAAATAGGTCCTATTCTTGTCACTGAGCAAACACATATTAATAATTGTTGAGGGATAGTGAAATTCCATTGCATAAGCCATACGCCTTAAGCAAGATATAGGCGGTTCGAGAATTCACCCCAGTTGTATACCAAGCAAGAAATTTTTATAGGCTTTATATTACTTATTCAAGTGTAAGGAACATCTCTTCTCTTCATTTAGGTGATATTTGGCATCACTTTGTAACCCATTGACTTCGGAGAGGATGTTTTCAAATTTTCAAAACCCTCTTGTTGATGATCAAGCAACTATGAATGTGTACCACGAAATTACGAGATCGTTTAGAATCCCGATAGATAGACAGCTTTACGTAAATGAGTAGATGAATGTCATATTTCTATCTCATGCAGTAGAATATCTGGATGATTACTGTTTATTGTGGAGAAGATCCAGCAGCATCACGAAAACTCTTTTCCGCGCACGTTTTATCACTTCGAGATAAAGGTTACGAAATCTCATACAGTTTAGATGACATAGGCTACACTTCGTCTTTATTCGACACAAAGCGTGCTTTTGTACTTGAGAACGCTCTTGGTAAGAAGACGCAGAGAGATATGGTAAGTGAGACGCTTAAGCAGGCCGAAGTGACACTCCAAACAACCCCCGAGGTTGTATTTTGGGAAGAAACAACTGATGAGCGTACGCTGAAACGTGCTTTTCCAAAAGCAAAAATTATTGCAACCAAGCTATCAAGCTCCATATGGAAGTTGCTCGATAACTTCCAACCCGGCAACCTACAGTCAACCATTCAGACCTTGCGTTCTATCCAAGCTACAAACGATATTCATCTCATTCACTTTATGCTTATGCGCAGGCTCAAAGAGCTAATTATTGTGGCACATGGTGGTCAACCAGCAAAGCTTGCCACCTGGCAAGTGGGAAAGCTAAAATCGCAAGCTAAGGCATGGAAACCGGAAATGCTTGAAAGCTGTTTTAAAAAACTGGTTGAAATTGAAATGCAAACTAAAAGTGGTACAATGGTTTACGAGCTCAATAAAGCTCTAGAAATAACATTCACGTTCTATTTATAAATTACACACAATACCATGAATATAGTTCCGGGGATTTTCAAAAGTTACGACATTAGGGGTATTGTTCCTTCAGAAATCAACAAAGACAACCTCTATCAAATTGCACAAGCTATTCTTCATTTTTATCACACAAAACTAGGTAGGACAGATATTACTATTGTGACCGGTCATGATATGCGTGTTTCTGCACCAGAATTATATCCAATTCTCAAAAAGGCCCTTGTAGACGGAGGCGCACATGTTCTAGATATTGGTTTGGCATCAACCCCAACATTTTATTTTGCGGTTTTGCACCATAAGGCTGATGCAGGAATTCAGTTAACAGCGTCACACAACCCTCCACAGTATTCCGGAATGAAGTTTGTCATTCGCGAGGGCGACAATGTATGCAAAATCGGCGGCAATAGTGGTATGGAAGAGGTAAAGCAGAATGCTCTGGATGGTGTTAAGGTTGTGTTTGAGGGTGGTAGCGAAGAAAAAGTAGAGGGAGTGGTTAGAGATGAGCTTGAAAATGCCTATACACTTTTTTCTAAGGATGGAATCAAACCTTTAAAGGTTGTTGCGGATGCTGCAAATGCAATGGCAGCAACGTACATTGATGCATTATTCAATGATCTGGAGCAATGCCAGCTCGTTCGCATGAACTTTGAGCTCGATGGAACATTTCCAGCACACCAACCCGATCCATTGGTCTTTGAGAATTATTCAGAACTTTACAAAAGAGTTGTCGAAGAGAAGGCTGATCTTGGTTTAGCCCCTGATGGAGATGGTGATCGCATGTTTTTTGTGGATGAGAAGGGTCATATGATCCCTGGTTCAATAATTACAGCATTAGTAGCAAAAGAACTTCTTAAAAAGTACCCTGGGAGAAAAATTCTTTATGATATTCGCTATACAATGACCCCAAAAAAGATTATTGAAGAGATGGGTGGTGTATCAGGGATAACCCGCGTTGGACATGCTTTTATTACCAAGCAGTTACAAGAAGAAAACGCAATCTTCGGAGGCGAATCTTCAGGCCATATGTTTCTTGAAGCAACAGGAGGAGCCGAATCACAAGTAGGAATTATCTTAATTGTACTTAAAGCCTTAAGTGAGTCGGGGATGACAATGTCAGAACTGATTAAAGATCTGAAGCGTAGTGAGGAGTCAGGAGAATTCAACTTCAAGACTGATAAAGCTCAAGAAATACTTGAGGACCTTAAAACCGTGTTCAGTGACGGTGAGATTTCTACCTTAGATGGAGTATCAATAGAGTATCCTGATTGGAGGTTTAATGTACGTACGTCAAACACGGAGCCACTTCTAAGACTTAATCTTGAGGCGACTACACAAGAGGTTCTTGACCAGAGACTCGAAGAAGTAAAAGCTATTATTTTGAAACACGAGGCCGAGCCTTACGTGCATTAACTGCATGCTTATGTTATCGAGTGAAGAGCTGAGGAAATTAGAAGCCGAGGCGTCACAAGGACTTGTAGCGACAGGTGAATACATAATGAAGCATTGGCTCGATCCCCATAAAATCTCCTACAAAAACCAGCGTGATAGTGCAACGGAAATCGATGTTCAGGCAGAAGAGATGTTGAGAAAGCTACTTGGAGCAATATATCCGGCCGCAGGATTTATTGTTGAGGAAGGTCAAAGTATGCAGCATGAAGACTACAACTGGGTAATTGATCCCATTGATGGGACAAAGCAGTTCGTAAGCCAAATGCCACTTTTCAACACACAGTTTGCACTTCTTTATCAAAACGAACCTGTACTGGGTGGGATATATAACCCTGTTTCTAAACAGCTCTTTAGTGCAAGTAGGGGTAACGGCGTTCGCATCAATGGAATAGATGTGCATCCGTCTCTTAATCGTAAGGCAACTGAATCTATTATCGATATAGATTTTGGAGGTAACTCACCAACCCTCAAAGAAAGAATTGAAGTACTAGAAAAGTTAATAGAATCGTTTTATCGAGTACGTATGTTTGCGGGGATTTATGGAAATTATATGGTGACTGGCGCTCTTGATGGTACACTTACTATGGGTAAGATTAATGTGTATGATTATGCGCCCCATGACATTGTGGAAAGCGAGGCTGGGGTGATGATAGAGTATTCAGAGGTAAGCAATATAGGAAGAGTAAGAATAGCTGGTTATGAAAACTCATTTACCAAAATCAAAGAGATTCTTACTTTGCTGAATTACTAATATGCTTTATGGAGACCAATAGACCTTTTCTTATTATCCCTAAACTCATTCTCCAGCCAACCTGGGGCGGCACGTACATAATAAATTCAAAGGGATGGGGAAAAATTGCGGGTTATGCTGACTATACTATTGGGCAATCCTATGAGCTATTCAGCGGAAGCAAGCTGCTTACGAATGTGTATGATACAAGCTCAACAGATTATCTTCCTGAGCTAGGAAATCCGGACAATGACAACATTATCGACAACAATCCATTATTTTATTCTGGAAAAGAGCACCTCACGCTCAGCGACCTTGTAGCTGAACATAAAGCAACTCTCGTCGGCCCGAAGGTGTGGGAAAATTACCATAAAATGCCCCTACTGATTAAAATTAACCAATCCAAAGGCAATTCGTATCAGCTTCATGTAAAAAAACCCACACCAGATGGGAGGTGGCTGCCAAAGCCAGAATCGTGGTACTACTTTGAAGATGGGGTTGTTACATATGGTTTAAAGCCTGGTACCGATCTAAACGCCTATAAGCAGACTTGTAATGAGATTGCTAATTTTATGCAACAGCTTAGCCAGAGCGTCTTATCAGGCCAAACCGACCTTGTAACAGCTCGAAATGAGGCTAAAAAATTCATTAAAAATGCCAACCCTTCACAGTTTGTTAACACGCTCAAAATACAAAAAGATGAGGTCATAGACTTAAGCTCTGGCGGCATTCACCATTCATGGGAAGAAGATGTAGAACACTGTCCTGAGGGAAATATAGTGTACGAGGTGCAACACGATGTGATGGATCCTCAATGTACGATTCGATCTTTTGATCAAGGTAAGATAAAGGATGATGGTTCAATAAGAACCATTCACATAGAAGATTATTTCGACAATATTGATACCGACCCGTTGATTAACGATCCACATAATGCAGTACACGTGCAATCTGGTAACAATCTCCTGTCAACACCATTTTATAATCTTGATAAGTATGCATTAAGTCAACCTAAACAAATAGACATTATTGATTCATTCGAACATATCTATATTAAGTCAGGAAAAGTATCAATTGAATCCAATGGTGCGAGTTTGGTGTTGCATGCAGGTCATTCAGCCTTTATACCTTATTCGTGTCGTTCTTATAAGATTGTTCCATCAATCTCTTCCACCTTACTCCGTACCTATATTTCGTCTAAATAGAGCTTGCAAAAAGAGGGTGTTTCCAGCTATAGTGAAGGTATATGCAAAAGAAGTATGTGGTGTGGTTTGAAGAGGTAGACAAGGGAAGTGTCGGTATCGTTGGTGGTAAGGGAGCAAATCTTGGTGAAATGCTACAGGCTAATTTTCCAGTGCCTTATGGCTTTGTAGTTACTTCAGCAGCTTACTTTTATCTCCTTGAGTATAACGATCTTAGAAAAGACATAGCAAAGATCCTGTCCTATTTGAATTTTGAAAACTCAAAGGAACTTTCCCAAGGTTCAGACGCCATTAAGCGCATGATCAAGACTGCTGATGTACCAAAGGATTTACTGCACACCATAACGCATCACTATCTGCACCTTATGGAAAAGGAAGCACAGATATATAAGAACTCTTCATTTAATCAAGCAGCTCAACACCTTGCCTCAAGTTTCAAAGCTCCATTGGTGGCAGTACGTTCGTCTGCGACAGCTGAGGATTTACCTGACGCATCATTTGCCGGGCAGCAAGAAACATTTTTAAATGTGCACGGTGAGAATCATCTAATAGAGAAGGTTCGCTCGTGTTGGGCATCATTGTTTACTGAGCGGGCTATGTACTACAGACACCATCAGAAGTATGATCATATGAAAGTTGGGCTTGCGGCTGTTGTTCAGCGTATGGTGCAATCTGAAAAATCTGGCATTGCCTTTTCTATCGATCCAATGACCAACAGTAGAGAGGTTGTCACGATTGAGTCAATATATGGGCTGGGTGAGTACATTGTAGGAGGAAAGGTTACACCAGATCATTATGAGATAAAAAAGAGTGACCTTAGCATAGTTAAGAAAGAAATAAAGCAGCAACACGTTAAATTAATAAAAAAAGGGGTTGATAATGAAGAAGTATCTGTCCCAAAGAGCGAGGGTATTGAGCAAAAACTTGAGGATGACGATATAAAACGACTTGCCTCCATCATTATTAACGTAGAAAAGCACTATAACTTCCCTCAAGATATTGAATGGGCGTATGAAAAAGGGATGCTTTACATTGTGCAATCGCGCCCCATAACAACTATTCATAAAGAAACTGCTGATGAAAAACTTGAGAAAAATTTCTCACCGCTAGAAGTTGGTAACCATGAGATTCTCGTTGCCGGCTCTCCCGCATCGCCTGGATTTGCAACAGGCAAACCAGTCATAATTCACTCACCAGACGAAATAGATAAAATTAAGCCAGGCGACGTTCTGGTAGCTCCTATGACTGATCCTGATTATGTTCCCGCAATGAAGAAAGCAGTAGCCATCGTTACAGAATTAGGTGGCAGAACCTCTCACGCAGCTATTGTGTCGCGTGAGTTGGGAATTCCAGCAGTAGTTGGTGCGGAACATGCGACAAAAATACTGTCGAAAGAAGAAGACGTGACAGTAAATGGCACAACGGGTGAGGTATTTAAAGGTGTACTAAAGCTCAAGTTGCAGACAGCAGCAGAAAAGAAGATTGAAAAGGATGCTGCTCATAAGAAAATTCACACGCACACCAAGGTCTATATAAATCTTGCTCAAGTTGGAGAGGCAGAAGAGCTCGCTAAGCTAGATGTCGAAGGTGTGGGATTAATGCGTGCCGAATTCATTATGGCAGATATTGGTATCCACCCAAAATTGATAGTGGAGCAAGGAAAACAGAGGGCTTTTATCGATAGGCTTGCTACTCAGCTAGAGAAGGTTGTGAAGCCGTTTAGTCCTCGACCTGTTGTGTATCGCGCGACGGATTTTAAATCTAACGAATATAGAAATCTCGAGGGTGGAAAAAAATATGAACCAGTCGAGGAGAATCCTATGTTAGGCTTTAGAGGTGCGTCGCGATATATTGTGTGGAAGGAAGTGTTTGATATGGAACTTGAAGCTATAAAGAAGGTGCGCAACAACGGCTATAAGAATTTACATTTAATGATTCCTTTTGTGCGAACACCCTTTGAGCTAATGCATATTAAAAGTATCCTACGTGAGCATAATCTGCTCGATCTTCCTTCTTTTAAACTATGGATGATGGTTGAAGTACCATCTGCTGTAATCCTTCTCGACGAGTTCCTCGAAATGGGCATAGATGGTATCTCTATCGGCACCAACGACCTTACCATGCTTCTCCTTGGTGTTGATCGTGATAGTAGTTATGTGTCACACATATACTCAGAACAAAATCCAGCCGTACTCTGGGCATTAAAGCGCATTATTACTAAGGCTAAAAAACATAACGTTACCGTTTCTGTTTGTGGTCAAGCTCCTTCTGATTATCCCGACATAGTTGAAAAACTTGTTGAGTGGGGGGTTACAAGTCTTTCACTTAATCCAGACGCTGTGGATAGAACTCGTGCGCTTATCCACGACTGTGAGAAAAAATTATGGCACTCATTGCAGAAATAAAAGCTCGAGAAATCCTAGATTCTCGCGGCATTCCAACTCTAGAAGGCAAGTTAACCACGAAAGATGGTTTGGTAGTCTATGCCCAAATACCATCGGGTGAATCTTTAGGTAAACATGAGGGGGTAGAGATGCGTGATAAAGATCCTGGTAGATATGTAGGTATGGGAGTACTCCAAGCAATAGGTATTATCAATGAAGCAATCGCGCCAAAATTATCAGGGGTCAATACTAATGATTTTCCTGAAATTGATAGGTGGCTTGTCAAAGCTGATGGTACGCAAAATTCAAGTAAACTTGGCGTCAACACGCTTATGTTGGTTTCACAGCTTGTGTTTAAAGCAAATGCACTTGAGAAGAATTTAAGTGTATATGAACACGTTAATCAATATTACAACGAAACATTTAAGCAATCTATTCCGTTAACGCGCATTCCAACACCCATTTATAACATGATCAATGGCGGTAAACATGGAACAAAAAATCTTGAATTTCAGGAGTTTCACATCGTGCCTTCAAGCTCAACACCATTTTCACATACGCTAGAATTTGCAGTATCTTGTTACAACGGACTTAAAGACTTGTTTCAAAGTAGAAATGCAGATGTAAGTGTCTCAGAAGAAGGTGGTTTTACGCCAAACTTGTTTACGAATACTGAGGCATTTGAAATTATTAAAGAGGTATTAATATCAAAGAAAATTAAAATCGGTGTTGACGTATTTACGGGTGTTGATTGTGCTCCTGCATACTATTACAACAATAAACAATATGTTGTTAAAGATCAGGGAGCATCATTAAATACCACTGAGTATATTGATTTTCTTGTTGAATTAGTTGGAAAGTACAACATGCTCATACTTGAAGATCCTCTTGATGAGGATGATATGAAAGGTTGGAAAACCATTACGCAGGAAGTGGGAAAACAAGCATATGTAGTTGGAGATGATTTTATTGCAGGAAATATAGAACGCCTAGATGTAGCCATAGAAGAGCAAGCATGCAATGCTGTACTGGTAAAGTTTAACCAGGCAGCAACAATTTCTGAAATGCTTAAGTTTGTCCATGAATTGAGGACTAATAATATGAAAATAATAGTTTCACACCGCCTTGGAGAAACCACTGATGCAACAATAGCGGATATTGCCGTTGGCATTCAGGCTGACTTTATTAAATTTGGTTCACCTGCACGCGGTGAGCGTATAGCTAAATACAATAGGTTGTTAGAAATTGAATCGCTTTTACCCACTACTTCAACAACATGAAAGGTGTCATACTTGCAATTTTTGATGGAATGGGTATAGCACTTCCAGGCCCCGGCAACGCATATTTTTTGGCCGAACCGCAAAATCTCAGGAGCTATTATCAATCATACCCACACACACAACTTAAGGCTTCAGGTGAAGCTGTTGGTCTACCTACTGAGGAGGTAGGTAGTACAGAGGTTGGTCATCTCAACATAGGTGCTGGAAAAATTGTCTATCAAAGTCTACCAAGAATTAATCTAAGCATCGCAGATGGTTCTTTTTTTAAGAATGAGGAGCTCTTGAATGCTATTAATCATGCAAAAACCAACAAATCGCGCTTACATATCATGGGTTTACTCGGTGGTGGCACAGTTCATTCGAGTACCGCACATTTATTTGCATTACTCTTTTTATGTCAAGAACAAAAATTTATGGACGTGTACCTTCATGTCATTACTGATGGAAGAGATTCGCCGCCAAAATCAGCCGAAATATACCTACAGGATCTAGACACAAAGATTAAACAAATGGGTATTGGTACCATCGCAACAGTAATGGGCAGATATTATGCAATGGACAGAGATAGACGATGGGAGCGTATAGAAAAAGCATATACATGTATAACTGAAGGCATAGGTGATAAAGCAAAAGACTGGAAAAGTGCTGTAGAATCGTCGTATGAAAAAGGTTTGACTGATGAGTTTATCTTACCTACAAATATTTGTGCTGATAATGCTCCATTACTTATTAATGATAATGACGCGGTTATTTTCTACAATTTTCGTATTGATCGTCCACGTGAATTGACAAAAGCATTTGTATTAGATAACTTCGAAACTGAGGCAAATAAGCGCGGATTCGATCCATACGCAATCAAATATCACCCTAAACATCAACTCGACGATACAGAAGAACCACCCGTTGCTCCGCCTTTTAAGAGATCTAAGATATTAAAAAATGTGTACTTCGTTACCATGACGGAATATGAGGATAATTTACCTGCTCACGTAGCATATCCGCCGCGCATTGTCGAAATGCCTCTAGGAAGAGTTATTTCAGATGCTGGTTTTCAACAAATTAGACTTGCTGAAAGCGAGAAGGAGCGCTTTGTAACTATATATTTTAATGGTCTTCGAAACCAGCCGTTTGCTTTGCAAGATACGCTTATAGTTCCATCACCTAAAGTAGCAACCTATGATTTGAAGCCAGAGATGTCGGCCTTTGAATTGACACAAGTTCTTATTGAAAAACTACAAACTGAGACGTATAAATTTATGCTGGTAAATTATGCTAATCCTGATATGGTTGGGCATACAGGAAACTTGCCGGCTGCTATTCGAGCAGTGCAAGTTATTGATGTGTGTGTTGGAAAGCTCGTTGACGAAGCACTAAAACATGATTATGCAGTAATAATAACAGCTGATCATGGCAATGTGGAGGAAATGCTTGATGCAAGAACTGGTGGTATTGCTACTGAACACTCAGGAAATAACGTACCGTTTATCGCTGTTGCAAATGAGTTGCACGGAAAAAATTTAACATTACCTATTGGGATTCTTGCTGATGTTGCACCGACAGTACTTGCTCTTTTAGGTATCCCACAACCTCAGGATATGACTGGAAGAAATCTTTTGGAGGAATTTACAAAGAATGAAATTTAGTTTGCACCTACCTTTGTCAGAATCTGAGAGGCATATTCGGATGCAAAAGCCATTGATTCTTGGATATTCTTAAGCTGTGAGTATTTATAAAGATATGCAGTTGTATAAGCATCGCCTGCACCCGTGGCATCAACAATTTTATTAACAGGAACAGCTTCTTGATGGTGTACAGCATCCTGTGTATAGACATAGCTGCCGTTATTACTATCTGTCACTATGACCATTGTCTTTTCAATATTTAGCTCCTTAAGTTGGTTTTTTTTAAGGTCAAGCTTCTCGCCGTCTTTACCTAATAGGTCACCCAATTCGAAGCGGTTTAAAAACAACATATCTACATCATTAATAAGCGTTGAGAGAGATGATAGACCTTTTTGCGCATCTTTTGAACCAAAGTTAATAGCAACACAATTTTCCGTCGTTTTAATTTTCTTAATCAATGTATGGCGTGCAGCTACTGAGATGTCTGGCATATTTCCTACAAAGATGAGTGGACACTGCTTTACATGTTCAATCGCCGTCTCATTAATTTCTATGGAAGTTTTAGGGTCGCTATGTTTTATAATAGTACGCTCACCTGTTGATGATAGGAGAATGGTAGATATGCTGATGTGATCTCTATCAAAATAAAGGAATTCAGTGGAAACTGTTTTTTTAATGAGATTTTGCACGATAACGTTTTTAAAAGTAGCTTCACCAACTTTCGCAACAACCGCCGTATCCAGTCCAAGGTGTGCACCATGGATAGCAATGTTGGCACCACTTCCGCCAAGGCTGAGATGAAAATAATCTGAATAGTATTTACCCCCAATGGCGAGGCTGAAGCGACCGTTTTCCTGGGTAAATGATTTTCCTTGGAAATACTGATCGATTGTTATGTCGCCAATGCTGATTAGTTGATACATATTCATCAGTATACAAAATTTTTTATGTATACTGAAAGTATGTCGCAAAAACTTATTCATAAGTCTCAAGAAACAATCACAAAATCAAATCTTCCAGATATTGAACATACGCGTAAGAATTTTAAATATGATCCTTATGTACAGGATCTTGTGTGGTTTGATCATGGAAAAATTAATGCGGCATATAATGCCGTGACTAAGAACGCCTATTCAGCGAGAAGGAATAAAGTAGCGCTGTATTATGAAAGTGAGGGTGGCCATAAAGAAAAATTTACATTTCAAGAAGTAGAGGAGCGCTCAAATCAAATCGCTCATTATTTAAAGGATCTTGGGGTAGAAAAAGGGGATCGAGTTTTCATTTTTTTGCCACGCATTCCAGAGTTGTATTTTGCTTTTATCGCCACTTTAAAACTTGGCGCTGTAGCAGGCACAATGTTTTCAGCCTTTGGTCCGCAGGCACTCTTTGACCGTTTAGATCAATCTGATGCACACGTGCTAATTACTACCAATGAATTATCTCATCGGCTCGATTCAGTACGAAGAAAACTGCCACATCTTAAGCATATACTTATTACAGACGGTGACTTTGGGGCTAATTATCAGTCTAAAAGCAAAGAGTTTGAGTGCGCAAAAACCAATGAAGATGATGATGCGTTTATGCTCTATACCTCAGGTACGACAGGAAAGCCAAAAGGTGTAGTACACGCGCATAAAGCAATTGTGCACCAATATCTAACTGCAAAGTGGGTTCTTGACCTCAAGGAAGAGGATGTGTATTGGTGCACAGCAGATCCGGGATGGGTGACGGGCATAGCTTATGAAATTTTAGGCACGTGGGCAAATGGTGCCTCTACTGTCGTAACAGCAGCACGATTTGATCCTGCAGATTGGTACAGAATTATTCAGGAATATAAGGTGAATGTATGGTATTCAGCCCCTACGGCAGTTCGTATGTTGGCAGCTCAATCTGATGATTTGCATAAAAAATATGACCTTTCTAGCTTGCGCCATCTCGCAAGCGTCGGCGAACCACTCAATCCCGAGATAATATCGTGGAGTCTACGAGCATATGGCCTTCCATTCCATGACAACTACTTTCAAACAGAAACAGGAGGTATTATGATTGCAAATTATCCTTCGCTTTCCATAAAGCCAGGAAGTATGGGTAAGCCTTTTCCGGGAATTAGAATACACATTGTTGATCCTGAAGGAAACCAGCTCCCAGCTAACTCTATTGGGCGTCTGACTTTTGAACCAACATGGCCATCGCTAATGAAGAAACTTTGGCGCAGACCTCAAAAATTCGATTCATATTTTATGAAAATGAAACCGAGTAAAAAGAAGCTGTATGTTACAGGCGACCTTGCTTACTTAGATGAAGAGGGATATGTGTGGTTTGTTGGACGCGACGATGATGTTATTAAGACATCAGGAGAGCGTGTAGGACCGTTTGAAGTTGAGTCGGCACTTGTTGCACATCATGACGTAATTGAGGCTGGTGTTATAGGCAAACCCGATGAGCTTCGAGGACAAATTATTAAGGCATTTGTTGTATTAAAGAAGGGTGTGAATGGAAATGATCAAAAGAAAGAAGAAATATCACAGTTTGTGAAGAAAAATCTCGCAGGACATGCCTACCCTCGTGAGATTGAATTTGTAGAGAAACTACCAAAGACGCGCTCCGGAAAGATTATGCGTCGTATTCTGAAGGCACAAGAAATGGGCCTCCCTATTGGCGACACCTCTACGCTTGAGGAATACTAAATA
Source organism: uncultured Gammaproteobacteria bacterium (assembly GCA_964612595.1). Taxonomy (GTDB): domain Bacteria; phylum Patescibacteriota; class Microgenomatia; order UBA1406; family HO2-37-13b; genus OLB23. The sequence continues at coordinate 136,167 of CAZTFB010000001.1, read as the reverse complement.
CAAGAACAATCTCTCCTTTAAGAGAAGTAGGGACTTTATCAGTGGCAAGTATATCTACGACTTCCTCAAATTTCTTTGTCAGCTCTCTGCACAATAGAAAATTATCAGGGTTAAGTTGTTTTTTTATAAGCTCAACAGTCGCAGAATACCTATGCGGTGACTCGTAGCACGTGTATAAAATACTTTTGTCATAATGTGAAGCGCGAATATTTTTTAGAAGCTTAATTACTTCCGATTCTTTCTTTGGTAAGAAGCCCAGAAAGACTATTTGAGAATGAGGAATACCCGAAATTACTGCTGCGGTTGTAAATGCTGTTGGCCCCGGAATAACGGTACAGGGCAGATTGTTCATGCGCACGTGTTTTATGAGTAGTGCTCCTGGATCTGAGATAGCAGGCATACCTGATTCAGAAACTAAAACGACATGCTTCCCTTGATATAGCATTTCAAGTACCTCGCTCATCATTGCAAACTCATTGTCTTTATAGAAACTTTTTACGGTCTGTTCTTTGTTTGGATGTATTTCAAAAAGATCTTGAAGACGGTCATAGTATGTTCTGAATGTTCGTGTATCCTCAGCAAGAATGATATCTGCTTGTGTTAGTGTGGTTACTGCACGATATGAAGTGTCTTCAATATTTCCGATAGATGTTCCGACTATATAGAGCATGTTGCTATTATAAGCTATTTATATAGTTTTCATCATTTCACTTCTTCTAAGGTGCTTTCGCGTATCGAAGCACGATAGCACCTAGATATATAAGCAAAACCTAGTGTCTTATAGTATAATTAGTCCGTCAGAGAGGGTAGGAGCAGACAGTGCCAACCTATTACGTCTACCAGTATTGGGCAAATGATGGAAAGGAAGGGGAGTATTACACATATGCGACTCTTCCTGTTCGAGGTTCAGCTGGTGAACCTACACTGATCGGAAGATCATCTTCCAAACTCCTCTCCACGAGCCCAGTGGTAATGGATGAGGACCAGTTGGCCAATCTGAAGTCGAAACTTAGTCCAATCTAATTTTGCTGAAGATCATGGTTTAGATTCCTCTCTGACCTTGCTCTATACCTATAAGTGAACCTTTATTCACCATATAATTAAGTGTACAATATATCCACATGTTCACGCTAAAAGCTCCATTTAAGATAACTCCCATTCAGGAGAAAGCAGTTACGGCTCTTGTCAATGGTTATAAACGCGGTCTCGATCGTCAGGTATTGTTGGGCGTGACTGGCTCGGGAAAAACATTTACTATGGCCGAAGTTATCCAGAAGCTACAGATGCCAGCACTGGTAATATCACATAACAAAACGCTGGCTGGACAGTTATATCAAGAAATGCGCGATTTCTTTCCTGAAAATGCCGTTTCATATTTTGTATCGTATTACGACTATTATCAACCCGAAGCATATATTCCGCAAACAGACACCTATATTGAAAAAGAGGCGCAGATAAATGACACAATAGATAAGCTGCGCCTTGCTGCGACGAGCAATATCATGACACGTAAAGATGTTGTTGTCGTCGCTTCAGTATCATGTATATACAATATCGGCTCTCCAACAGAGTATGGCAAGTTTATTCTTCCTCTTGCCGTCGGGCAGACAATTACACATGATATGATTGCCCGACGACTCATTGAGCTACAATATGATCGCTCAGAATTTGATTACAAACGTGGAATATTTCGTCTTCGGGGTGAGCATATTGATGTGTATCTTGCATATGAAGATGCTGGTTTTCGCATTACCATCGAAAATAATACAATTAAAGAAATAACTAGTCGTGATCCATTAACAGGTAAAGTAATAAACACAGAACCCCTTTCATCGGTTGTCATTTACCCAGCAAAGCATTATCTCATTGAACCAGAAGTATATTTAAGCGCCGAAGATCAGATTCGTTCAGATTTAGATAAAGAAGTTGCGGCTCTCAAGAATCAAAATAAAATGGTAGAAGCACAGCGCCTGGCACAGAAGGTTACGTATGACCTTGAAATGCTAAAGGAAGTTGGCTACATTAATGGCATTGAGAACTATTCACGCTACTTTGATGGAAGAAAACCAGGTGCAAAGCCGCATAGTCTTTTAGATTTTTTCCAAGCGCAGTACGGAGATGATTGGATAGTTATGATCGATGAGTCGCATATGACCATACCACAAATTCGTGGTATGTATAACGGTGATCATTCAAGAAAGAAAACACTCATAGATTATGGCTTTAGGCTACAGGCAGCACTCGATAATCGTCCACTTAAATTCGATGAGTTTTATGCTACTGCAAAGAGAGTTCTTTATATTTCTGCGACACCTAATGATTGGGAAATTGAAGATGCTGAGCATCATATAGTTGAACAGCTGGTGCGTCCTACTGGTATAGTTGATCCCCATATTGATGTTCGCCCAACAGAGGGCGATATTAAAGATTGTGTTATAGAAGTAAAGAAGCGTGTTGAGAAGAAACAACGTGTTCTCGTTACAACCCTCACAAAACGTACAGCAGAAGATTTGTCGACCTATATGAAGGAACAAGGCATTAATGCTGTTTATTTACATTCCGACATAAAAACGTTGGAGCGAACTGACATTTTACACAAATTACGAAAAAAGGAATATGACGTACTTGTTGGCGTCAACCTCTTGCGCGAGGGCTTAGATTTACCTGAAGTTTCCCTCGTTGTTATTCTTGACGGAGATAAAGAAGGCTTTTTACGAAGCCGCACATCGCTCATACAAACTATGGGGCGTGCGGCTCGACATCTCGAGGGCGAAGTGATAATATATGCGGACAAGATAACTCGTTCAATGAAAGCTGCAATGGACGAGGTAGAGCGCCGTAGAAGGCACCAGCTCGCGTATAATAAGGAGTACAATATTACTCCGTATTCCATAGAGAAGGCGATTAAAGAAGAAATTGTAAAGAATGAATATGTTATCGATCATAGTGCAGACTATGACCTTGCAAATAAATTGGATACAATTTCTGAGCAAGCTTTAACTCCGTTAGATAAGAAAAAAGTGAAATCGCAGCTAGAGAAAGAAATGAAGCGCTATGTAGACAATTTAGATTTTGAGACCGCCATATTAATTAGAGACAAAATTCGGGATATTTCATCGTGAACGACAAAATACGCATACAAGGAGCTAGAGAACACAACTTAAATAATGTGTCTCTTGATCTGCCAAAAAACAGCCTTGTTGTCTTTACTGGTGTATCTGGATCAGGAAAATCCTCAATGGCATTCGATACCATCTATGCTGAGGGCCAACGAAGATATGTAGAGTCGCTTTCTTCATATGCGCGTCAGTTCTTAGGTATTCTCGGCAAACCTGACGCGGACTATATTGAAGGACTCTCACCAGCGATATCGATCGATCAAAAATCGGTAAGTCATAATCGTCGGTCAACCGTTGGAACGACAACAGAAATTTATGACTATCTTCGGCTACTATACGCACGTATTGGTCATCCTTACTGCCCAAACTGTGGAACAGAGATTACAAAGCTAACGACTGATGAGATGGTAACCAAAATTCTTGAGCAAGTTGTTTTGTATGCTGTAGCCAATAAAACAAGACCATTTAAAGCTCATATTACATCACCCGTCGTCCGTGAACGAAAAGGAGAATTTGCTGGGCTCTTTGATAATCTCAGATCAAAAGGCTATGAGAAAGCAATTATCGACAATAGAGAAGTGTCGCTCGATGACGATCTGGGTCTGATTAAAACAAATAAACACTCTGTTGATCCTATCATCGACAGTTTCGCAGTTTCATACAAACAAGTGAAGGACGATATTTTTAAATCTTCAATGCGCTCTCGACTTTTCAACTCTGTTGAGCAAGCTGCAAACCTTTCCAATGGACTTGTTTATCTTCGCATGAATGACGAAGCGCATCTTTTCTCTGAGAATTTCTCATGTCCAAATTGTAATATCGCGCTTCCTGAAATTGAACCTCGAATGTTTTCCTTTAACTCCCCACAAGGAGCATGTGAAAACTGCAAAGGACTTGGTACAGTAATAAAAATAAATCCTCGCATTGTCTTTAATGATAATTTAACGATCGGCGAAGGCGGCATATTACCTTATAAAAATATTTTAGATAAAGATACATGGTTTTCACGGCTACTAAACACATTTTTCGAAGAACACAAAATCGACACAACTAAACCGATAGGGAAACTTTCAGAAGAGAGTAAACAGTTAATTCTCAATGGTAGTGAAAAAACTTTTGCAGTACATGGTGTTAATCGTCAAGGCAGGCCAACTACCATATACGAAAAGTACCAAGGTCTCATTCCAGATCTCGAGCTCAAACATAGTGAAAGTGATTCAGAATTTATGAGACGTGAGATTGAGAAGTTTATGAATGAAGAGGAGTGTGAAGTATGCGAGGGGAAACGACTCCGAAAAGAAGTTTTACACATAAAGATTCTTGATAAAAATATCTTTGATCTTTGTGATATGCCTATTACAACAGCTTTAAGCTTTCTTGCTGAAGCAGTCGGCGCTGTTTCAGACTATGAAAAAGAGATATCGCGTGTTATATATCAAGAAATTAAAGAGCGCCTCCAATTTCTTATTAATGTGGGGCTCTCATATCTCACACTTAATAGGGGATCTAGAACTCTATCAGGTGGTGAATCACAAAGAATTCGACTTGCATCACAAATTGGAAGCGGATTATCAGGTGTTATTTATGTATTAGATGAACCTTCAATAGGACTACACCCTCGTGATGTGACAGCTTTAGTAGCTTCACTTAAACGGCTGCGCGATTTAGGAAACACAATAATTGTTGTTGAACATGACACAGAAACCATTCTTAATGCTGATTACATTGTTGATTTTGGGCCAAAAGCAGGCAAATTTGGGGGCAACGTTATTTTTAAAGGAACACTTGAGGAATTTAAGACGGCGGAAACTTTAACTTCAGAATATTTGTTTAGAAAAAAAGAGCTCGAAAGAAAGAAAACTGTATCTGCAACATATGGAAACTTAGTTTTAAAAGGCGCATCACAATATAATCTTAAAAAGGTCGATGCGTCATTCCCCTTAGGGAAGATGATTGGGGTTACTGGCGTGTCTGGGTCAGGGAAGTCAACACTCATCATAGAAACACTTTATAAAGCTTTGCAATACAATCTTGAGGGCAAGTATGATGGTGTGTTGGGTGCGTATGATATGCTTGATGGTTATCAATATATCGATAAGGTATATCTTGTCGACCAATCGCCAATCGGTCGCACACCGCGTTCAAATCCAGCAACATACATTGGGGCGTTTGATCATATACGTGATATCTTTGCCCAAAGTTCCGACGCCAAGATGAAAGGGTACTCTAAAGGACGTTTTTCCTTTAATGTAAAGGGTGGAAGATGTGAAAAATGTGCCGGGGGTGGGTCAATAAAAGTCGAGATGCAGTTTTTGCCCGATATGTATGTGACATGTGATGTGTGTGGAGGTAAACGCTATAATTCAGAGACTTTGGATGTTCACTTCAAAGATAAGAATATATACGACGTTCTTTCAATGACTGTTGATGAAGCTCTAAGTTTTTTCGCGGCACACAGGCAACTTGTCCACAAACTTCAATCTTTAAAAGACATCGGCCTTTCATATGTAGAGCTCGGTCGTCCAGCGCCAACACTTTCTGGCGGTGAAGCACAAAGAGTAAAGTTGGCGCATGAACTCACAAAACGTGATACTGGGCGCACGCTTTATATTCTTGATGAACCAACTACCGGATTACATATGTACGACATCAATAAGCTGTTACAAGCACTGTACATGCTTGTTCAAAAAGGTAATACTGTAGTAATAATAGAGCATAATTTGGATGTAATTAGAAATATGGACTACATTATTGATCTGGGCCCAGATGGCGGTGATAAAGGTGGTCAGATTGTTGCGACTGGGACTCCTGATGAAGTTATGAGTATTACACATTCTTATACTGGTCAATATCTAACAAAGTTGGAACAAATATGAGGTGGTTTTTCTCGATTCTAGCTTGTCTCTCGCTATTTCTTTTCTCGTCCCTTCCTACTCGAGCTCAAACTTCTACGTATACCGTTGACTATAATTTCACGTTTACTCCAGATAGCAATGAGAACCTGGATGTAGTACTCAATGTACATCTTAAAAATCTCAGGGCTGATCTATATATAAATGAGTTTAGTCTCACGTTTCCTAAAAACTTTATAACTGGGCCAATTTCTGCACAAGATGGCACCGGTCCAATAGATTTTGTTCGAAGTGAAAATGCTTCAGGTATGAAGGTAACATTTAAGTTTAGTGAGCCAAATGCTCAGAGAGCTGAACATTTCATAACAATATCATACAAACTTAATGACCTTTTTTCGCAGCAAGGATTTGTCACTGAGGTAATTTTGCCTCTTATTCAGCCTGATGAAAACTCAAAAGTCCAAGTCGAGCTACTACTTCCTCCGACATTCAACGATACACTTTCAATTTCAAAACCAATTCCATCACTTATTGAAGGTACACGCATTGTATGGAATGATGTTAAGGTTCGAACGATCTACGGAGTCTTTGGATCATCACAGGGGTACACAACGAAGTTGACTTACAATCTTGAGAATACAACGGTATTTTCTCGTATCGAACGTATTGTTCTGCCGCCAGATACTCTTTATCAGAAGCTTTATATAAACTCAATTAGTCCAGAACCCACAAAAGTCTTCACCGATGATGATGGTAACATCATAGCTGAATACATGCTTGAACCAAGGGAAAAAAAGAAAATACTTTTGGATGCATACATCGAAGTCTTTACTAAACCTCAAGAGGAACTCAGGGAAACAATTAAGACCCGTTTTGAACTACAAAAGAAATATCTATTGACTGAACATGATCTTTGGAAACTTGGTTCTTTTTCAGAAGATAAACGTCTAGATTCCATTCAGAATGTACGTGATGTATATAGATTTGTTGTCGATGAACTTTCATATTCACTAGACAAGGTAGAGAAGGGAAATAACAGAGTTGGTGCAGAAGAAGTTCTTAAGAGACCAAGTCTAGCAGTATGCACCGAATTCACTGATTTGTTTATCGCGCTTTCCCGCGAAAAAGGTATCTATGCGAGAGAAATTCAAGGCTATGGATTTTCAAATAAACACAGCATTCGCCCTCTATCACTTGTCACAGACGTACTACACGCATGGCCAGAATTTTATGAGCCTGCTCAAAACATCTGGATGCAGGTCGATCCGACATGGGAAGATACATCAGGCATTGATTACTTTTCTGGATTTGATGTTAATCATATTGCCTTTGTAATTCACGGCAAATCACCAGTCTCACCTTTACCAGCAGGCTTTTATAAAACAGGAGTGAGTAAAGACATAAGTGTATCTGTTGCATCAAAGAGTCCACTAGACAAACCTCGCTTATCAGTCTCTGCCGATATACCTAAAACAATTTCACCTCAAGAGTTTCAAGAAGCAACTGTATATGTAAAAAACACTGGCAACAGTTCTTTTTATACTCTTCGTCTTAATATGAACTCTAAATATATTACTTTGGATGGAGGAGCAATAAACGTAGGCTATCTTGCTCCATACGAATCAAAAGAAATCACGATTAAACTTAAAGCACGTCAAAACAGTCAGAAAGTTGACGAATTCGTAATAGAATATGACGGCATCAAGCTTTTTTCTAAAAATGTGCTCATTGATTCAAGTAATAACACAAACGGTTTCGTTTTTATGCTTGCTGGAATCGGTATAATTGGAATTCTCCTTGGTTCGTTATTAATGCGGTCTAAACATTAACTATGCTTTCAAAACTCATAGAGGAACTACCTTCTCAGATTGGTGTATATATATTTTGGCTTGCAAAAGAACCAATATACATCGGAAAATCGGTTAATATCAAAGCACGTGTAAAATCACACGTACAGCATGCCCGTTACTCCAAGAAAGAAGCAGCAATAGTTCACCAGGCAACAAACATTACCTATTTAACAACACTTTCGAACTTTGATGCTCTGATTCTTGAAGCACGACTTATTCAAAAAAACAAACCTCGCTACAACGTTCTTTGGAAGGATGATAAACACTATTTATACATAAAAATATCTAAAGATAACAGCCCCTACTCTTGGATACGACCTGTTCGTAAAGAAAATGATGGTAACTCGATATATTTTGGCCCATTCAAATCGACCTTTATGACTGAGAAGCTCTTATATGAATTGCGAAAAATTGTTCCATTTTGTACCGCCGGGAGTGTACAAAAACGTGGTTGTTTTTACTCTCGTATAGGTCTATGCAATCCATGTCCAAGCTATATAGAATCCTTACACGACGTGCAACTAAAGGAAAACCTAAGAAAGCAGTATAGGTCTAATATTCGCAAAATTATGAGTATTCTATCTGGAAAATCAAACGTGTTTACGCGATCTCTTGAGCAAGAATTAAAGAAATATGCCGACAACTTAGAGTTCGAAAAAGCTATAGTTGTACGAAACAAACTTTTACAATTCTCTGTATTGTTGGATAAACGATCATTCAGTGAGGAAACTTTGGGAGTTAATATAGATATTGATGAATTAAAGAATGAGCTGCAGAAATTTATTACGAACGGATTTAACAGAACAATAAGCGCGACGTATAGAATTGAATGTTACGACATAAGTAATTTGTTTGGTGAGCAACCTACGGCTTCAATGATAGTATTCAAAGATGGTCAGTTTTCAAAGAAGGATTTTAGAAAGTTTGGCGTTCATTATGAGGGAATATCAGATATTCGTATGATGCGAGAGGCGCTCGAAAGAAGATTAGAGCATGATGAATGGCCGTATCCAGATTTAATACTGCTTGATGGTGGAAGGCCGCAACTATCAACCATTTTCACGCTCTTTAAAGAGCGTGGTATAGATATCCCACTCATATCTATCGCGAAACGACCAGACAGAATCATTACCCCCCAATCCAACTTTAGACCAGTTAATCTTACTGAATATAGGTTACTGTTCAAGCTTTTCCAATCAATGAGAGATGAGTCACACCGTTTCGCTAAGAAGTATCATGTACATTTGAGAAATCGCAATCTATTAGACTAGACAAATGCTATAATAGAGGTATGAATAGTTTTTTGCTTATCGCGACAATTGTTGTAGGACTCGCACTCATTGTACTTACCTTATTCCAAGGAAAAGGTGAGGGGCTTGGTAGTGCGTGGGGTGGCATGGGAGGAAACTTCCAAACTCGAAGAGGTCTTGAGAAATGGATGCTCAGAATTACAGCAGTCCTTGTGTTTGTGTTCTTCATTCTCTCTGTGACCAGCCTTTTGCAATAATATGAAGTCAATTCAAAGAAAGGTTCGACACTACTATTGGTTCGCTACTTCGTTCTCAAGAAAGAACTTCAGATTTATAGTTATTAGCTTTGTGGCTGCCTTTTTCGGTATTGTATTTATCATTAACTTTTTCCCCTTATTTAATTCTCTTATATTTTCAAGCAAGAAGATTACTGGCATAGTTGGTCAGTATCCTATTCAAAATCCTCCTATTGAAATTGCGAATCTCCTATCCATTCCCCTCATAACCACAGATAAGAATGGGGAATTACAGCCGGTTTTGGCAAATTCTTGGGAGGTGCTTAACGAGGGTAAGACATATAGATTTCATCTAAAAACTGATCTACTATGGTATGATGGAAAAAAATTTAAAGCCCAAGATATACAGTATAACTTTCAGGATGTGACCATCAAAGTTGTTGATGATTATACGATTGATTTTAACTTGAAACAACCACTTACCATATTCCCCATATATCTTTCTAAGCCCGTAATAAAAGCTCCACTAATAGGGATTGGAGCACATTACAAAACTCAATCATACGTTGCAAAAAAAAATATTGTTCAAAGTATAGATTTAGCACCGAACTCAGCCGGTAAACCATATCTTGTGTACCGATTTTATAAAACTGAAAATGAGCTAGTTACAGCCTATAAAAAAGGAGAAATTACTTCCTTTTCTACACCAAGTAAGAATGTTGCAACAGGACTATCATCATGGAAAAACACGAAAATTGATAGAGTAGTCGATTACAATCAAATAGTCAGTATTTTTTTTAACACACAATCAAATGCACTACAGGAAAGAGATGTTCGAAAAGGTATTGCTCAGGCTATTCCTCCTATGACGGATTATGGTGTATTAGCTAAGGGGCCAATTCCACCGACTTCGTGGGCATTTAACGATGGTATTAAGGAGGTTCAGCAAAACCCTACAAAAGCTAAAGCGTTAATCGAGAAGAATGTCACAGCTTCCGATTCTGCTAAGCTGACGCTATATACATTCTATGATTATATATCCCAAGCTGAGGATATTAAGAACGAACTGAGTAAAATTGGTCTAAATATTAATCTAAAGATAGTTTCTGCAGTGCCCGAGTCGTTTGATATGCTTCTCACTGCATGGAATCCTCCTAAAGATCCAGATCAATATTTTTTTTGGCATTCTACCCAAGAAACCACGAACATAACTAAGTTTAATAATGCGAAGATAGATAAGTTACTTGAAGACGGTAGACGAATTGTTAATACGAAGCAAAGAGAAAAAATATATGAAGATTTTCAAAAGACGGTTACTGATGAGCAGCCTGCAGTATTTCTCTATTACCCATACACCTATACTATTTCGAGGAAATAAGCACTTTAACTTCTTGAGCTAAGCGAGGATGCCACATCGCACCGGTTGCACTCATAGCAGCATCTGCACCTGCTTGAATTGTATCTATATAGTCTTGTGCCGTCATAATCCCACCCACGCCAATAATTTTGAACGAATAGCTATGTTTCTGACGAAGACTACTGAGTTTTGTAACCATATCAATATTTGCCCATTTTATTGCGGCGCCACAGATACCTGATTTGAGTCTGACGGGACTACCAGGTAATGCCTGCTTGCCCTCCTTATCAACAACAGTAGCTGCAATAGTATTAATTGCAGCAATAGCCTCGGCATACTTATGAACGATATCAGCGAATTCTTTAAGCGCATCATCATTTTCAAAATAGCCCGTTTTAACAATAAGCGGTGTATCTCCAATCTCTTTACGAATCGCCTCAAGTATTTTTCGCGTCGCCGAAAGATTGTAACATACAAGACCTTCGTTCCCAATGTTTGGACAAGATAAATTTACTTCTAATATTGGCGCGCCAGTTTCTTTCGCAAGGCGTGCTGCTTCAACAAAATCCTTGATAAATTCCTCTTCCGTTTGACCTTCGTGCACAGTTCCCATAAAGCTCAGAACTAAAACTTGACCTTTTTTTACGTAGGTGAGCGACGTGCGTACGTCCTCCTGCCATACTTGTGGCTCTTTCGATGGAACACCGAATGAATTTGTTATAGAAATCGGCTCATTATACTCGGAATTTGCAATGAGAGGTTCTTCCTTCGCTTTCTGTAGCGTTAAGTCAGCTTGAAGGTCTACAGATAGTACATTAGGGAAAGGGTGACAGGGAAATGTCCCGCTTCGCACCGTCTTATAAACAACAATATCGAATCCTAGATTAAAAGCGCCCCGGACAAAATTGCTGTTTATGACAGGCCCTGCCGGAATACCAAATGGCGCATATACTTTATGCCCAAGAAAATCATAGGTAGGTTCACCTTGGTCTACAAAGGTTTCGGCTGTAGCAAAGTCTCCGAATGGACCTTCGTTGTAGTTTTGATTGTATGATTTGAGAGGATCGTAGAAAGGCAAATTGTTCATGGTGTCACTATTTTACCAGAACCAGGATGAGCAATAATACTACCATTTTCAAAAACTGTCGACCCTCTGAGTGTTACTTTAGAAATCTTCGCTGTAACTTTGTATCCATTGAATGGTGTCCAGCCACATTTAGTAAAAAGGTTTTCATTTCGTATTTCAAATGAGCCTTTTTGAATTTGAACATACGTGTCTTTTTGATCTGAAAGACCGAGAATTTTTTTGGGGGTGGTATGGCAGAGTCTCACTATATCGTCGTTATTAATACGTTTTTCTGCAACAGCTGTTAACATCAAGGGGAGCGTTGTCTCAAGTCCTGGAACACCATATGGTGGTGTATCTGATTCCTTTTCATCCCGAGTATGAGGTGCATGATCGGATTCAATAATATCTACATATTTTATGTGCTCCCAAAGAAATCGCACATCTGCTTTTGACTTCAAAAGTGGTTTCATTCTTCCATAAGGACCAAGCTGAGGTATATCATCTTCCGATAAGAAAAGATGATGGGGGCAAACGCCACAAGTTATTGGTAGCCCATCTTCCTTCGCCTTAATAATTTGTTGCAGTTCGTGTTTGCTCGATACATGACAAAAATGCGATTTTTTACCGGTTCTTTTAACTGCTGAGACTAGTGTACTTACTTTGTCTTCTTCTGAATGTAAAAGAATAGGTTGTTGACTGACCCAGGCATCATATATCGCGTTAACAGCATTTTCATCAATTATGAAGCCTCCTGTAGTCATATCGAGATATAACTTTAAGCCAAGGGCAGTAGTAGTCACCTTACCAAACTCTTCGAGATTAGTCCCAAGAGAACCAAGATAGAATCCAAGATCACACACTATTTTTTCGCGCGCACAATTAATTTTTTCATTCAGTAATTGCGCTGTTGTTATGGGCGTCACATTATTCGGCATGTCAGCCAACATAGTAAATCCACCAGCTAATGCGGCTGAAGTGCCAGTTAAAAAATCTTCCTTATGTGTTTGACCTGGGTCACGAAGGTGCACATGAATATCAATAAGTCCTGGTAGCGTTATGTGTGACATACTGTGTGTCCTTGGCAGGATTCGAACCTGCTACCTACTCCTTAGAAGGGAGCCGCTCTATCCAAATGAGCTACAAGGACGGGAGCCTCCTAGAGGATTTGAACCTCTGACCCACGCTTTACAAAAGCGTTGCTCTACCACTGAGCTAAGGAGGCAAGACCGTGGCTTAATAAGGATCGTGTCTTTTGTGCCCAGGGCCGGACTCGAACCGGCACGAGTTGCCTCACAACATTTTAAGTGTTGCGTGTCTACCATTTCACCACCCGGGCTCTAGGCACAATATTATATCATTTTGAGATCTTGAGCGGATCCCCAATGCGAATTCCTGTTTTCTTAATTTGGCCCGTTCGAAGCTCGATAACAGCATCAACTGCTGTAATGGGGTAGTATATTTGTGGAAAAGATGTTTCCAAAACATTTTCCTTTAGATCGACGACCTTGTTCTCTCGAAGAAATATCATATCAAGTGGAAACTTCATATCCTTCATCCAAAAACCATATGTATCAGGTTCTTCAAAAATAAACAACATGCCTTGGTTATTTGGCATGCTGGCGACTTCGGATAATCCTCGCATTCGTTTAGGTTCTGTATCGGAAACGTATAAACGATATTTCTCTTTACCAATTTTCACAGAGCGGCGTTCATAATCAGTAAAAATACGTGGGCCACTTAGAATGCCATATAGAAAAAAAGCAATTATTAGGAATAGTAAACTAATTCCTGCTATGGTGATAAATTTCTTCATACCGAGTGGTCGCTAAGGGACTCGAACCCCTGACACCTGCGATGTAAACGCAGTGCTCTAACCAACTGAGCTAAGCGACCTTTTTCATAACGATATTATACCGAAAAAAACATGACCGGTCTTAAGTTCTTGATAAAGTGTTACTTCCGAAGTATGATGTAAGGCAGAATGAACGACCATAACGAAATAAATTTCAAAAATAGTGAGTTTTTTCAACATAAGAAATATTTGTTATCTGTAAAAACTCACTGGAAACTGATAGCAATAATAAGTTTGATCATAGTAGTTTCAATAACTCTACTTACGATTGCAAGACAATTATCAAGTAATTCGCTCACGAATTCTAGTAGAGCAACTGAGTCAGACTCAGCTAACATTCCATTTCCAACTCCTTCACTTTATCCTTGCGTAACAATCACACCTACGCCTGAACATCGTATTATACTGGAAAAACCATTGCCAACAGCTTTTGTTTATACATCTCCTTCACCCAGACCAACACCCACTTTTGGTCCATCACCAAGAAGAAGGGAAGGTGGGGGCCTTAATGAACCACAGCCTAGTATCACAGGCACATCAATAAAAATGACCCCTAAACCAACACGTGCACCATTACCACCATGCCAATACTAGTTCTCAGCCTACGTAAATAATTGACAGTATCTTGAAGTTAAATGCTGTTTTATGACGAGAACACTTGATGTGTGTGATAGAGATCATGCAAGCTTACAATTGAGTACCGCTATCATTAGTTACAAATTTTGTGTAATGATCAAAATGTCAGTCATTAGGACATATCAGGCGTAACCCCTTATCCTCACTAGTTTATGCTCAGAGTACTTTTCTCGTTCATCCAAAAAATAAAGGAATGAACAGTCCGAAACAATCAGTGTATTTTGTAATCTCCTATTAAGTATGTAGACGTAAAAATGGTTTTTTTCTGCTTTAATTGTACACATCAATATGCTCTTGATTTCAGTCAGCGCACGTATTATAGTGAAGACAATTTCATTTACAATCAGACAGATGTTATATTTATACGTACTGTGAAATATATTAACCGTAGGTTAAAACGCGAAAGTGCTTTCTATGTATTTGTCATAACGATTACCCTTTTTATCAGCCTCGCTTTCACGTTTAAAGAACCGCTTAAACGTCTTATCGGCGCCCAAATACTCACGTCTATCATCAACGCACCATCAATTGAAGAAAATTATGCACAGGCATTTAAAGACTTCGACACGCTCAAAAAAGCGCTTGATTCAATGCTGGATGAAAGAAAAGGTATAGCAAAGAAAATGAATGACGCTCGTCCGTATATGTTCACAGCAGTGCCTATTCCGGAATTTCTTGCACAAAAGGAGTACGTTGAAATCATCACCCCCACGCAAGCGCCTATAAAACCACCACCACCTATCACTAACCAAACTACAGGTGAAGGTGATACCAGTCAGGGCCGAACTGTCGTCCCGATGACGCTTGGCACAGTCGCCGCCAATACCGGCGCTTCAAATTATGAATATACATTCGAGGCACCGGCAGCCCCGGGCGGTGGGTCGCCAAACGTTGGGCTCAGTTATTCGTCTTTATCTACCGATGAAGCGCGAAGTGATTATAATCATGAGGTAGGGACATATGCACCATCTCTTCCGGGGCATGGATTTTCAATAAGAGGTGTCGGCTCTATCGTGCGCGATGATAAACAGGAGCTTGGTACCTATAAAATCAAACATACTGACGACAATGGCTATGACGATTATCATCGTTTCATATTAAATCTTCCGGGAGGAATATCTGCTGAGCTTCGCTACAACCGGGAAACAAAGTCGTGGGTCAGTGTGCCCGCTTCATTTTTAACCATCATCCACGGCGATCCTCAGACTCGTATTACGAGAAAAGATCTTGACGGCGACGAACGTGATGATAATTATAACTTTGATATTCTTGATCCTTATTCTTGGACTATCATCACGAAAGATGGCACACAGTATGAGTTCGGTGAAACAAACGTGTCTGCGTCTTCCATTAAAGCCTTAATTGATGCATATGGCCGCTATAATAAATCCCGCTCAGTTGACCAAGATAATGGCGACGGAAAAAAAGAGGAGCTCTATACTGAAGGAGCTGATGTCGCTCTAAGTTTCGCCTCAACTAAACTATGTGAAGGTCGTACAAAAAGTGATCCATGTGAACACAAAGACAACTTCCAAAGTCTGGTCACGACAAAGTGGCATCTGCGAAAGATTATTACCCCAAAACTGCAAACAACCGTATATGCGTACAATGCGGAGCAG
Organism: uncultured Gammaproteobacteria bacterium; assembly: GCA_964612595.1. Lineage (GTDB taxonomy): Bacteria > Patescibacteriota > Microgenomatia > UBA1406 > HO2-37-13b > OLB23. Next base: position 120,327 of record CAZTFB010000001.1, on the reverse strand, counting down.
CGGGTGACCGATCATCTTGGTAGTCCCCGTGTTGACTATCGACGCGGCAGAGGCTATGTTTCTGCAACAACCTATCCAATATATATTACTTGGCATGACGGCCGATATAAAATCATGTTTAGCTGGGAAGAAAGATCTGATACAGGGCCAATGCGGGCAATGCGCCACCGACTCAAAGAGGTCACTGTGGCGATGAGACTTCCGAGTTCATATGATAATAAAGTATCACCGCAGCCTGTACCCGTTGAAGGTGAAACTGGGTACTATCTAAAAAAGAAGTACAAGCTCGCATATAAAAAGGATGAAAAAGTTTCTGTTAGTGACAGTAGATCACAGATCGCTCCATTTGGCTCACTGCTTGAATCAATCCAGGAGATTGGCGTTGATGGCAAAGATGCGTTACCGCCTATTTCGTTTGCATACACTGCAATTGGCATGTTGCCATTTGCAGGAATTACTCCTGATGACAGTCGTATGCATTACCTCACTCCCGGCGTTGCAGGAGACACAATCTATCTGGAAACAATAGATAATGGATACGGCGGAAAGACAGTTTTCAAATATGAACCGGTCATCACACACTACTTTGATCATTTCAATAGACCATTCAAAGGATACAGGGGAGTAAAGGTTGTAGAGAAAAAGCTCATAAACACGGCCGATCCCGAAAAGAACTGGCGCGAAACATACCAGTATGGAGATATCAAAGCGTTTGCCGAGGAATATAGAATATCTTCAAATAAAGAAAGATATTCCGGCAGGCAATTTTTGGGCTACACCTGGGTAGAAACAAAGAAATATGACTATAATTCATTAGACAATAATAAACTGATGAGTCATATGAGAACTGATTTTTATCAGTCTAATGAAGTTCCAGCGACAGTCGAGGAAGACAATAGAGATCCTAATCGTAAAGTGCGCAGATGGGTTGGTGGGTGTTTTGAAGTGAGCGCCACAAAGGGCATGATTAAGCAGCAAATTGTGTTTGATAACAGCGGCGCTGTTGATGAAAAGCATATAGTAAGCAAAGTGAATAATCATTATCTGTATTATCCTAACGGAAATGTAAGCCTCGCAGCTCAAAATCCAACTGATGAATGTAATCCGATACGTCACAATCAACCTAATTTTTTGTTTTTGAGTCAAGCTGATAATTTTATTCGTGAGCCGTTTCCAGATGATATAAACAACGCTCTCTCAGGACAGATTACATCAGTGTTAAAGACAGTAGACAATGCATTTGACTTAAAATATGAAACCTATACCTCACACAGACAGTTACGTTTTGATGAATGGGGAAATGTATTAAAAAGTGAAATGTTGGGTGCTGTAGATAAAGATGGTAACGATCTAGATCCAAATGACAATCTTACCCGTTATGTCTATTTTAATACAACCGGAATGGTCAAGACCATGCCGTACCTCACATATGTCGCACATGATAATGACTGCGACGGATCTGTTGGAAGTGGTAGAAAAGAATGTCCGCGCGGGCAGCAATTTGAACGCAGTGAATCACTCTATGATTTAAATCCATTCGCGCAACCAGTGCATTTTGCGTTGCCGTTTGAGACTCGGGCTTTATTACGCATAACGGAAAATGATCCTAAAATACTTAGAAACAACGAGGGCAATATAGTATTTACCAGTGGAGGAGAGAAAGAACGATTGTCGGTCACCATAACATTGCCTCATTATTGGGAAGAAGAAATTTCGTCAGAAAAGAAAGAATGGCGTATCGGTGGTGTCAAGCAGGTTTGGGGTCCAAAGCCAAATATTTATTCTGTCGGAATTAAAACATCGAACAATCCATATGGATCCGATCTTAAAAAAGATTTTGGCTTAGAAGGGTTGTATGTCAGTGATACTAAAACTTCAGATCTACAGCTTGAATCAAGTACCATATTGGATGATTACTTCCATTCTTTGAGTCTTGAAACCGCAGTACTCGCGGATCATGAGCCTACACGACGTATTCGATATCAGTATCATCCGGTGCTTCAACTGCCAACGACTGTAGCAGCACAATTAGACAAAGACGTTTCAAAAGAATTTCAGATAAGTACAAATATTTATGATGCATTTGGCAGGATCTTGGCAAAGTACAAACCCGATCCAAACAATCTTGGCAAAACATTACATGCTCCGTCTGAAATAACTCGTTATTATGACAGTTTGCATAAACCATCGTCTGCTTCAGAACTTACAGGGACTGTAACTCGTTCACTATCACTAGTTTCTACCGCTGGACAAGACAGAAATCAGTTATATCGGTACAGTACATCAGACAGTTTTTTTGATAGTTTTGGCACTGTAATGCAATCGCAAGTATTATCAACATCAATAGAAGGTGTTGATAAGCGTTTATTGTCGATAGCTCCTGACACCGATGCAAACGGTAACGTATTGGCTACATACGATTCGCAGATAATAGAGCCAAAAAAAACATTAGTCTTAAACAGTGATACAAAAACATATGCAGAATCCATAGAAGACTATTTTCTTAATACTCAAGTTGAATATATTGCAAAGTTGCCGGGAAAAAAAATTCCCATTACCGAAAGTGAATATGATGCACTCGGTCGTTTAAAAAAAAGCACTACATTTATATATGGTCTAAATCAACAATTTGATGATAAAGTTCAACCGAAAAATGAACAAGTTGTAGTACGCAACTATTATGCACAAAATGCCTCATTTGTTGAGAAAAATAACGGAATCGGAATGCTTTCAATTAATGATTCACGTAATCGCCCCCATATAAAACTGACAACTTCACGAAATAAGATCGACCCCGAAGTTATGGCTGTGCGACATGTATATGGACAGGCAGATACAGATCTGATCAATTTGCCCACAGAGATTCAAACATTTTCCCCACTTAACAAAAACAATAACACGCATAAGCTTGTTACACGTTCATTTTATGATCGTGCGGGTAGACCTGTAACAACGATTGACGATGAAAAGGGCACGACTAATTACGTTTATTATGTGAGGGGTCATACAAAAGAAAAGAGCATGAGGGGTATCGGATCGGGAAGTCAGACAATAACAACTTATTATCAATATGATATGTTGGGAAGGGTTCTGGAGCAGGAAGTTAGCTCAAAAGATAGTCAAACGAAAGATGCTATGTTTCGCTATGAATATGATTCTGAACCATTTGGATTGGGTAAGATAGCCAGGTCTCAGAACACAGATGGAAGAGTTGAGTTTTCCTATAATCAATCCGGCAATGTAGAAAAAGTCACCAATGTTGTGATAGATCAGTTTAATAAAGAGCAAGCTCGAACAAGCGAGACACATTACAATACACTTGAGAAAACAGCAGACATTCTCATGCCAGATAATCTCAAACTTTCATTCGGATATGCTGATCATGGAGGATTGCAGAGTCAATGGATAGAAAAAAATGGTGAGAAAACGCAATTCACCCTTAACTCACACTTCAACAAAAATGCTTTGAATGTCAAAACCACAACGCAACTAGGCGTTACCACCATAACAGACAACACATATTATGACCCATCACAACGACTCCACCGCATCGGAATCACCGTGGGGAATGATGATAAAGATCTGTTCGGACAATTGTTGCAATACAATTCATTTGGAGAAGTTACAACAATCACTGAGAATATAGCAACGTTCGAGAAGCCGACAACTCCCTCACCAAGGGAGAATCTACTCCAATCAACGATTGGTGATATTTCGTCAATAACCGGTTCCCTAACTTATTCTAGTACACTAGAATATGATGATCTTTCACAGATCAAAAGAGTAGATAAAAAAATAAGCGCACAGGATGGCGAATTAGCAACCCCTCCCCCAAACTATCCGGCAGGTTATGCTACTACCTTTACTTCAGATATTTGGGGAAGATTGCTAAAAAAAAATGAACAAACAACTCAAAATATTTGCTATAACAACTCATTTCCCTATTTTGCACCAAAACTGGTCTTACCATCTGGTACCACGTGCCCAGCACAAGATGTAATCGTATCATCGAGTGAAGTACTTGGGGAATCTACTGCAATCTCTGATTCAACACTGCTGGCGCAAGTTCTCACCACCCCTCAACCGTCACGTATACCCATGCCGACCTTCATCGTTGAGAAGGGACAAGGAAAAAATACAACATTTCAATACGACAATTTCGGACGTTTGACCGATGATACAAAATTTTGTTATTTTTACAACACCGTAGACCAGTTAATAAGAATCAAGGAGAAAAGGAACGTTTCAGATATTTGTCAAGATACAACAGCCTCAAATCGTGAATTTATTTTTGGATATGATGTAGGGGGTGATTTGACCAAGCAGCTGGAATATAACACAAGAAATCACGCCTCATTTTCCCTTTCTACACTTGCAACCTTAACTCCGCAATCAGCTTTGTACCGCTGGGGCAATTATGAAGAGGAAACAGTCGGCGCAATCTTGTCAAAGAGGCACTATTTATCAGCTGGTCCACATGTGACATTTTTACATGAAACGTCACAACATGATACCGGCACAGATAATAACGTCCGAACAACGAATACTTATTTTTTGATAAAAGATTATCTTTCATCAACGCGTGTTATTGTTGATAGCGAAGGAGTGATAAAATCGTTACCAGATTATTTTCCATACGGATCACCGGTAGAGACAGTATCTCCTCCGAACACACCTATGATAACAGGTACAGAGAGTATCAAAGCGCCAACAGACAAAGGGTTTACGGGCCAGCGTACTATCAGCAATCTACCTGTTATGAATTTTGGCGCTCGTTTTTACTCGCCTCAAACAGGCGTGTTTATTCAACCAGATTCAAATGATGATCTCAACCGATATTTTTATGCAAGCAATAATCCACTTTCCTTCAATGACCCCTCGGGTCATACCATAGTCTGTAGAACAGAAGAAGAATGCCGTACAAAATATCCTGGCACAGAAGGTTATCCAGATGTAGCATTACCCTGTTCTACTGATTATTTTAAATGTTTGGTTGGAAAGTTAAACAATGGCTCCGGAGGACTTCTCAGCATGTTGACACTGGCCGATCAATATAATCCAATGTTATGGCCATACGCCTGGGCAAGAAATAAATTATTGGGTTGGAATTATGATTATATCAATGAGGCTACACACACCTATGTTTCAAAAAACGATGCTCGGAGACAAATGATTTTAGATGGTGGATTGGGCATGGTGAATCCCATGATGGCATTTGGCTCAGTGAAACTGCCCGGAGGACGTTTTCCTGTGCATCCACGAATTGCCGATCTGGAACTAACAACCTCTGGCCCGTATGCCCAATCTGTTGAAGTGGTGCAGGAACTTATTGAACGGGGTAGATTAGGTGATTTGAATGGGGTGGGCAGAAATCTTGAGCGGATGATGATTATGGATGCAGCTGTGGTAATGTCTCGACCATCCTCCATTGCAGAGGCCATAGGAAAAAGCTTTAGTGAATATGCAAAAAGAATAGGGGCTTCGAAAACTGATCTCTTAAATGCAGTTGGAAAAACCATCGAGAATAATATTCCATATCATCAATCACACTCAACAGCACGATTAGCTGCTGGGAAGTTAAGTGATTTAGATGCAATAATTACATCGACTCGACCATGTGGCGTATGTTACCATCGAGCAGGTTTCGGAGCTCAAGTTATTGATGCTATGCCTGATTGGGAGGCAAGAATGGCAATGTATGTCTTTAGAGGTGAGGAAGGCATTGGTGCGCATTTCGTCACTTTTGCTGTTCATGCAGATGATCTAAATAACATCTGGTTATTGGATCAGTACGCAACTGTAACAATGCTAGATACTCTCGGGGAAATGAGTTGGATAGATGACATCGTAGATCTTGGTTATTGGTCAAAAACACTCAAAAATTACACCCGTTTTAAGTAAATCTACTCAACCTACAATATCACATTGGATCCTATCTGGCGGGGTGAGCAATCTCTAATGTATTTATTGTACTGATATCTTACATCCACTGAGCGATCATAATGACAGCTTGGTGCGTTGTAGTTTTACTTTAATACAACTAACTTACAAGTAATAAGTCTTAACATACTTTTTTATGAAAGACCCATTTTACACCGGAAAGTTTAGCTATTGCGGAAGACTTTATCAGGCCCAGCACCCCACCACTATTGATTGATGAAGAATTTAATCTATTGGAGGATATTGTAGAGGGCAGAGCAAAAGGAAAGCCGCATAAACACGACTCTGCAACTAATGGGATTATTACATCTGGTGAGTGTGGTTATCGAATTACTGTAGAAACACACACGAAGCACTATAAAAACGGAGATTCGCAGGTATTTGCTTACTACCGCTGTACAAAGAAAAACAGTGAAAATAAATGTAGTCAACCATACATATCATCCGGCAAGCTTGAAGGTCAATTTACTGCAGAATTAACACAGTTAGAGCTTGTTATTGAGTTTGCGGAGTTGGCACTTGAAGTCTTTGAGAAAGTAAAGCAAAGGACAGCACTGTGGTTGCAAACAGTCATGAAACATTGCAGAAAGCCCTTGAAGACGTTACAAACGAATAAATAACCTCGTTAGTCTTAAGATATCACCTGACAAATCAGATGGTACGTTACATTCCGATCAGGAATTTACTAATAGGAAAAGAGTATTACTTCTGGAAAAGGAGAAATCATGAAACAGTTGGATCAAACAGCACCGGGTAATAATGAATGGGCAGATACTGCCAAGGATAGCTTTGAATTTGAACTTCTTGCAGCTCAACGGTTTGAAAGTGGGGAAACAGACGACAAAAGACCATTTTTAGACCGTCGGCTCGAAACCGATCTTACTAGATAAGAAGTTGCAATTTCAGCTTCGATATCTATTTATTCGCTACAAAAAAGGTGCTAAAAAGACGAATAAGAAATTGAACCCGCTCGAACCCAAGAAGAGCCCTCTACATAGGGCTAAAGCGAAATATTATTTGAAAAGTTCTGTATGGTGCACCATCTGGGACGATGTTCGAACCTATTTAATCTCCCAAATTAATCCTAAACAGAAATCTACCCTCCTTGCTGCAATAGCTCATTTTAAAAAGGAGATGAGACAATGATTGGTTCAAACGATTCTCTGTACATCTCAAGCTGACCACCTCCATTCTACATGATGAGCACATCCTATAAAGCGTTTGTTCGTGGACTGATTAGGAGTAGAGAAGATGTATTTTTTGATTGTCCTTTTATAACATGCTCTTGGTTTAGCTGCTTTTTTGGATTGTCTTTGGCAGGATTATTCGGGTCTTCAATGTGGAGATAGTGGTTATAACATCTATTACCCTAAGTAGGTTAGTATATTGCTCAATACGCCAATTAGTATATAATTGTGAATATAGAAATGAAAAAACAAGCACTACTGAGGGGGACAGCGCTAATCATCCTAATACTTACCTTTGTGTCACTTGGGATCGTAATTCTTTATTATTTTGCTGCATTAAAACAAACATTTGAAGCTGGCATGTTCAGCACTCCAGATACAGGTCAGCTGTTGCTCAGTTTACTTATGACCATCATCTTACTTATCCTACCACTCGCATATTTCTATTTTACCCTTTCTATCTTCAGAAATACGCTCCAATCGAAAAATAGTTTACCTTTAGTTTTTAGAAGTAAATTAAAGTGGTTAAACACACCTCTCCTTGTTCTCATAATGATCTTTAACGCTGTGTTTACATTTATAGTAATGACACTTGCCCATGCTGTATTTACAGAAAAACCGCCACAATTCTTCCCATTTAACGATAAGCAAGCCGTATATACTATCGAAAAAAATGTATTTGGGGAGGATTTGTACAACATTCACTATGTTACAACATCAGATGCTAACAAGCATTACGTATGTGAACAAGAATCAGGTGAGGAAGAGCGCTGTTTTTGGGAGAATAATAGAGACATTCAGACTATGATAGCCGAAAGCCCTGTTGAGCTGGAGCAGTTTGTAAACAAAGAGGTTTTGGTAACAGGAGAGTTTATTTATTCAAAAGAGCAATGCGTAAAGAGGGTTTGTAAAAAATTACTCAATCACTGGGCTGGATTACGAATAAAAAGCATACAATTGAAGTAATGCATTAATTTTTTTGTAAATATGCAAAACAGAATGCATCTGCTAATGAGCTGAACTTATATTCATGCTGGGAACCTTCATTGGACGTATGTTTGTTTCCGATAGATTGCCACCACATTATGGCTGCAATCAAATAGCAAGGTGGCACGCAGATTACTTGATGAGGGAGCATTCAGTCGAGTCTAATACTGATCCCGAGAATCCTCGTGCACAATTTAATCAGATAGCATCAGATTTGAACTCAATGCTACTATCATTATGCTTTTTTGATCCTGAGGATCTTAATCCTGGGCTAATCCTATGGTCGATGATATGGTGTCTGAAAAGTACGGGAAGTAGTTCTATAATCTACATTTTGAATACTGATTAGCGCATTGATTCAATCAAAAAACTCGTTGATTACGGTACTTACCACCTGGTCCTGTTTGAAACATACAACATAGCTGTACTATGACGTGTCTCCCTTATCTCCAAGTTTTCCATCCCTGCCATACCCCAAGCAATCCTGTATAAAGTCAGGAGGTGGAATTTCAATAGCATTCTGATCATGAGTTACTTTATAGTTAGACGACCCGTAAATATTTCTTTCAAATGGCTGACCAATAAGCTCAATGACACTATTTTCAGTCATACTTTTCTTGATCGTATTAAACTTCTCAAATGTGAAAGAATTAGTAAATTGAGTATCAATATAGGGGTCCTTATCGTAATGCATTTCTCCGTTCAGCTGCCAGTAGGAAACAAATTTCACCAATCCAATGAGTAAAACCAAAAGCATTACGCCTACAACAACCATTGTTGTTTGTTGATATCATTTTTACGGCATACATTAAGTATGCCATTTTAGCCTGTTCTCCTGACCTGTCTTTCCTATTCTATGGGATTTCGGCCATCTGTCAAGAGGTGGGTATGCAGACTGGTAGAAGAATTGCTGTATTATTATTACCAAGTGCTCGGGAGAGGACTTGAACCTCCACGCATTGCTGCACAGCCTCCTCAAGACTGCGTGTATACCAATTTCACCACCCGAGCAGGGTAATGTAAAGTAGATGTATTATACCAATTTTTCTTGCTGTGTCGAAGCATCTGGAGAACGATGAAAGAGATGACTGAGCCCCAGATGCTGATACGCTTTCTTTGTTGCAGTACGACCTTTTGCTGTTTTTTTAATAAATCCGGACTGAAGTAGATAGGGTTCTACGAACTCCTCAATGGTTTGTTTATCCTCAGATAGCGACACTGCAAGCGTACTCAGACCCGCTGGGCCGCCATTATATTTAGTAATCAGTAAATGAAGGTACTTTTTATCTATGTTCTGCAATCCTTCGCTGTCTATATCGACAAGCTCAAAAAGACGTTCCATGGCATCCATATCAATGACATCATAGTTATGTATTTCCTGGATGTCTCTAAGGCGCTTTAGCATACGATTTGCAATGCGCGGTGTTTTTCGAGCGCGCTTTGCGATTTCTTGAGCGGCCTCCGACTTTAGGGGAAGCCTAAGAATTTCGGCCGAGCGTTGTATGATGCGCGCCATTTCATCGATAGTATAAAAATCAAGATTGAGTACAAGCCCAAATCGATCCCTGAATGGTGCGGAAAGGAGTGCCATACGCGTTGTTGCACCAATGATAATAATTTTGGGCACATTTAATCGAACTGTTCTTGCTGCTGGACCTTTCCCCAGTACAATATCCAACGCAAAATCCTCCATCACGGGGTAAAGGGCTTCCTCAACAGAACGGGGGAGTCGGTGGATCTCATCAATAAACAGCACATCATTATCATTGAGATTAGTAAGAATTGCAGCAAGGTCACCTGCTTTCTCGATTGCGGGGCCAGAGGTTATACGAAGCTCACTTGATAACTCTCTAGCCACAATATGTGCAAGAGTTGTTTTTCCCATTCCTGGCGGGCCATAGAAAAGTATGTGCTCGATTGGCCCCCCTCGTTGCTTTCCTGCCTGAAGGAAAATTTCCAAAGATTTCTTCGATTTTGGTTGACCAATGTAATCTTTTAATGATGGGGGACGGAGCGTCGATTCGACATTATCGCCATTTCTGTTATTTTTTGCTGCTTTATTCATGCTTTTTCGTTAATAACTGTAACGCATCGGTAAGCTTCTCTTGAAGAGGTATATCCTTATCAATCTTTTGCAGAACGCGTAGTACCTCCTGCTTCTTAAATCCAAGAGATATTAGAGCTTCAACAGCATCTTTATCCTCGGTAACATACATGCTTTCTAAATCTACTTCGGCGCCTATTTTTGAGGCTAAATCAACAATAATTCTCTGTGCAGTCTTCTTGCCAATTCCTTTTATTTCTTGAAAAAACAATACATCGTTTCGTCCGATTGCATCCTTAATTTGTGAACTTTCATACGCACTCACAATCGTATAGGCTGTCTTAGGACCAACACCATCTACTGAAAGTATTAAAGAGTAGATATTGAAGCTCTCATAATTATCAAATCCAAATAATACAAGACTATCCTCTTTGACATCCAAGTAGGTATATATAGAAATTTCATCGTTTTCTATGCCAATCTTATCTCTGATCTTTGGAGAGAGCTGTACACAATACGTAACACCACCCTTTGTGTCTATAAAAACCTCATCACCATGGATTTCAGACAAAATGCCCGTTAGTTTTCCAATCATAATAGTTTATTAATTGTACAGTAGGCGTAGCCGCATGCAATTGCATCAGTCACATCGTCAGGCTGGGGATCTGTTTCAAGTCCTAGTAATAATCGTAGCATCTTTTGTATTCCTTTTTTATCTGCACGACCATATCCTGTAACAGTATGCTTAATCTGTGTAGGAGTCAGAAACGCTACTTTTATAGTATGCTTTCCAGCTAGCATAAGGAGCACGCCTTGTGCTTGTGCTACCATAATGCCGGTAGTTTGATTATTAGTAAAGAAAAGTTTTTCTATAACAATAATGTCAGGCGTATATGTAGTTAAAATTTCATCTAATTTTATTGAAAGCTCGCTCAGTCGTTGGGAAAGATCTTTAGATTTGTGGGTAAAAATACAGTCATAGACAGTAAGAAGGTTATGTTTCTTATCCGTATCAAGTACAGCATATCCTGTTCGCTCAACGCCTGAATCACACGCTAGAATTCTCACAAAGTTAGTATAACACAGGTCTTTGGTATACTATGCCCTTAGCACGACATGTCACAGCAAACTGAAAACACTACTGCCATTAAACTTTCTAAAGCCACAAGGGCCCTTCTTACTACTTTGTCCGCGACGCCTACCTACAGCCCGCCTCCAGAAGGCGAAGCATACGAAGTCTCTCAAACGGTAACCTTTCTTGGCGTTATGTATGAAAAAATTCGCAACGCTATAGAAATTAATGAAGAACATCTTATACGGCGACATGCGATATCACGTGTGCTTAGACGAAGGCTTTCACTTAACCTATCTGGAAAGGGTGAAGCTGAGAATCTTATTCGGGAGCTCATGTGGGGAAATTATATTAAGAAACGCTCGATAGGTATCAATCAAGTTAATGAGCTACAGAAAATTATTGATGACTATGTGTATTTATACAAAGAAATCCTAGCAACGCATACAATAAAAAATACCAATCAGCTTCTTCATATAATTCTTGACTTACTCGGTTGTGAAATCGAAGAATCTTTAAGTTTCCAAAATACCTATAGAACTTCTGCGTATCTTTATTATTTCTACCAGGTCCTCAGGGATAAGATTGATATAAATGGAGTGACAGAGGATGATAAAAGCACGTTCTTTTATGTAGCTGCAGAGCAGGCATTGCTTAAAAATGATGAGGTATTCATTCGCTACCATCTCTTTATTATCAATTTTGGGCCACTATCGCAACTACCACGAGAAAAGATATTGAAGGTTGCTCAAAATTTTCATGTTTTCTATAGGGAATCTAGTCGTATTCTTAAAAATCCATATAATGAAAAACTTACTAAGTTCGCATGGCGCCAATCAGCACCATTCCGCGTTATGTATCAAATTCTTGACAAAGAGGGAATTGATGGAGAGTCACTTCTCATGCATCGTGAAAAGTTATGGGAAGAAGTTAATGCGGTATGCACTTCAAAATATAATGAAATTGCAAAGAAACTAAACGCAGCCGCATTTAGAAGTATCATTTATATATTCTTTACAAAGATGATCATCGTGCTCCTTGTAGAACTTCCATTAAGTCAATTTATATTTGGCGAGGTACATCTCTTGTCGTTAGCAATCAATACCTTGTTCCCACCACTCCTCATGGGTCTGCTTGTATCATTTATCAGTCCACCCTCTGATGATAATACTAAACGTATTTACATGAGACTCATAGATATTGTAGATACTGATCCGTCATTTGAGTCGTCAAAGGTTATCTTTGATGTATCGAGTAAAGCTCGAAGACCAACATTACTTTTTTTCTTTTCCATTTTATACGTCGTTATTTTCTATCTTATTTTCACCGGCATATATGTAGCTCTTGATGCATTAAACTTTAATCTCCTCAGTAAGGTAATATTCATGTTCTTTGCCAGTGTCGTGGCATTTTTTGGTTACAGAATTCGACAAGCCCCTAAGGAGTACATGCTTGAATCAAGAAACAATCCACTCGTAAGTGTCGTTACTTTTATTATGCTCCCTGTGATTTATGTAGGTAAAATACTAAGTAAGGAAATTGGACGGTTCAATCTCTTTATCATCCTCTTTGACACACTTATTGAGGCACCATTCAAAGTATTCATCGATATATTCGAAGAGTGGTCACGTTTTATGAAAGCACGTAAAGACGAGCTTATTTAGTACGTAACGAATTGTCTGATCTGAGCGTTTTTCTTGAGTTCAGCTAAAAGCGTTTGGGCTTCTGTAGATAGCTTCTGACTTTTAAGTGTTTCACGAATAGTTGTTCGGACTTTATTCATGTCCTTCTCTCCCTCAAAAATCTCCTTTTGCTCTTCATACGCCGCATCGACATCTTCCTCGGTTACATTTATTTTATCACCCAATAACTTTTCCAGTACGATTTGTACTCTTAATTGATCTTTTATTTCGTCACGTGTAAGACCTTGTTGCTCAAGAACCTTATCGAGAGTTTGACCTTGTGCTTTAAATTGTGCATCGAGATCTGCAATCTTCTTATCAACATCGCCCTCGGTTACATTGACGCCTTTCTTGGCACCCTCTTGGCGAATAAGCTCTTGTGTCACCAAAGAATCTAAAGTTTGCTGACCACCTTGTTTCTCTAGTTCTCTAATTATTGCGACACGGAAAATAGGTTTATTGTTCACAAGCCCAGCAACAAAATATTGTTTACCAAAAAAACCGGCTACAAGGAGAAAACCAAGGAACACGAGGAGGTATGGTTTCATTGATGAGCGTGGTTGCGTCTCATCAAGAACGTTTGTCTCAATGACTTCTTTTTTTGTAACTGTCTTAGCAGGTTTGTTTGTGTTTTTCTTTGCTGTTGGCATAATAGTGATGAGTATAGCACACGTATATAAATATTCAAGTAACAAGCCCAGCTCTATCAGGTGAGCTCGGAGGGACTCGAACCCACAACCAACTCCTTAAGAGGGAGCTGCTCTACCATTGAGCTACGAGCCCAATAGAGCCAGGCTTGCTCTACAATGAGCCATAAGCTCATGCAACTGCAAGTGAAATTATAGCATAGGACGCTCCGAACGATACTGCAAGATGTCGATAAGTACTTGGTAATAAAACTGAAGAGAACTAATAATCGATCCAATAGGAGACATGGAGCTCTTTATTGTTGAAACACCTTTAACACTATCATCGTAGTTACACATAATCTTTGGATTCACAAATCCAGCAACAATAATATAGCCTCTATTGAGCTTTGTAATGGCAGAAACAGTGTTATTCTCTGTATCAACAACAGAATTTTTCAACATTGTCCAAGATAAACCATTATCATCAGTCTCAGCTATTTTTAGGGTTTGTTCTGGAAAATACACCAATGGAAATACTTTGAGATGATCAGTGTTATATGAGAAGCTTATAAGCGTATCCTTCTGGGGTGAAATGACGGCATTATTAAAGTGAGATCGTAGCTTAAATTCATATATATCGGAAATCTGCCAGTAGCGACATAAGCGCACAAGATTAGTTTTCTTTACATAGCCGTAAGAAATATAGGCATCCCATGGCGTTGTTCCTTCCGCAACGATTAAAGTAAAGAGGTCTTTACGTAGTGTTCCACCACCACCCGCCATAACTTCTGGATTGCGAGGTGTTTGAGTGAAGTTTGAGGGAGAGGAATATGAATAGTCGGCAGACACTGGCGTAAGTATAAAAACAAAAAAAATTCCTACCAGAAATATACTAACTACGACACGCATAAGATTATGATAGCAAAAATGTATAATCTGGGTATGATTTCATTGGTGTACTTTGATGTTGGTGGGGTAGTAACTGAGGATTACTCTCTTATGGAAGGTTTTTTAAAACGTTTTAAAGTGAATCCTCCATTGTGGTCGGCCATACATGCTATAAAGAAATCGACATCCGTTGGACTCTTGACAAATATGTATCCAGGATTGCTAGATGCTATAAAGAATCGTCAACTTATTCCTGAAATATCATGGGATGCTGAAGTTGATTCGAGTGTGGTGGGCTATCAAAAGCCAGACGAAGAGATTTATGAAATTGCTGAGAGAAAGGCGGGGGTGTCTCCTGCCGAAATACTATTTGTTGAGAATACAGAAATTCATATTGAAGCTGCTAAGCAGCGCGGCTGGCAAACATTTTTATATGATCCGGGTAATCCTGAAAAATCTACAAAGGAGTTAGAATTACTTTTTGAGTTTTAGTGCACAGATCACAGCTAAGATAAAGTATGCCCTCATCAAACATTGCGCACCACTAATGCAGAGTGCACTAGACTGTGAGCATACCTAAACCAACATCTAATCCGCGCATTACCTTTCACCCCTCCGTGCTTTTGAATCCTGAACTATTAGTACGAAATGGTGTTATAACTTTAGGAGACGTACAGGTTCATTCTGACAGCGGTGTGAGCATTGAAACAGACTACTTGAAATCAATTTTGGGATGACTTTCAGCTACTTATCCCTCGTCGCATTATAATCAACAAGCTCAACAAAAAGATCTTTGTAATTAGGTTCGATAGTCAATCTATTAATTGCCTTTTTAGCTTCATTTGAAAGTTTTGCTACTTTATCATTTAATTCTTGGAGAATGCCATGAGTCTCCATCAAACTGCGAATATACTTTATTTCAGTAAAACTTACCGGATTGCCTAGTATATTGTTTACTATTTTTAGTTCATGTTTCGTTACTCTTTCTTGCAGTAGAGCTATGAGTAGTGTCTTCTTATCTTCTTCAAGATCAGCACCTACTTTCTTACCTGTTAACTCTGTTTCTCCAAATAGTCCAAGTTCATCATCCTTTATTTGAAAAATAATCCCAAGACTATTAGTAATTTCACCAAGTACCTTAGAATCCACTTCTGATGCGCGAGCCATATACGCACCCAATGAAAAAGGAAGTGTAAATGTGTATGCGCCAGTTTTAAGCGTATACATATGTTCAATTTCGCTAAAGGATCGATTTTCTGAGGTCTTTCCATAGTGATAGTCCATAAATTGTCCAAGAGCAACCTTTAGCATTTCGTGAGAGTACGTTTTCATGATCCACGAACGAACTTCGCTTGGTACCTTGAGTTCTCCGATAAGTTCATAGGTTAAGAATGTTGCTGCGTCGCCAACTACAATAGCCATAGATTTACCATATTCTTCGGGATTTTCTAAGTTAAGCGCTGCCGCATCCTCGCTATATTGCGCGTATATGGTTTTTTTGCCTCTTCGGAGCATGTCGTTGTCCATTATGTCATCGTGAATAAGTAGGGCAGCTTGACTTAGCTCCATTACACTCGCAACGTTAAGTATATTTTTATCTATTGTTCCGCCAAACATTTCATACGCAAGAAGTACAAAAACTCCACGCAACATCTTCCCACTTGTAGAAAAATCATTAATACGTTCAAGGGCTTTATGCGATAAGTCGTCTGAGGTTTTCTCATTTTGTGTATGTAGAAAGCTAACGAGGTGTTTTGAGAGTAATGCGCGTCGTTGCGTATGGTACGTGTTGAACAATTTCATATCTTATTATTATACTAGTCCATATTCTTGGTATGAAATAACCCAAATGAATATGGGAGATAATTTGACAATCCATATAATCCAAACAGAAAACATATTGAAAGCAGAAAGTATGTCATTACGGTAGGGATTAATCCATATCTTCGGATGCGTCTATCAGAAACAAAGATGTGCGTATCAAGCATGCCAAAACTGCCACGCTGAGATGCTTTCCGAATAAATACAATATCGTCAAACACATACTTTGAATCAAACCCACCTGTGGAAAGAAACACATCTTTGGTAACAAAAATACATGAACCAGCTCCAGATGGTTTATGATTTTGTGAAATTTTAAATAGTATATTGAAAAAGCTATAAAATCCCCTTATTACAAAAGATCCTGGGTAGGGAATGTAGCGAGGACAGGCAATAGTTAGTTGACGTTGTCTCATCTCCGCCAATGATGCTTTTATAAAATTACGTTCTAAAAAGACGTCTGCATCGAGAAAAAGTAACATATCGCCGCATGCCTTTCTCCCACCTCGATCCCGTTGATTACCGACTGGTTTATCTTCGCGTATCAGCGTTATCTCTTCGTGTTTTTGAACGATTTCTTGTGTAGCATCTGTTGACCCACAGTCAACAACAATTATTTCAAATGGTTTAAAGATCTGCTCATTAATTGACTGAATAAGTTTGTCAATATAGGCTTCTTCATTTAGCGTTGGAATAACTATACTCAGTTTCATATGACAAAAAGATTGTATAGATATAATCCAAACCCAACAATCCCATTCAACAAAGGGAATTTCCAATAAACTTCGGATATTGTGTGAGTACTGGCGCGCTTAAGGTACAATACCGCAGGAATACATACATAGACTAAGCCAATAAGCATTACTATTGGGTATGATGAAACCAGAATGGTAGCAAGTCCCCAGTACACAACGCATAAAAGTAGACTTCTTTGTTTCCCAAGCACAACAGCTGTTGTTTGAATACCAGCTTTGTTATCCGGTTCAATATCGGGAACGGCTGAGAAAAGATGCATTGCCCATGTCCACAAAGCTGCTGCAGTAATATTTTTTACCTCAGGGACAGACCCATGAGCGTACACATAACTAATAATGCCAGGTACTACGTACAAAATGTTTGACATAGAATCAAGATATGGTTTTGCTTTAAAACGAAGCGGGGGAGCACTGTAAGCAAATGACAAAAAGAAAAATAACCCAAACAGTAGCCGCACAACCGCGGTTCCTAGAACAAAAAGAGGAATTGAGAGTAAGATTGATGTCAGAATAGCAATTCTTAGCGTCTTTACATCTTCCCTAGACGTTATGCGAGTTTCCCTCATGCTTTTTTTAACATTGAGTGCATCGGTTCGTCGATCATAAAGATCGTTAACACCATAGAGAAATATATTTGCTGGAAGCATGAAAAACAACAATAGATATATCGAATACATATCTAAATTGCCACCCAATCCAATCAACACAGGACCTGCAAGATACAACCAGAATCGTGGCCGAGAAATCTTAAGAATATATCTTGAAAATCTTCCAATGTTAGAAGATTGCATATCTAAGTGCGGTAAGAATAACATACCACTTTGGTGGTTTTACTTTTTTTTCGAACACAATCATAGGATTTTTTTCAATCTGTCGAGCAGTCCATTTATACATCTCTGCTGAAGTTCGCACCATTATTCTGAAGCGACTATTAATGTACGGATGCCCTTTATCAGCTTTTTTCTGAATTTTTCTATATCTTTGAATCTCATATCTCACAAGCTTGCAGAAATTCTCAATTTCATCTGGCTTTGGTGGAATATGTGTAGAAAACCTCTTAAGATCTTCTGTAGGAATGTACTGTCTTCCAAGTTCAAAATCTTCTTTTATATCACGAACAATATTGATGAATTGCATAGCTTCTCCTTGAGCCTGAGCGTAAGGATATGCGACTTCTGGCGTGTCAAATATCTTACTCATATACAAACCAATGACTTCTGCAGACCCATACATATACTTTTTCAGATCTTCATAAGTATCATATTTATGGATTGTTACATCAGACTCCATAGAGTCAAGAAATGCCCATGTCCATTTTGGGTCGAATCCTTTCTCGTGAGCAAGTTCAGCAAAATCATCAATAATAGGGTTGCCGATGCTTTTACCTTTAAATGCTTTTTTTATATCTTCTCGTAATTTTTTAAGCTCTGTAATTCTAGGAGGAACTGTATCGATCAAGTCATCTGCATATCTTACAAATGCGTAGAGGGTAAATACTGCATCCTTTATCTTTGGGGTAAAAAACATGCTCGAATAATAGTATGTGGTACTTGCGCCTTTGAAAATTTTCTTTTTAATATCGAATGAACTAGGCATACTCTTTTTTTATACGCTCAGTAACAAGTTGCGCTGAAATAACAGCTATTGGCACACCGATCCCGGGCTGCGTATATTGTCCAACAAAATACATATTATTCAGCCTCTTACTTTTCATTCGAGGTCGGAATAGTGCAGTCTGCCTCATAGTATGGGCAAGACCCAGCGCTGTGCCTTTGTATGCATTGAAATCCTCAGTAAAATCTTTATGTGCGTATATGCGTTTGTACATAATTCTATCATCCAACGCTTCACCTGTGTGTCGTGCTAAATCGCTCATAACTTTCTTGTAATACGCGCTTCTTACATCCTCCTTATCCTTCAAACCTGAAGCAACGGGGACAAGGATAAAGAGCACATCGTCACCTTGTGGCGCTACTGTACGATCCGATTTAGAGGGACAACACACATAATATGAAGGATTATCAGGCCACTTCGGATCATTAAAAATTTCATCAAAGTGGTTCTGCCAATCCTGCGTAAGTATGAGATTATGATGAATGAGTTTTTTGACTTTTCCTTTAATACCAAGATGGATAATAAAAGCTGACGGAGCCATAGTTCGTGATTCCCAATACTTCTTGGAATATGAACGATATTCAGGTGCAAGAAGCGTGCTTTCTGTGTGATGATAATCAGCATTAGAGAGGACAATATCCGCTTTTATAATGCCTTTTTTAGTTTTAACCCCTTGTACAATTGCATCCTTAACAATTATTTTTTCAACTGGAGTGGAGGTTTTATAAGTAACACCATATTCCTTGCCAAGTTTTATAAAAGCTTCTGCAAGTGAACCAAATCCACCCTCTGGATAGAATACACCAAGGTTATAGTCTACATGCGACATTAAAGAGTAAAGCGCTGGCGTATTACTAGGTGCACCACCAAGAAATACCATAGTATAGCCGAGAATCTTTTTTAGTCGTTCATCTTTAGTATATGCACTAATATGTTCGTCAAGCTTTTTAAAGGCATTAACTTTTCCTCCAATGCTGAAAAGTTCTGGTTTAATAAAATCTAAAAAACTTTTAAACTCAGTATAGAGAAAATGTTTTATGGCAAGGTCATATTGGACTTTAGCATTGTCTAAATAGTTTTGAATATTTTGAGATGCTCCTTTCTCCATCTTCTCAAAAGTTGCTAGGTTTTTCTTAAGATCTCGAACGATATCTATATGTTCGTCGGGAGAAAAGTACATACGATACATAGGATCAAGAGGTTTCAGTTTTAGATAGTCAGAAATATTCCTACCAAAAAGTTTGAAGAAGTCTTCAAAAACCTCAGGCATAAGATACCATGATGGACCCATGTCGAAGTGAAAACCTTTCGCATCAAAGGTCATAGCGCGGCCTCCCATGCGAGAGTTTTTCTCGAGGACTGTAACTTCATGACCATCTTTAGCAAGCAGTGCTGCAGCACACAGGCCACCAAATCCAGCTCCTACAACAATTATTTTCTTTGGCATACTGCAAGTATATAATAGATCTACTAGGATAACTGTATAGGCTCTAAAAGAGTATTGCTGAGGCTGATTATGCCAGGGTTAGGTACATCTACTTTGGGGTGACTGACGGGATTCGAACCCGCGACCTACAGTTCCACAAACTGTCGCTCTAACCAACTGAGCTACAGCCACCAATATGTGCATTCCAACCTATAGTTAAATATAGAGCTGGGTGCCTCTGGAGGGAATCGAACCCCCATCACATGGTTCGAAGCCACGTACTCTATCCATTAAGCTACAGAGGCAATAATTAGGACAATTATAGCAAATGGAGGCTATAATAGCTTGCATGATTGCGATTTTATACTATTGCACAGTTATTTTTATTCTTTTCTATCTAATAAGCATTTTCATATATACCTGCTCGCTTATTGTCTCAGCACTTGATGGCGCACCTTATGTAAAAACAGCTACTACAGTGCGCCAAAGGATGTTTGATCATACGCATATTACTAATAAAAGCCGGTTTATTGAGGTTGGTTCAGGAACTGGTGAACTTGCCATGTATATTCAAAGAAATTACCATTGTGACGTAATAGGTCTTGAAGTCAATCCATTCCTCCATTACATGAGTCGGCTAAGAAACAGGCTGTTCGGTTCAAAAAACATCCAGTTCACACTTGGAAATGCACTGCACTATGATTATTCTAACGTCACACATGTCTACATTTTTTTGCTGCCAGCCATTATTCGCAAGCTTCATCCAGTTCTTAAAAAAACATGCAAACACAATACTATACTCATATCCTACGGATTTTGTATACCCCCATTCAAAAAGTATCTTATAAAAAAAGATAACGTGAGGCCTTACCCCATCTACTACTATAAGCTCTAATTTGACATTCAAACACGCATAATTTAGTATGAAACTATGCAAAAAAAGCTTCCAAAATTGCTAGGTATGTTTGTATTCCTACTTGTATTTAATCTTGGGCTTATTATCATGCTTAATGACAAATCTAAGCTTGAACGCTCTCACGCTCAAATTCTTCAGGATCTTGAAAGACTTGAATACTCTCCGTCCGACCAATTTAATCATCCTCCTCTCGTCCTTGGTGCTATCGATTCTGAGGTTAAACTTGCAGATGGCCGTGCCGCAAATTTGCAGCGATTTCTCCGATCAATGAACTCTCCACTTTTTGAATACACTCACGTAATCGTTGAGGAGGCAGATAAATATGGCTATGATTATCGAGTTCTGGTGGCCATCGCCATGCAAGAGTCGACTGGCTGTAAAAAAATACCTCCAGGATCCCATAATTGTTGGGGTTGGGGAATATATGGAGACACCGTCACGAAATTTAGTTCATACGAAGAGGGTATCCGAACCGTGTCCTCAGGTATCAAGCGACTCTACATAGATAAAGGATTGGTTACGACTGAGGACATCATGAAAAAGTATACTCCGAGCTCAAATGGGAGTTGGGCATGGGCGGTTAGACACTTCATAGATCGCATCGAATCTTCATAATTACACAACACTTGACAAGCCTATAATATGTGCTATAATTATTCATAGGTGCCGGTTGTTCAAGAAATTTATTTCGAGAACGCCGGCATTTTAGGTAATAGGGTATTAAGAGTTTTTATTGATTATGAAAAATATACTTTTGACATTCATTCTTATCGTTATGCTAGGCGCAATGCCAGCTAGCGTTTCTGCTGAAGAAGCTCGTGCATCTGCACAGCTTAAGACTACTGTTGATAGTGTTTCAGACGCTCAAAACCATGCAGCATATGAAATTACTGCAATTAAAAACGTACTTGAACGCTATGGGTCACCATTAGCTGCAGAGGCTGAGACCTTTGTGGTAACTGCACGCGCGCTCAACCTTGATCCATATTTGCTTCCTTCTATTGCAGGAGTAGAATCTGGATTTGGTTTACGCTATATTAAACCCACACATAATGTGTTTGGGTATGGTGTGGGAAAAATACCTTTTGATAATTTTGCTCATGGTATTGCCAAAGTTGGCTATGCCTTGCGATTTAAGTATATTAATAAGGGTGCTGAAAACCTTGCCCAGATTGGCCATCGATATGCGGGTGGATCTACCACATGGGCTCCTAAAGTACAAAACTATATCAATGTATTTGAGCGTGAAGAAGAGAAACTGAAGCGTTTTGAGCTTCTCTCATCTTAAACATATCAACAAGCTATTTGCATGCTATAATGTCACAAGCCGCCAGGATGCTGGAATTGGTAGACAGGCACGGCTTAGGACCGTGTGTCGCAAGGCGTGTGGGTTCAAGTCCCTCTCCTGGCACAACCTCGGGGGTGATTTAGAGCACCCCCTCGGGCTAAACAAGATTTAACTTTTTAACTATTATTTAATACATATATGTTCAACCTAAAAAAAGATTCCATTGAGAAAACAACACTCGAATATACCGTTATCGTACCAAAAAAGGAAATTGAAGACCGCTTTGAGCTTACTCTAAAACAGGTTGTAAGTGAAACAGAGGTGCCTGGATTTAGAAAGGGCACTGCACCAATCGATATTGCACGCAATACTATTGCTAAAGAAAAGGTCTATGACAAGCTTATACAGAAGCTGTTTACTGACATTTACAAAGAAATTTTAGAGAAAGACAAGGTACAGCCAGCACTGGCGCCTAAAGCTGATCTTAAAAAAGCAGAAGAAGGTGAAGACTGGGAACTTAGCCTTAAAATTGCACTTCAGCCTGAAATTACGCTTCCTGACTATAAAAAAATAGTTTCTAGTGCACAATCAGAAGTAAAAAAAGACGATATTTGGGTTCCAGGCAAAGATAATGAAAAAACACCTGATATTGAGGCTCAAACTAACGCTAAACGTGAAAAAGTGCTTCAAAAGGTGCTTGATGAGCTCGTAAAGCAAACTTCGATTGAACTTTCATCCATTATCGTTGAGTACGAAGTACAACGACGCCTTACACAATTACTGGATGACGTGCGTAAGGTTGGGCTCACCATAGAAGCATATCTACAATCAAAGAATACGACGCAGGATGAGCTTAAAAAACATTTAGAGGATGATATTATGGCCACGTACAAGATTGAGTATGCTCTTACTGAAATTGCTGATAAAGAAAACATAACAGTTGAGGCTGAGGAACTTGATAAGCTTTTAAAGAATCTTAAGAATGAGGAGGAAAAGGCCGAAGCTATGAAGAATAGTTATGTATATATGAACATGCTGCGAAAGCAGAAGGTAATTGATTTTTTGAGTAGCTTATAGTATAATTTACGCGTAGCTAGCCATGCAAAACGTAAAGCAACATCCCCAATACAAGAATCCCTACGAGAGGGTTCAAGCCTCAGACGGTATCGCTATTGCCAAAGACATTGAAGCTCAAAGAGCACAGTTTGAAGCCAGATTAGCCCAGGAAAAGGCAAGAGAAAGAGGTGGTATTGCAAATCCCGAGTTCACACAGACAGTCTTCGATTTATCTCACCATAAGGAATCCGTTGAGAAGCCAAAGCAAATTCAAGAAATTCAACAGCTTGTTGAGCAAATCCGATATGAAGTAAAAGCAATAAAAAACCACAGCGAAGGACTTAATGCTGAGGTGGCTCAGATTGAGAAAGTAGCTCTTCAAGCATTACCTGATAAAGTTGGCGTATATCATGTGCGCTATCTCGAACTTATCCTCTCATTTTTACATGGCTTAAAAGCTAAAGTAGGCGAGGCACGAACGTGGCTCGCTGCGATGCAATCAAAGAAAGCTAAAAGAGGCTCAGCATTTGCGGCAAATGCAAAGAAGAAAGGCACTCAGTACTCACAATCCCAAGAACTCACCGCTGCACGCAACGTGCAGTAATTGCCTTCTGCGACCTTATATACTACAATACCATTATCGGTCGCTTAGCTCAGCTGGTTAGAGCGTTGCATTGACATTGCAAAGGTCAGGGGTTCGAGTCCCTTAGCGACCACATTTAACGAGTAAGTACGTTTCAATTCTTCATTCAGTCAATACAAGGCTCCAATTTTTGGGTTCCAAAGACTAAATCGGTATATGTAAGAGCTTCTGTAAAAAGTATGCCAAAATAGACTGCTCTATTGATGTGATCATGGCTTTCCAACAGTATTTTTAGATATGTTCCAAGTAAGATTTGATGTTGTCCATCACAATTTCTATATTGATGTAGTCTTTTTATCCTTTTTCTCTTCAAGCAGCTTAATTTCCTTATCGAGCTTCAATAAATCACTTTTTATTGACCGGATAATAGTTTCTGAGAATACTACCTTTATCTTCTCAGTTGGCGCTTCCATTTCATAGTTAAGTTTCTTAAGCTTACTATCAATCTCTGATGTATCTTTTTTCTTTATTCGAAGGTACTTGTGATTCCGACTGCAATGATATACAGGAAACTTACCTTCCAAATGTCCTCGTGATGCATTTCTATATAAGGGCTTTTCACATTTTGAACAAAGTACATACCGTTTATACGGATAATCTGAATTGATAACGGATTTCTTTAGCTCCAATCTGCTGGTTGTCGTTTTTCAACTTTTACCTCTGAAATGACAATTTTGTCCCTATGAGCTTTATTAAATGCATCGTAACTCATCAACCCCGGAAATTGGCCTTCAATGGATTTACCGTCAGTCCATCGTGATAGCAATTCAGCATCCCATACGAACATAGCAGATTGCGCACCTATCATACGAGATAGAATATCGCGAATTTCATCATTAGCTCGCTCAGATTCTAGATCTGAGCTTTCATTGTTGGAGAATATACGCTCCATTAAAACACAACACCCAAACGTCAAGGGTGTTAACCTGCTGGCCGCCGATAATGACGTAAATATAGTAACAAGTTGCACTCCATATCGGGTATATTGCATTTCCAAGTGGTCATAAAAGTATGATCCTCCTCTGGTAAAACGGTCGGTTGATTTGACAGTAAATAGCTGGATGTTGTGCTTAGAATTTTTGCAATAATCAACGGTCTCTTGGACTGGCTGTCCCTCTTTTGATGCAGACTCCATAAAAAAGAAAAACTTTACGACTTGAATATTATGAGTTTTTGCAAACTGTTCTATTTGTTTTTGTTAACATCTTCTGAATCACCAATGAGTCCTTGTTTAAGCGAGGATACTCTAATAGTTGCAACAGCACTTTTTGTTTGAAACGTATTGCTATAATATATTTCGGTTCCTTTACTTTATGATGCAAGGATCCGTTTAATTGATCTTCAATAGTACTATCTATTATTTGATTGGCGGCAACCTGTGGCCGTTCCTCAAGAGTCATATGAGAAGTTACTGGTCGAGAAGATTTTGAGATTACCTTTCAGCCTTAAATGCTCGTTATTCCATATTCTAATTCTAGTTGATTATTCGTAATACGGATAGTATATCCTCTATGGCTATATGTCAAGCGTAAAATGAAGACATTATCTGCCCCACCCTTCTGGGACAATTCTTAAGACTATTAGCCCTGCATTTGAAAAGAAATGTGGTACATTTCCTAATGTATTGGAGTAGGGGGGCTCAATATATCATTGACGTAATTAATACTAATCCTATTACACGCATAATATTCAGATTACATACCTACGGTAATTAATAAATATACACTACTTATTAATATATACAAAGAACATGTTATTTCAAAGCAACATTAATAATAACAAGTGCCAATGGCTAGAAAACAATAACAAAGAAAGAGGATGCTGCTATACATATTCAGATTCTTAAACACTAAACAGATGCAGGAGTTTATGAGTCATATAGCTCATCGAAGAGTCAATAGCTGGTTAAAAGATTTAGAAGAGAAGAAATGTATCGTTAGGGAATATACACCAATCAATGGACACGTAACTAAACCAGCAGTATGCTACTTAACGACCAAAGGAAGAAAACATATCAAGGACAGCTTCACATATAGTTCAATTCTTGACTCCCTCCTATTTTCCCTCATTAAAACTACTGGAAAAGATTAAACCTGATGCATACTTACGACTAAAGTCACAAGGACATATTGCCCATGTACTGCTGTTTATTATTGATCCGCATACATCTCGTCTCGTGCTTCGAACACTGGTGAAGCGTGTATTTTCTGCAATAAATGAAGAGTACTGGGAGGATGACGCTATATTCGCACTTCATATACATTTCTTATGTCCCAATAACCAAATCATTATTTACTTATGAAGAGTGCTCCCTATTCAGTTAAAGCAGGAGTATTCAGGAAGCAAGCCACTTCTATTTCATCCGGCTACGAGAAATCAGCTACATACCTTTAAACAAGGCAAACGGAACGTATTAAATTGATTATCATTTCCTCAGATTATGAGAAAGATGATGAAGATGAGAATTAACATATCGCAAAATGCGAATTATTTGGAGTAAAATTAAGAAAGGTTGATAACAAAACACACACCAATTTTCTTACAGATAACAAGTTTAGCTAGTATTAAATTACCGCTTGACTTTCAGAGAGAGAGAGAATAACATGCAATAAAGTTTGGTTACAATAACTTAATCGTATGGATAATGAGCCTAATGCAGAAAAAGACATAAACACAGGTGTAAATCGCCTACCAATGACTACATGTGAATCTGTATTGACTGACCTTGGAGCATTAATAGGTCAATACGAATCAATGCAACGATCTCAAATGCAAAAATACGACGATAAGCATGTTGTTCCAAGATTAGTTACCGCCTTAGATACCTACCGATTAACCGCCTTAATTCCGGGCTTCTATGATGCTGAGATTCAAGCAGTAAATCAAGAAAAGGAACCGCAATTTCCAGAAATGGGTTCTCAAGAAATGCTCGCTCGACTTAAATTAGCCCAAGATAAGCTTAGAGAAGCTGTTACATCAGGAGTACCAATTAGTTGTCAACCTCATGAACTGACAAAAGCAGGTTCAGAGTGGTTGAAAAGAAAGACAGCATCTTTCATTAGAGAGAAAGCAGAGTTTGACAGAAGGAACAAAATGGCGGAAGACCGGTACCCAGCCGATGTAGGAGGACATGCACACGGGACCAGTTATGAGGAGCATGCAAGATTAGACAGGCAGCATGAGAGGTTATCTCGAGAGGGATTTCAGCTTTCAGTCATTGCACCTGGATTTTATAGAGATGATCAGCAAGACACAAGTTTTCGTGCACGCGGCGGAAAACCTCTTGTTCCTCAGGTAGCGAGTAGAACTTTTATGTCTCGAATAACACAATACGCAGAGTAGTAGTAATGTTTTTTGAAAAAGATTTGTAATAATACTACTGCTGTCTTACTTTTAGCCGCAAGAAGGGCTCACTAGGAAAAGTTTTGTCAATCTATACTCTTTTATTTCATGCCATACATCCGTAAGGAAGATACGATACTTGGAAAAACTCTAAAGAAAGCACGATCCGGGAAAGGCTTAACTCAAAAAGAGGTTGCTGGAAAACTCCTCGTGTTCAACCGGATCTCTGGTAATAATATGGACTTTTACCTTTCTATAGAGCAATTCCCTAAATACAAGTAGCAATTTCTCCTTTCTTGTACTTGTTATAAAAGAGCATTCAATAATGACCTCTTTTTTGCACTTTTTCAGATCCCGAACAAATGCTTGATAGAAAGTGTGCTCATCAAACAACTTTGAGTCTATTAAATCATTCTGAGGAAATAGTGTTTTAAGGAGATTAAACATGGAGATTCTCCTTTTCAACATCAATTATCGTAACTTTACCTTCACAATAGGTTAAACCGAGGTCTTTAAATTTTTGGTATATTCGAAGCAGGGTATCAAAGATGGGGTTCCAACCATCGCCTGAATTGTCCACAACCAGTAGTTTAAAAAGAGATATCATACTCTGTTTTTTATGACGCACTTTTGCATGTACTAGTACGTGGAAGAATTTTTAATTATTCTCGAGCTCACAATTAATACTTTAGTGTTTTTGTACTAGCACATAGATAAAGTAGCTCTCTAAAAGATCCTGGATTGTTCAAACACATGAGTAATTTTATGGGGATATGTCGTATATGTTATAATCGCACTAAGTATGAAGCAGACAAAATTTTCACAATTGACCACTACTACGATCCCGCAATAAGCGGTGGTCTGTCTGCGCGAGCAGAGAGCTAGAGACCCCGCTTCGGCGGGTTTTTTTGTAGCAATAACACGTTCAATAACTTATAATTAAGTCGGATCATTATGAATAATGAAAATCAGGAACAATTAAACAGTTTACGTCATTCTTGTGCTCATCTGCTTGCAGCAGCTGTAATGGATGTATGGCCAAACACTAAACGAGCTATTGGACCTGCTATTGAAAACGGTTTTTACTTCGATTTTGAATTTGAACAGCCGATATCTGGCGATGATTTTCCAAAAATAGAGCAGAAAATGCGTGAATTGTTAAAAACATGGGATACGTTCGAACTCGTCGAATTAGGAGCTGATGAAGCGAAAGCTGACTACCCTAATAATCCATATAAGCATGAACTTATTGATGAGTTTTCTGAAGGTGGGACAAAAAAAGTAAGCTTCTATAAGTCTGGAAGCTATCGCGACCTATGCAAAGGTGGACATGTTGATAATCCAAAGGAAACGCTAAAGTATTTTAAATTGTTGTCTGTCGCGGGAGCATATTGGAGAGGAAATGAGAAAAATGCAATGCTCACGCGCATTTATGGAACCTGCTTTCCTACTAAGGAAGAACTCGATGCACACCTACTCATGCTCGAGGAAGCAAAGAAGCGTGACCACAGAAAACTAGGAACAGAATTGGACTTGTTTGTATTTTCCGATCTCGTAGGTAAAGGGTTACCTCTATTTACACCACGTGGAGCACTATTGCGAGAATTATTAAACGAATTCTCACAAAGATTGCGCCTAGATAATGGTTTTGAACGTGTTTGGGTACCTCATATAACAAAGAAAGAGCTCTACCAAACGTCGGGACATTGGGACAAATTTGGTGATGAATTATTTCTTGTTAAAAGCCAAGAAACAAGTGATGAGCTCGTGATGAAGCCAATGAACTGCCCACATCACCAACAAATATATGCATCACGCCCAAGGAGTTACAAGGATTTACCCATTAAATATCTTGAAACGACAACCATTTACCGCGATGAGAAAGCAGGTGAATTGCTAGGGTTATCACGCGTACGATCAGTCACACAAGATGACAGTCATACCTTTTGTATGCCAGAGCAAATCTCAATGGTATATCAGGATCTTATCGACATAACAAGAAGGTTTTATGACACACTTGGGATGAAATATAGAGCTCGGTTGTCATTTAGAGATCCATCTCAACCAGAGAAGTACCTCGGCGATACATCGCTATGGGATCTGGCCCAAGATACTATCTTAGATATTGCCAAAAAAAACCAGCTTGATTACTATATAGCCGAAGGAGAAGCCGCATTCTATGGGCCCAAAATCGACTTTATGGTTACGGACGCTTTAGGACGCGAGTGGCAACTAGCTACACCACAATTAGACTTTGTGCAACCGAAGCGATTTGGATTAACATACACCGATGCTGAAGGTAACGATCAGACACCTGTAATGATCCATTTTGCACTTATGGGATCGCTCGAGCGCTTTTTATCAGTGTATATCGAACATACCGCAGGAAAATTTCCCTCATGGCTCGCACCAACACAACTCGCTATTATTCCCATTAGGGAGACCGAACACAGTTATGCCGAGGATGTTTTGATGGCATTAAAGAAAGAGGGAATACGCGCCATAGCTGATTATGACAATAAAACCATGTCTGCAAAAATAAGATACTGGACATTGCAAAAGGTACCGTACCTGTGTATAATAGGGCAGAAGGAAAGTACTAATAAGACGCTTTCCCTTCGTTCCCGTGAGGGAAAAGATTTAGGCACAATGAGTCTTTACGAGTTCATAAAGGAAAACAAAACACATTTTGAGAAGCCAATCTAACGCGAATTCGCTCCAAAGAAGATACGTAACAAACGAGCGCATTCAAGGAGACACATTCAGACTCATTGACGAAAAGGGAGAACAGGTTGGAGTAGTTTCGAGAGCAGAAGCCTTGGAGCATGCACGAACCAACGAAGTGGATCTGATTTTAATTGCCCCACATGCAAACCCGCAGGTGATTAAGGCGATTGATTTCCATAAGTTTCTCTATCAAGAAGAAAAAAAGAATAAGGAAAGTAAAAAGGGTCAGAAAAAGGGTGGTACAAAAGACATCCAACTTTCGCTTTTTATTGGTGATCAGGATCTTGGAAGACTCCGCAACAAGGCACATGAGTTCCTTGGCGAAGGATTTCAGGTTCGTGTGAAACTACCATTAAGAGGTAGAGAACTTGGAAAAACAGAAATGGCGCGTGAACTTATGAAGGGGTTTATAGGATCCCTTGAAGAGGCAACGGTTGCTGTTGAACCAAAGATGCAAGGCAAAGTCATTATGGCAGTTGTCGTTCGAAAAGGAAAATCATAATATGAAAACTAAATTAAAAACCAGAAATGCAGCGTCTAAACGCTTCAAGGTTACGGGAACTGGGAAGGTTCTCCATCGTGGTCATGGTGTCAGACATTTAAAAAGCAATAAGTCTAACCGACGTTTACGTGCTCAAAAATTGATGAAAGAAGTTAATGGTGTGTTTAAAGTTAAAATTAAGAAAATGTTAGGCGTATGAGAATTAAAGGAGGCGTCAGAACAAGGCAGCGACACAATAAAATACTTGATCTTGCAAAAGGGTATAGAATGACTCGAAGAAAGCAGATTAAAGTAGCAACACAAGCAGTACTACATGCTGGGGAATATGCCTTCATGGGGCGAAAACTCCGCAAAAGAAACTTCCGTCAGCTCTGGATTACACGCATTAATGCAGGTTTACACGCACTCGAAACTAATTACAGTACATTTATTAACAATTTAAAAACTCACAACGTTTTACTAGATAGAAAAATCTTGGCTCATTTTGCTACTGAAAAGCCAGAAATATTTAGAAAAATTGTAGAAACTGTTAATAAGTAAACCTTCTATGGACGATGCGTTGGCGAGCTTACAACAATCGTTAAAAACTAAGCTCGCTACTGTTGCTTCACTTCAAGATCTTGAAAAGATTGCAACAGAATTTCTTGGTCGAAAGGGACTTCTCAATGCGTTATTTGCTCAACTTAAAGATCTTCCTAAGGAGAAAATTAAAGAACATGGAGAGAAAATTAACGAGGTAAAGCGGTTTACAGAGCTAGAGCTCGCACAAAAACGAACTGACCTTCTCCAACAGGAAGATACTAAAATCTGGATTGATCCTACTCTACCCGGCACCTCACAAGAACTTGGTTCGCTTCATATTGTATCTCAAACAATTAAAGACATACGAGATATATATGCAAAAATTGGTTTTATAAATATGTCATACCCTGAGGTCGAATGGGAATACTACGCCTTTGATGCCCTCAATATGCCTAAAATCCACCCGGCGCGCGATGATTTTGAGACTTTTTTTATAGATGCGCCGGAACATGAGAAACATGGCAAAATGTTACTCACACCACATACTTCTTCAGGACAGGTGCGAGAAATGTTACGCCGTGGAAAGCCACCAGTGCGCATGATCAATATTTCTCGCACATATAGACCTAATTGGGACAGCACACATACCCCTATGTTCCATCAATTTGAAGGCCTCTGTATCGATAAAGGAATCAATATTTCTCATCTCAAAGGAACGATAGAGTATTTTGTGCGAGAATTCTTTGGTCGAGCATGTAAAATTCGGCTTCGACCATATGATTTTCTCTTTACTGAACCGTCCTTTGAGGTAGATATTCATACAGGTACCACATCTATAGGGAGAGCCGGATGGCTCGAATTAGGAGGTGCTGGCATGGTTCACCCCAACGTATTAAAAGAGGGCGGCATTGACCCTGATAAATATACAGGCTGGGCATTTGGATTCGGCGTAGAACGGGTTGCAATGATGCGTGGAGGTGTGTCTATTCCTGATCTGCGCGTTATATATTCAGGTGAGTTGGGGTTTTTAACACAATTTTAATATGAACGTAAAATTTACACACAACATGCTTCTTGACTACCTTGAGACAGATGCTACACCTCAAGAGATTCAAGACTACGTATCACTATGTGGACCAAATGTCGAAACTATTGAAAAGATTGGAGATGATTATGTGTATGATGTGGAGGTAACTTCAAACCGTATAGATGCTGCATCAGCCTTTGGTTTTGCTCTTGAATGTGCAGCAATATTACCACGTTATAACAAGTTAGCAAAACTGAAGTCTAACCCTTTATTAGATCTTACTTTTGACAGCACTATTACTAACCCCTTACATCAGATTGCTGTAGAGCTCGAATCTGAGGAGCTTGCATCACGTGTGTCTGCAGTTGTGCTGAGTGAGGTGACTATCGGTCCCTCTCCAGCATTTATACAAGAACGTCTTAAAGCTTGTGGCATTAGTGTCATTAATAATGTTGTCGACATATCAAATTACATAATGATTGCTCTCGGACAACCAAACCACACGTTTGACTTGGACAAAATTGCTGGGCGCACAATGCGCATTCGCAAAAGCAAGAAAGGTGAAAAAATTATGACACTTGATAAGAAAGAGTTTATATTACCAGGCGACGATATAGTTATTGAAGATGGAAGCGGTACACTGATCGACCTGGCCGGCATTATGGGTGGCTACAACTCCGCAATAACTACCAGCACAAAAAATGTGCTCTTGTGTATCGAAACCTATAATAAACGCATGTTACGAAGAACCTCTATGAGTACGGGTCAACGTAGTATGGCGGTAGCATACTTTGAAAAAGGACTTGATGAAGAGCGAGTAGAACCTGCGCTGGTGTATGGTATAAATCTGCTCTCCAAATATGCTGGAGGTAAGCCTTCATCTGCAATCATTGATGTGTACCCAACAAAAAAGACAAGCGTCACCATTGACCTGAATGTAGCGTATATTCGCACGATAACAAACACAGAGCTACTTGGAACAGAAATAGCTGAACTGATAACCCCACTTGGATTTAGAGTTGAAGTGCTCAGCGATCAAGAGATACGCGTGACCGTTCCTAGCTACAGAGCTAAAGACGTTGCTACACCTGCCGATATTGTTGAGGAAATCGCTCGAATATATGGATATCATAATATTCCAGGACTTTTAGAAATAGGTGTACCTATAGATCAGCCTCTTGAACTTCAAAACATATTCGATGCCCAAGTACTTATGCGAGAGTATCTGCGTGCAACAGGATATAATGAACAACTCAACTATTCTATGATTTCGAAAAAACTAATTACCTTATTCAATGTAAACAGTGATGACCATCTTCACTTGGCTAACACAATTTCAGAAGATATTGAATTTATGCGTACCTCACTTATTCCTTCGCTTGTGAACAATATTGCCACAAATAAAGGATACAAAGAGACGATGAAGTTTTTTGAATGCGCTCGAATTTATAATAAAGTTGATAATGAACTCCCGTTAGAGGTAGAGAACATTGGTCTTGTCTCAACTGAAGGATATGCTGCGCTTAAAGGCACAGTCGAAAACCTTTTCACGATTCTAAAAGTTAGAAACGTACGCTTTGTTCCTGATGGGGGAGTACGTTATCTTACAAGTGCCACATCGGCTACAATACTCATACAAGACGAACCTGTTGGCTATATTGGTCTTCTTCAAAAACAGATAAGTGCACACTTAGATATCGATACAACAGTTGCTGTTGCAGAAGTATCACTTGCGAAAACTCTTTCATATGTCGAAAAATATAGTAAATACGAAGAAGGAGCAAGATTTGCTCGCATAAAGCGAGACTACACATACGAATCCTCACCCTCACGCACATATGGCTTATTGACAGAAAAGGCACTCAAAGCATCTCCGTACTTACTTTCACTTGATGTACTGTCAACATTTCAGAATAAGGTAACTGTACGAATGACCTTTGGAAGAGATGATAGGAATATGACCGAAGAGGAAGCACAAGCTGAATTAGATACCATTACGGCGACGCTGTAGGTTGCGCTTGCGGCACTTGTGTAGGTTGTGATTCATTCCATTCTTTATTTACTCCAATACGTATCGCTGAATCTTTACGAACACCTTTAACGTTTTCAGCAATTATCCTAATCTCATAAGTACCGTCTGACAGAGTGATGTTTTCTTCAATATCTTTCTTATTCTCTTCATACGTTTTTATTGTTGAACCATTGACCTGAATTTCAACCTTTCGAATGTCTTGAAGCGACGTTATTCTAGCGATTACCTTTATTGTATTCGAGTTTATGCGTGACTCATTTCCAGGCTCACGAATAGATACAACCAACTCATCTTGTTTTGAATCAGACACATCTCTCGATGGTTTAAACTTTTCATCTGGTTGGGAATATGCCCAAGCCTCGATAGCTTCCTGCCATCTATTTTTACCATCCGTCGATACAGGGTCCGATTCAGTAATAACTATAAAATCTCGCTCTTCATAATCACCTGTTTTTATTTCGATATCGTTGGCGAGTTTTCCCGTACTTTTCGAAAATTTAAGTTTTTTATAGAAAGGTGACATTGATTTTGGCTCTGTTCCTTTAACAAAATATTCTGAACGGATTGGATAACCATCCTTCGGTAGTCCACCAAGAAAAGCATCAACCTGCAGGGCATCTACTTCATCAGGTTTCGCCATAAGACCATCAGAATAAGTTTTCAGCATGTTTTTCATAATCCTATTCCAGATTGGCGAAGCTCCCGTCACACCTGATGCTATCTTCTGATTCATTGGTGAGTTGTCATTGTTACCAACCCACACACCCACTGTTACATCCTTTGTAAATCCAATCGTCCAATTATCTCTCTTGTCGTTTGTTGTTCCGGTCTTTACTGCGACCGTTTTACCCGGTACACGTAAGAAAGAGTTTGAACCAAAAGCCTCGGACCGAGCTGTATTGTCGGAGAGAATGTGTGAAATTAGGAATGACACACCAGGAGTTAACACCTGTTTTGGTTTAGGATCTGAGGCTTTAAAAATAACCTTATCCTTATTATCTCTAATTTCGAGTATTGATATAGGCTCTATGCGGGTACCACCTCTTGCAAACACAGAAAATGCCGAGGTAAGATCAAGCAGTGTTGTTTCTCCACCTCCTAATGTGAGCGATAGACCAAACCTCTTAAGATTTGCCTTTGTCGGTTCAAAGCTTGTAAGACCCATATCATAAGCCTTCTGTAGGAAGTTACGAATACCTACATTCGCCAACACTTTTACGGCCGGCACATTAAGCGAGTTGGCGAGAGCGAATCTATACTGCACAGGACCTCTAAACTTTCCGTCATAATTTACA
The DNA here is from genome assembly GCA_964612595.1 of uncultured Gammaproteobacteria bacterium. Taxonomy (GTDB): domain Bacteria; phylum Patescibacteriota; class Microgenomatia; order UBA1406; family HO2-37-13b; genus OLB23. Next base: position 84,932 of record CAZTFB010000001.1, on the reverse strand, counting down.
GGGCTATAGACTTTCTCACCTTGATCTGGAAACTCCGTTTGCACATCCATAACTAATGAAGAAGGTGTGTAGCCTTGTTCAAAAGCAGTTGCATAGGTGATAGGTTTTACTGCAGAGCCAGGTTGTCTAAGCGCTGTAGTCGTATTAAAGCGGCCAAATTCTTCATCATTGTAATCATACGAACCAACCATTGCGAGAATTTGCGAGGTTTTTGAGTCTAGTACTACCGTTGAACCGTTGCCAACACTCGCTGATTTTAGTTTTTTAACTTCCTCATTAAGTACTTTCTCTGCTTCCTTTTGCGCATCTAACGATAGGGTCGTCTTAATTTTTATACCTTGGTCAAGAATTTTTTCACCAAACTTTTCTGCAACAAGCGCGCGCACGTAGAAAATAAAATGTGGCGCTTCAATCGCAACACCCGGCGCATTTTTAAAGCTAATTTTCTCCAGATCCGCGAGGGCTTTCTTTTCTTCTTCTTTTGTTATGTACTTATCCTCTCGCATTCTACGTAGGACATCTTTTGTGCGACCCTTGAATGCGCCTTCTTTACCTGAGAGAGGATTATAGTAAGATGGCCGCTGTGGTAGTCCGGCCATTATTGCTGATTCAACAAGATTCAGATCCTTCACATCCTTATCAAAGTATCCTTTCGATGCAGACTGGGCTCCCCAAAATGTACCGCCATATGGTGATTCGTTGAGGTACATCTCAAGAATCTCATCTTTAGTAAATCTTCTTTCTATTTCAACTGCGAGTACAACCTCTTTTACTTTTCTTGATAATGTTTGATCTTGGGTAAGTAAGACATTCTTAACCAGTTGTTGTGTAAGGGTGGATCCACTGACAAGATTTCCCGTAGTCAAAATTCTAAATACCGAGCGCACAATGCCCCATGTAGAGAACCCCTGATGTGAATAGAAGGATTTATCTTCAATAGCGATTGTCGCTTGCTTAAGGTGTACTGGAACATCCTTAATAGATACTGGAATTCGATTTTTATCTTCGTATAATTCGTAGAGTGTTTTGCCGTCTCTATCAAGTATAACTGTCGAAAATCCTGTATTTCTTTTTACGCTTCCTGGTTCAGGAAGATTGCGTGCGAGAAAGAGAAACGCTAAAAAACCAAGTACAAAAAAAACAACAACACTTATAAGTGCCCCTTTTAACAACAAAGGGGTCATTTTCTGTCGTTGTAATCTTGAGAATCTTCGCATCGATATAGTATACTACACACAACATGTTACGTACATTTCTGAAAAAAAACATTTACACAATAAAAATCATTTTTGTATCTATAGCGGCACTCATTCTTATTTTCATGTCAGTTGCTCCTCTTCTACTGTATGCTTTATGATGTTCCACTCAAGAATCTCCCTAATACATCACCGCGCACAATTTTACGCCTCGCATCAGCTAATATTACTTCTATAGGCGATCTCTTAGAGATCATTCCCTTTCGCTACGAAGATTATAGGAACATACTTCCTATCGCAGATATTCACGCGCATTACCTTACAACTAGTGATGAATCGGATAATGCGCTACTCAGCAAGAATAAAGTAACCATTCAAGGCGTAATAGAGAAAAAAACCAACATATTTGCACGTAAGGGGTTTTCTATGCAAAAAGTAACACTGAGAGACGAATCGGGACACACTACTTTGACCTGGTTTAACCAGCCGTTTTTATTGCGACTATTTAAAGAAGGTGAACATATGGCTGTAGCAGGCTCAATTCGTAACAATAACGGATCGACAGTACTGCAACCCGAGAGCTACGAATTGCTTCAAGCGTTAGCGACGCCTATACACACCTCAAGAATTGTACCCATATACTCATCAATACCTGGCATATCTTCCAGAACACTCCGTGAGAAGATATATAGTTCAGTTATGTTGTATGGAAAAACTGCAACCGAGTGTCTTCCTAGCGAGGTAATTAGTTCTCATCTGCTCAGTATGAATGACGTATACTCACATCTTCATTTCCCCGAAGATGTTGCAATGCTGATGAAGGCACGTGAACGTATGAGTTTTAACGAGCTGTTCAGTATTCAACTCAAAATGCAGCTTATTCGTAAGGAATGGCATGCACAGTATGTCGACGAGCCTATGTCTAAGGATAAAAAAGCATCTGTACAAGACTTTATCGCTACACTTCCATACGAGCTTACCAATGCACAGAAGCGTGTCACCGACGAGATTCTAAATGATATGTCATCTCCACAACCTATGAACAGACTCTTGCAAGGTGATGTAGGGAGTGGAAAAACGGTGATTACATTACTTGCAGCATTATTTGCTTTCTACAATAGCAAGAAAGTTCTCTATATGGCACCTACAGAAATTCTCGCACAACAACATCTACAAACCCTGTCAAAGCTCTGCGACGTTTTAACTACAGATAAAAAGCCGTCCATATGTCTTATGACGAACAATAGCAAGCCAACCGATGAAGAGTTTACCAATGCCGACCTCATCATTGGTACACATGCACTCATAACATCAAAAAAATCGTTCGATCATATCGGGCTTGTCATTGTCGATGAGCAACATAAGTTTGGCGTCATGCAAAGAGGCGCCCTAAATAAAAGGGGATTGTCGCCTCATATGCTCAGTCTTACAGCCACACCTATACCAAGGACTGTCATGCTCACCCTGTATGGAGAACTGGACATATCGGTTATTGATGAGTTTCCAAAGGGAAGAAAAGAAATTAAAACGTATGTAACTCCGGAGCAGAAACGCGAGAAAGCTTATGAATGGATTAAAATGGAGCTTGCGGCACATCACCAAGCATTCATTGTGTGTCCATTTATAGAACAATCTGAAAGTGAAACACTTCTATCGGTAAAAGCAGCTGCGGAAGAAATAAAGAGAATTGAATCTGTATTTAAAGGCTTCACCACAGCTCTATTGCACGGAAGATTGAAGCCTGTTGAAAAAGATCTCATTATGAAATCATTTGCCGATGGGAATATAGATATTCTCGTATCGACTCCTGTTGTTGAGGTTGGTATTGACGTACCAAACGCTACTATCATTGTTATCGAAGGGGCAGAACGTTTTGGACTCGCACAGTTACATCAGCTGCGAGGGAGAGTAGGAAGATCCGAGTTACAATCACATTGTCTACTCTTTACAACCTCCCCAAGCCCAAAGGTTGAAAAAAGACTCGCATTTTTTGCAAAAACAAACAATGGATTCGAGCTTGCTCGCTTCGATCTCTCACACAGAGGAGGCGGAAACATATTTGGTACGCAGCAACACGGCTATGCGCCTATCGCGCTTGAGACACTTCTCGATACTAAACTCATTGAAGACGTACAACATTCCAGCTCACAATTTCTGGAAGCTGGCTATTCGTACCAAGACTTTCCTTATTTAGTTAAAAGACTTCATTCATTCAAATATGAAGAAATTGCGCACAACTAATAACATTGAAAAAAAGAATTACTTCATGTTACAATACGTTATATGCCTCCAACACCAAAAAGGAAACATTCAACGCGAAGAACGGGCAAGCGAAGAGCTGTAAGGACAGAAAGTCTTTCTAGTGTAGTTTATGACAAAACTACTGGAAAGCCTCGCCTCTCACATCGCAAAGGTTAATTATGGACAAGCGACACACCCGTAGACAGCATCTTGTACAAGAGCTATATGCTACTTCATTCAATAGTAAATTCCAACACCCAGAGCTTAAGGATAAAATTCTTCTGATTACCTCACATGCCGATAAATTTGACGAAATGATAAAGCTGTATGCCCAAAAATATGATATTGATAAGATTGCACGTGTTGATATTGCCATTCTTCACCTTGCACTGTTTGAATTGCTTGTTGAAAAAACAACGCCACCAAAAGTTATTATAAATGAGGCAGTTGAGCTAGCTAAAGAAATGGGAGGAGAAAAATCTCCCTCGTTTATCAACGCGATATTAGGAAAAATTTATGAAACTGATTATGAGAATAACAAAGAAGCTTGAAGACTTACAAAAAAAGATTGGTTTGGAGTTTAAGAACGTCGAATTGCTCGAAAATGCTTTTGTGCACCGATCATATCATAACGAAAATAGAGAATTTCCACTTCCTTCGAATGAAAAACTTGAATTTCTTGGTGATAGTGTCCTTTCCTTAGTAACGTCGGTTCATCTATATACTACATATCCAGAGTATAAAGAAGGCGATTACACAGATATTAAGGCGGCTATAGTAAACACCAACAGTTTGTATGAGGCAGCTAAAACATTAGGTATTGGTGATTATCTCTATCTATCTAAAGGTGAGCAGGAGAATAATGGTAGAGATAATATATCAATTCTTGCGGATTGCTTTGAGGCTCTTATCGGTACAATTTATCTGGAACACGGTTTCGATGTTGCATATAATTTTATAAACACTCATCTATTTAGTGGCGTGCTCGACAATATTGTCCGAAAAAAACTGTATCTACCAGCAAAAAACATTCTCCAAGAGTTTTACCAAGAGAAGTATAAAAAGCTACCAACATATAAAATTTTGAGTGAGAGCGGTCCTGAACATAACAAGATATATGTTGTTGGTGTTTTTGACAACGATAAAATACTTGGTGAAGGAAGTGGAAAATCAAAGAAACAAGGTGAGGAAGAAGCGGCACGTAGCGCTTTACAAAAGTTAGGAATATGATATAATTTTGATCTGACTATGGCACTAAGAATAAAACTATCACGCATTGGCCGCACAAATGATCCTAAATACAGGATTATTGTTGCTGAGGCTAAAAGCAAGAGAAACACACGCTATGTAGACAAAATTGGATTTTATGATCCAATTCCTCAACCACACGTCCTTCAGGTTAATGACGAAAGATTGTCCTATTGGCTTGGAAAAGGAGCCCAACTTACTGAGGGAACCTCAAAATTACTAAAAAAACATGCAAAAACTCTTACAATTTCTGCTTAAAAATCTCGTCGCTAACCCTTCGGACATCGTCATTGATCACGAAACAGATAATGATATTCAGCGTTTTAACGTTACGCTTCATGCTGACGATTATTCACGCGTCATTGGTAAGCGCGGTCTTACCGTTAAAGCTTTAACGGATATTCTGAAGCTTTATGAAGCAAAAAACACCCCTGAACAACACACACGCATCTTCATCAATACGCAAGCTTGATGCTAAATTTAATTATTGAAAGGATTCTTTTTTACTGAGTAGTTTGTTGGAATATCTTCATCTTTAATACTAATGTTCGCAAAGTCAACTCCTTTGGAAGTAAAATACTGCACGGCTTGTCGTGCAAAATCTATTGCCATTGGGTTTATGTTATCTAGAGCTTGTTTTCCAGCTGAAATTTCTTTTGCATGGAAAACCACTGAAAAACTCACATTCCACAATTGTGGGTTATTTTTCACTTGGCTCATCGTAAGTTTTTCGAGCGTTAGAATGCGGGCTGATTTATAGGGATAGTCCTGCAAAAGGGTATTAATTTGATCAAGCGTACCGAGAGCCTCAATACTAATTTCTACCTGTGATTTTGTATCGCCCACAAAAGGTGTGCTTTTTTTTACAAAGAGCATACCAGAGACAGACTGAAGATTATCTATTACAGGGTATATTGAAAATTGATCCTGTTCTTGAGGGTAGAGCGTGTTCAATACAAGTAAAAGTTGATTAATGTCTTGAACATTAATTGAGTCAATAAGTCTTAGACGACTTTCCTGTTTTGAAATTTCAGATTGCAGATCAATGTTTTTCTGGCGAAGGTCATTGTACTCAAGTATAAGTTTAGGTAAAAAGGAAAAACCAATGAACAGAAATACAACAATAGCAATAACATACACAATATTCCTTTTAAAAAGTATGAATTGAGGCGAATTTAGCAGCTCGAGTTTATTAAAATTTAACATCTATTGAAAATGCAACTTCCTTTGAACCATCTTGGCCAAAAGTAATCCCACTTGTACGAACGGAGGTAAAGTTTTTTTGGAATTCATTAGATTCGACGCGTGTCATAAACTTTGTCATTGCAAGAATATTGGGAAAATGTATTTGAGCAATAGCAATTCCAGTTTTTTGTATTGAAAGATTAGTAAGTCTGCCAGAATCTGATGAATTAGGCAGCTCCTTCATAAGCGTCTGATAATACGATACATACGGTGGCTCAGCTTTTAAGAGAGCGTCAATCGCCTTGTACTTTTCATTAAGCAGAATTGCGGCAGTTTCTTTCTCCTGGCTTTTTACAATCCGCGACATAATTTGATTATGATGGGCCGTTTTTGCATCAAGCTGAAGTTCAAGATTCTTTCTTAATAAGAATAAACCGGACAGCGATAAGAGTACAACCGCACCAAGAATGATTGTCGTAAGACGAATGGCAAAAATTGCTTTTTGGGTAAACTTCGACGTTTTGTGTTTGCGAAGTAGGTTGATTTCAACGGTCATATTTTTATGGTGCTGGCTATTGGAGACATGAGCCAACGGCAGGTAGCAGAATATTCCATTCGTGAGCAAAATAATCTACTACCGAATTTTTCTTAAATGCAGATGCAATATTGCTTATTTCTACAGGTATGCCAAGCGAATCGGATAACTTTGCATCTAATCCAGCAAATGCAGACCCCTCTCCAAATACAACTACCTTTGAGATATTGCGCGAAGTCAACTCTTTTGAAGATATGACAAAGCGTTTAATTTCTTCAACAAACTCATTAAAGGGAGCACTAATAATCGCCGGAAGATTATATGGCGCCTGCACAGGCAAAAAACCAACTTTCTCTATTGCATCTTTGACCTGTTCAGGCGTAATGGTCAAGTTTGCTTGAATATCTCGATAGAAAATATTTCTTCCGATTGAAAAATTGTGGACTTGAGCAGGAATTCTGTCCTTGAGATTGTATAAGTATAGTGATGAGGAGGATTCGCCAAAATTAACATATACCTGAAGTTGATCATCAACTTCCTTATTCTCATACATTTTGCTAAGAAGTCTAAGGGTAGCACTCGTTTCGTTCTCTACAGATACTGGATTTAGTGACGCTGCGGTAACAACCTGTGAAACGTGATCAATGACAGTAGTTGAAGCAGCAACAAGAAGAATAAGCGACAAGCCCTTTGATTTATCTTTTCTTAAGGGAAAAATGTCCATACTCACCTTATCTATGGGAATTGGAATAAACTGATCTGCTTGGTATCGAATTGCAGATAGGAGTTCTTTCTCTGTAAGCAAAGGCATCTCAAAAACGCGAGTATAACTTTGACTATCAGGTATAACAATGTGGACGTCGCGTTTTTTAATTTGTGCATCGTTAAGCAATCTCTGAACTGCTTCAGCTGTTTTTTTAGTGTAATCTTCAGCTGCTGTAATGTAAGGATTATATTCGAGATCAGTAAATGCAGCGGAGTGTGCAACAAGAGTTGAACCGCTCATTTCTGCGTCAACTGCTTTAATATACCTTTCACCAATATCAAGAGTGAACGTTGAGGACGACATATAGTAAGTATGTGAAAAGTCACAGGATAAGTCAATAAGAGCGCAGTTTTACTTTTGTTTGATATGATAGTGACGTAACATCTTCTGGTCTTCCTGTAGGTCCGAACTGGTCAACCCTAAACGATATCGAAACTAAGGGTGGACTTGTTTCAGAGACAAACATACACCTAAGATCAAAACTTGATACAATGGATTTTAAATTTGTAAGATTCGTACTTGTGGCGTTGCCTAACATGGCTGAATTTGATGCAATTTTTCCTTCAGATTGAGTGAAAGAAAACCAAGAACCATCCTTATCCTTAAAAAATAGCTCTGTGTCAGATGCGGATGGTACTGATGAAGTACAGACCTGGTTTGCAGCGGTGGGCGGTGAGTCATTATGTATACTGACCGCATTCTGCTTTAACAAATTCTCCATTGCGGTCAGTGCATTATCGCCGTTTCTTTTTGCATCTCTCAAAACAAGTACTTTGCGCTGAGCACGCAGGCTTGCAAAATACATGGTAAACATTGCGGGAACAATAATCGTAAATATACTGAGCACTATTATCACTTCTAGTAACGTAAAGCCTTTTTGACGATAAATATACTTTACTCCCATTTTGTCAAAATTGTGTTAATTGGAACATTAAAAGTGTTTTGTGCATCACGCCAACGTACTTCAATCACCACTTGAACTTGGGAATTCAAACTTTGAGTTAGTATGACTTCCCGCACATATGTGTCGCGAAGGCCATATACGCCATTACATGAGCCTTCGGTTGGCCAGCTCATATTGTTATTTACATCGTATACAGTGTCATCGAAACAATATGTTTTACCGGGTGAACCCGCGTAAAGATCATAAAATGTCGTCCAATCCACTTCTTTTTCGCCACGAATCCATTCTTCAAGTTCTTCAGCATACCGCGTAGCAATAAGCTTTTGCTCGTTAAATTTGGTGCGTTTTATTGACTGGCCTGTCGAATAGGCGATACTGACGAATATTAATGAAAGGATTGTCACAAAAGCTAATACTTCAAGCAAGGAAAGTCCCTTTTGGGATAATATATGTCGTCGTATATGCATATCTTAGTTACAACTGCATGCTGGATTAGCCTCATATGTAGCTGTACCAGATGTTTCAATAGTAATTTTATTGCACTGATTATGATAAACATTGCGTATAAGTATGCATGCATCTGTCGATAACGATGTTCCTCTCCCAAGCGGATAAAAAAGAACTGAAGAAGCCGTCGTAGCAAATTCGTTTCCTCTTAGCTCGCGCTCTTGCACAATAGAACATCCCTGTGGTTGGACGGTAAATTGATGTGTTCCCCACGTCAACACATACTGCCCCGTAAAATTAACACACGGTCTTTCTCCCGACGTTACAAGCTTCTTAGCAAGTTCAATACTCTCAATAAACTCTTCTGTATCTGCCTCAAGTTTCTTTGATTGATCAAAATTTCTATACGAAGACAACGCACCCACGCTTAGCATTGCAGTAATAGCAAGTACTATCATGAGTTCAAGAAGAGTAAATCCACGCTGCTTATCGTTGACCATATGAACTGAAGCAATAATTACAATTATGTGCAGAACCGCACAAATCTGGTGTTGGCGTTAGATTGCATGGGGTAGGCTCGGGATTATTCAATTCACTGCGGAGAATATAATCAGATCCATCTGTACTCTCATAATAGTATGTTTTAACAGGGAAATCAGGATCTTGGGGAATTTTACTCATGTAGGTGTGACTTGCATCAAGCAAACCTGCGGTACCAAATTCAAGACCCATTGTTATCGTTATATTGGGTGTTGGATATCTATTATTAATACTCTTGTACTGCTCAAGCGCCGAACGAATTTCTCCAACATCCGTTTTACGTTTAGCATCTTCCGATTTGTTGCGAATGCTTGAGAATGAGACAGCACCAATTGTACTAATTACTGCAAGTATCGCTATTACAAGAAGAATCTCAATAAGCGAAAAGCCTTTCATATATAGAGCATAGCACGTTTCTTCATAAGTCGTCAACCTTAGGCAAGGGTAGTATATTGGATTGTTTTATGCGCAACAAAAGGTAATCAAGTGAAAACTCAGGATATATATTATTTTTGAGTTGATGTTCTACTTCATAAATAAGCTCAAGAAGTGCATACATTTCTACTCTTTTTCGCGCATCAATAGTTACATTGTGGACGCATGTATAGAAGTATGTTCGAAGCTGATGTATGACTTCAGCATGATCTCCCTTTCCTAGCATCTGTGTTGTTTGAAGTACCTTATGAGAAGATATGTCATCAAACAACGACAATGATTCTAAAAGCGCATAGTTTTCATCCTTATTCTCAATGAGACGATCAATACGACATCGAGAGAGTATTGTAGATAGGATTTTGTACTCGTCATGCGCTATTATAATAAATAAATTCTCTTCGTTCCGCTCTTCGAGCGTTTTAAGAAGTGCGTTTTGCGCTTCCTTTTTTACGTTATGAAAATCAAACAAAATAAATGCGCGTTTTCTAAACGCAGGTTGTTGGGTGGAGCGGTTAATGTCTCGAATAGTATCAATTACTATTGAGTCTTTCTCACCATAGTAAAAAACATCCAAAATCTGCTCCTTTTCGAGAAGTGTTGCGATATGCGAATTTATTCGATCAGTATTATCTCCAATAAGCAAAACGGGGAGCATATGGATTGAATTTTACACCACGATTACTTATAGTGAAACTGTATGACAGTCCCAACAAAGCAATTTCTAGAAGTATTGATTGCCAATAAAGTTATCTCTGCTGAGCAAGCTCAAAAAAGCGAGGTTGATTCGCTGCAAAAAAATATTCCTATTGATGAGTATCTCGTACAAAATGCAGGTATTTCACAGGTAGAAATTATTAAAGCTAAAGCAACAGTTTTAAATATTCCGTGGGTAACTGGAGAATCTATGCCTGTTGCACCTCAGGCTCTGGCTTTAGTATCAGAATCGCTGGCAAGAAAATATTTTCTTATACCTTTTGAACTTAACGAAAAAGAGGGCACACTTAAAGTAGCCATGTCAGATCCGTTTGATGTACAAACAATAGGTTTTCTTCAAAAAAAAACCGGCATGCGTATTATTCCAACTCTCGCGCTGAAAGAAGACATAGAAAAAACGATTGATGTCGTCTATACACAAAGTCTTTCCCCAAATATTACAGAGGCATTAAAAGAGTTCTCACCAACAGCAGTAAACACCGTGAAATCAGAGCAAATTGGCGATTTTATTAAAGAAGCGCCAATCGCAAAGATAGTCAAAACTATACTCGAATACGCGGTGAAAGGACGCGCCTCAGATATCCACATCGAACCTCAGGAAGAAAGAACAAGAGTTCGCTATCGCATTGATGGTATGCTCCAAGAAAAACTCTCTTTACCAAAATCAATCAATGATTCGCTTATTTCACGCATAAAGATTATTTCAGGATTAAAAATTGATGAGAAGAGAGCTCCACAGGATGGGCGCTTTAATTTTAGGATGGGCGAGGATGAAGTTGACTTGCGTGTATCTACACTCCCAACCGTTCATGGAGAGAAAGTCGTTATGCGACTTTTGAAAAAAACGGGCGGCATTCCTACTGTTGGTGATCTAGGACTTCGTGGACCACAGCTCAAAATTCTTGAGGAGGCAATGACCAAGCCTTATGGCATAATTTTAGTGACTGGACCAACAGGTTCGGGAAAATCGACAAGTCTCTATTCGATGCTGAATCGACTCAATAAGCCATCGGTTAATATCGTAACACTCGAAGATCCTGTTGAATATCAATTGGCAGGTGTCAATCAAGTACAAATTAACCCCCAGGCCGGACTTACATTTGCAACTGGTCTCCGATCTTTCTTGCGTCAGGATCCAAATATTATTCTTGTCGGAGAAATTCGTGATACTGAAACAACCCAACTTGCTCTTCAGGCAGCTCTAACGGGACATTTAGTTTTTTCAACGCTTCATACAAATGATGCGGCTACCGCAATTCCACGACTTATTGATTTAGGGGGGGAACCATTCCTTATCTCATCCGTATTAAACGCCATAGTCGCACAACGTATCGCACGCCGTATTAGCGAGGATCATAAAATACCATACACACCAGATCAGGCAATAATTGAGAATATCCAAGAAGTTCTAGGCGATCTACTTCCACAGCAATATAAAGATGACCCGCAAAGTATTAAACTGTATAAAAAGCCCGACGCAACAAATCCAAATGAGGGATACTATGGCCGCGTCGGAATTTTTGAGGTTATAAAAATTTCGAGAGAGGTTGAGAAGCTTATTGTGCGAAATTCGACTGCAAACGAAATTCAGGATCAGGCCATAAAGGAAGGCCTCATTACGATGAAACAAGATGGTTATTTAAAAGCACTTGATGGCATCACAACTATCGAAGAGGTGCTACGTGTCGCACAATCATGACGTATGACGATTGAAGAACTATTTAAACTTACTGTTGAAAAAGGTGCTTCTGATTTACATGTCATTCCTGGCTACAATCCGTCATTGCGCGTCAATGGCGAGCTTTATGCATTAAAAGCATATCCGATTCTTGATGGTACGATGACCCAAGACATGCTCTTTAAGATACTAACTGAGGAAAAGAAGGAGCAACTTGTCACCAACAAAGAAGTCGACCTCGGCTATAACTTTGAGAATCACCGCTTTAGAGTAAACCTTTACTACATTCGCGGTATGCTCGCTGGATCTTTTCGACTGATCCCCACTAAAATCAGTCCACTTGAAGCACTTGGACTGCCGCCGATTTTATATAACTTTACCGAGATGAAACAGGGATTTATTCTTGTGACGGGACCGACTGGAGAAGGTAAGTCTACCACAATCGCCGCTATCATTAATGAAATTAACATGCGTTACTCAAAGCATATTCTAACCATTGAAGATCCGATTGAATACCTTTACCCTCAAGCAAAATCAATTATTTCACAGAGAGAAATTGGTCAAGACACACACTCGTGGACGGTCGCGCTAAAATCTGCGCTTCGCGAAGATCCGGATATAGTTGTCATCGGCGAGATGCGTGACTATGATACAATTCAGGCAGCACTTACCATCGCCGAAACAGGACATCTAGTATTTTCGACACTCCATACCAATTCAGTACCACAAACTATTGACCGTATTGTCGACGTATTTCCACCTCGTCAACAAAGCCAAGTGCGCCTTCAACTCGCATCCTCATTAAAAGCGGTCGTTTCACAACGGCTTGTTCCCACCATCGACAAACGCACTCGTATTCCTGCAATTGAAATTCTGATTGGCAACCAGGCAGTCTCCTCGGTTATTCGTGATAACAAAACACATCTCCTTGACAATATCATTGAGACGTCATCCGATCAGGGCATGATTATTCTCGAAAAGTATCTGGCAAATCTCTATTTCGAAGGAAAGATATCTAAGGAAACCGCACTCTTTCATTCAATTCGACCAGTTCAGATGCAGAAACTTATTAAATAACCATGGAATACAGTTATAAGGCCATAAAGGACAATAAGACCACCTCGGGCACTGTTGAGGCTGAATCTCAAGACAAAGCGCTCGCCTATCTACGGTCTGGTGGTCTTGTAATACTCGATATTCACGAGCACACTCGACCAATATCAACCTCTTTTTCTGCTTTTTTTAGTAAAGTTGCCTTTACCGATGTGGTCGACATGACAAGACAGCTGTCTATCATGTTAAACTCAGGCCTAACCATTATTGACTCGCTTGATATATTAAAACGACAAGCAGTAAAACCTGCATACTTGAAGCTGATCGAATCAATTGATGCAGATGTCAAAGCTGGTTCAAGTTTTTCTAACGCACTTAAAAAGTATCCTCAGCAGTTTAACAACCTATATATTGCTCTTGTTAAGGCGGGGGAGGCTTCAGGTAAGCTGGATGAGATTCTAGTGAAGCTCGCTGACACTCTTGAGCAAGAACGCACATTTAAAAGCAAAATAAAAGGTGCCATGGTGTACCCAGCCATTGTTATTACAGCTATGGGAGGTGTTATGTTTGTCATGCTTACGTTCGTCATTCCAAAGCTACTAGAGGTATATAAAGAATTTAATGTAGAACTTCCTGCACCAACAGTATTTCTCATTTTTATTTCAGACATTTTTGCGAATTTTTGGTATGCGATATTGCTCGGTATTTTTTTTGCTGTTTTTTTGTTTAAGCGAGCGTATAAATCAACTTCTGGAAGACTGGTGTTTGATAAACTCATGCTCCGTTTGCCGGTCGTAAGTAAGGTAGTAAAAGTAGCCGCTTTGGTTGATACAACACGCACTTTGTCAATTCTCATTGGCGCCGGTGTTTCGATTCTTGACTCTTTAGATATAATCACCGAGACAACAAGCAATATTATCTACCAGAATGCATTTCGTCGCATTCGTCAGGTAATAGAGCAGGGCGGTTCATTAGGTGGAGCACTCGAAGATACTAAAATATTTCCGCCAATTCTTGTGCAAATGACGTCGGTTGGTGAACAGACCGGCCATCTTGACGAAACATTAGGACACTTAGCTAAGTACTTTGAGAGTGAGTCAGAAATTGCAATAAAGGCTATGACAACGCTCATTGAACCAGCGATCCTTATCGTGCTGGGTGTAGGCGTAATGTTTGTGGTTATTGCGGTTATCACACCGATTTTCAGTTTGTCATCATCGTTTTAGTTAAAAGGGCTTGACAATGTAAAAAGGAATGTTCTATGATGATAGAAAGGGGTTAAAAATTATTTATAATCACCATGATTAAACCACTTATGAAATCACAAAAGGGCTTCACGTTAGTCGAAATCCTTATCGTTGTGTCACTTATTGCTATATTAGCTGTGGTGGCTCTTATTACTATTAACCCCGCTGAAGCGCAAAGAAGAGCGCGCGATACGCAAAGAATTAAGGATATATCGTCACTGCAGTCTATCATTGAGCAGTATCTTTCAGATAATCCTAATAACTTTACCCCTATCACAGCAACATCCATAGGTGGTACCAACGATTGTAGTGCAAGTGGATGGGTAGGCATAGATCTCTGCCGATACGCAAATACGCTACCTACTGATCCAACAAATAGAGACTCAGTAGTTGCCTCAACAGACACGGGCACTGATAATCAGGAAACTGCTGAAGCTGCCTATCAGCTTATCCTTGATGTCGATGGGCAGTACAGAATCTGCACAAGAATGGAGTCTAGAGCTAATGTTGCCAAACTCACAAACGATGCAGAAGCGAATGAGTTTTTCGAAGTATTCTCATTCACTGCGGTCGCTGACTGCATAGAATCATAAGAAATTATTATTACAAGAAAACCCTCCGGATATCCGGAGGGTTTTTTTTGCTATAATGTCGCAATGAAGTCTAGGCAAGGCATAGTCACACTAGGAATCTTTGCGTTTTTTTCAATATTGTTTTCTTACACACAATCAAGTTCAATTTTCGGAGGTGATGCTGGCGATCTTGTGACAGCTGCATACACAGGTGGCGTTGCACACCCACCTGGGTATCCTCTATATACTTTTCTTGGTTATATACTTTCTCACACACTGTCCATTGGAACGGTGGCCTGGCGAATTGGTTTAATTTCTTCAATTTCTCTCGCATTAGCTTTGACTGGATTATTCGCCTACATTTCAAACTATGCGAAGAGTATGCTCGCAGGTATTGTTGCTGTAGGTACTATTGGCTTATCTTATTTGTATTGGCTATATGCTATAGTTCCCGAAGTATTCGCTCTCCATATATTATTTGTAGTTTTCCAGATGCTCACCTTACATTCATGGCTTGAGCGTAAATCACGATGGGCAGGAATAGAATTTATTTTCTTATTCATATTGTCACTTTCACACCATCATATCATTCTTTTTATGGTTCCCTCATACTTATTCTTGCTGTATTCCCACAAATTACCCGTTAAGAACCTTATAAAAAACAATGTAATATTGTTGATCCTTAGTACCGTGATTGCTTTGCTGCCACTTTTTTGGCTTGCAATATCAATTAACAGCCAAGCAATCTACACATGGCAAGACACCTTAACACTAAATAACTTCATTAAACTACTAACACGCGCATCGTATGGCTCATTCTCAGCTGCTACTATAGTTGTTGAATCTCCTTTTGCACGCCTCATGGGAGTGTATGCGTATTTTGTTGTACTAATCGAAGATATAACTCTTCCTGCCTTTGCAGTGGGAATAGCTGGGGCAATCTACGAATATATGAGAAATAAACGCAATTTCTACTACCACACTATAGCTTATATGTGTACCGGACCCATTTACTTTCTTTATGCGGGTTATATTCTTACAAACAGCTTTACTATTGCAACTTTCGAGCGCTTTCTTATGCCATCTTACGTCATATTTGCTATCTGGATTGGTATGGGCGTCGTAGCGCTTTTTAGAGCATTTGAGAGCCTTGTTGCATACATTCGTGTAAAGACATCTACAACTTCTTCAACCAACTATTACCCCCTCGTATTCGCCCTCTGCATGATACTACCGATCAACCTTTTCTTCATAAACTTCCCTAAATTAAGTGTTCTACGCACTGATATGACCGCAGAAAAACTTGCCATGAATATCCTTGATACAGCAGATAAAGATAGTATTGTGTTGCTTTCGAATGATAATGATATATTTAATGCAGCCTACATCCGTTATGCAAGTGGGTACAGAAACGATCTTATTGTCGCAAATAGATCACATCTTGTTGTATCTAAACGATTTAAAAATATTGCTGTACACTACCCAGAGTTAAAATTTCCAAAGTCTGACGATAGGCGATTTGGAGAAAAGTTTACTGCGCTCAATAGTGATAAGCATGCAATATATACAAACGAACCTTATCCAATTTCATCAAGTTCAGCATGGATCCGTGAAGGTGTGCTGTATAAATTGTATGATAAAAACAACCTTCCGCCCATAAAGGAGTTGCTCAAGAAAAATGATGATTTATGGGCGAAATATTACGATCCCATGGATGGTAGCCTTAGTAAGTATAAACATTTAATGCTGGCTACAAATTTACTCATATACCGCATGCACCGATATGAGACAGGAAATTATTTCCTTGCTGCAAAAGATCTTCCTGGAGCAGAACGTCATTTTTTGGCAGCGCTTCGTTATGATGATAATGACGTAAAGGTACATCAGAAACTAGCATTAGTTCTGCTTGAGCAGGAAAAATGTGAGCGGGCGCGTACTGTGCTATCTGATGCACATAAGAAGTTTCCAAAAGCAAAAGAAACAGCTCTATTATTCGTAAAACTATATACAGAATGTCAAAAAGATAATGAAAAAGCTAAAGAGTGGACGCGCGTCTATACCGAGTTGCTAAAAGACTCACAACAAAAATTAGAATAAACACAACCACGTGCGTAATGAGAGAAATAATTGCTCCCTGCCTAAAACTCTTCGGCTGATAGGTGAATGTTACGAGATGTTCACCTTTTGGTATAACAATCGCTCTTTGAGCTACATTCGCAGGAAAGATTTCAGTTGGACTTGCATTAATATATGCAGACCACCCAGGATAATACAAATCTGACATGACCAGTATGCCATTCTGATTGGTAGTCACTTTGATTGTTTGCGTTGTCGGTTCTTGCGCAACAACATCGATAGTTGAGAGAGCATGTTTTGTCTGCTCTAAGGGCAAAGTGTCTGTTGGATTATTCTCAAGCAGAATTGTTGTTGCTGGGTCAAAATCATTATCTGCAACTTTATCTTGAAACTCTTCGACAGTCGTTGCTATATCAAAATCATACACCATACGTACCCTTTGTAGCGGGTTGGGAACTGAATACAGCGATACTTTATCATACGAACTGTTTTTTTCTGCAATAATTTCCAACGTATTATTATTCATGGCTGATACAATTGTGCTGGTATTGTTCATACGAAGTAGCTTGATACCGAGATCACTCACCTCAAATGAAGACAAACTATCATCAAGCACTATTTCTCTCTCAATAAGGTTTGCCATTACTTGGTATCTTAGTGAAATAAGTATCGGATACACCTCAAAAGCAGGTTTTTTGTAGAGGACATTAAAGTTCGGCTCTGCATAATTAAGCAGCTGTAAATATGGTTCAAGATGAGACCAGCCAGCATTTACATAATGTTTGTTCCAGGCCACCTCTGATCCAATAGTGTAGAAACGCTTATCATCCGGAATGTTCTGTGTTAACGCAGGCATTCTTAACCAATCTTTTGCTGTTCCAATCGGATTATAGTTGTAGCCATAATGCAGTAGCTGAACAACCGAAACCGTCACTAAAAGATATGTCACAAATTGCCGGAGCAGGTTATTTTTAAGTCGTTGGCGCATAAACTCCAACATCCACTGAAATCCAAATGCGCTTAACACCGTCATCGACCAAACAAGCAAAAGCATGAATCGAGATGGAACACGAAACATGCTAAACGGAGGAATAGTAAATATCGGATGAAAAGGAGAATGCTTACCAAGCATAAGCACAAATGCAACGGTGAGTAAAAAAACATAGAATACGTGCAATGATGATTTTTTCTTCATCAGTAATGCAAGCATAATTAAAACAAGTGGCAGAATACCTATATATCCGGTATTTTCCCAATAAATGCTACCCTTGAGTGTATTGAAGTCTGGGTATGTACCATCTTTAGGACTACCTAAAAAATTTGGGTCTATAAATCCCATAACATGACCAATCGGGAAGCTGAATCGTGTTGCCTGATCAAGATTAAATCCATCCTTCCTATTAGATATATTAAGTAACTCGTGTGAGGGCATAAACTGTACGGCGATGAGACCACACACAATAAGCAGAGTTACTAAAGGGATGAAATATGTGCCCAAATGAAACAATTGTTTTCTACGAGCATGTACATATAAAAGTGTTATTCCCAAAAGCGTAATAAATGTCGTCTGGGGATGTCCTGCAAAATATTGTTGTGACACTACTAATGAAAGAATTAGTGCGTAAAATAATTTATTCGTGCGGATGAACGCGTGGGCTAGGAGAAAAATCCACGGCAAGTATGATGACGCATGAACAACATTAATATGAATAGCATGCGTAATAAAGTAGCCAGAGAATGAGAAGAGAATGGCACATAAAAACGCAACAATACGTTCAAAATGTAAAAACCTCAAGTAGAAGTAACTCCCTAATGCTGCCGTAAGGAACATCACAACGTAGGCAACGTTTATTACATAGGGAAAGGGGATAAATGTATAGAGTAATAGATTAGTCATATTCAGTGCGCCAATTTGCCCTTCTGCTAACTGAGGAAATCCGGTTCCTATATAGTCGTTCCATAGTGGAAGATGGCCTTGGGCAAGCGAATCACTTAGAAAAAATTTCATTGGATAGTTAAGATGAAAGAGATCGCTTTGGCCAAATTCAGGTGTTATAAACACTGCGAGATCTGGATAGAACATCCTAGCAAAGAAGGCAAGCACAATAACACCAATAAGTAGCGGATATATGAGCGGACGATTATACATTCTTGTTTTTTGCAACAATGCAGTATTGGTATGCCCAACCACATTTAATGGTCATTGTTGCAATAATGTCGAAATCCTTGCGCAGTAATGCAATCTTATCTTTAGGTGGTCTGATGTAGTTTCCTCTATCGAGCAGCACAAATAGTCTTGCTATGGGGCTGGGCGGATTGGGTAGTAGGTCAGCAACTATAAGAATATTTGATGATTGCTTGATCGCAGAAAGTAATTTCTGCATATCGTTGTTACCAAAGTGATGCATTGTACTAATTAAAAGGGTAGCATCGTGTTTTTTGAGCTTCTTTAGTCGTAATACGTCTTCGCACAAAAACTGCACATTTTTGTTCTTATACTTACTTCTTGCAAATCGTATGTAGTTTGCATTGCTGTCATAACCCAGATAGGTGACATTGTTTGGAAGAGCATCAACAAAATCACCTGTCCCACAACATATGTCTACTACCGAAGTAACAGCATATTTCTGCAGATGCTCTCGAACATAATCTTTAACCCCATCCTGGTTTCCTGCGATAAGTATGCGCAGATACTTATATGCAAACTCATTTGAAAAGATACTATGACTGAGTCTACGAAGTGTACTAATATATCTACTCATAGAGCTCATTATAGCTAATTATGGATATAATATAGGGTATAATCAAAAAATGAAATTATCACAAAGGCAAGAGAGGGAAAGAGTGTTTCATAATAATTGGGCTATACATCAGAATGAAAGAGGTTTTTTCTACAGGGAAATGTTTGAATCCCCAGCAGCACTTGAGAACAAATTTATACTTTCATCCATCGGACCACTACGCAACAAAAAAATCCTCGATCTCGGATGTGGTATTGGCGATGCTTCTATTTATTTTGCAAAGAAAGGCGCAAAAGTATGTGCCATTGACGTTTCTGATAAGATGATCACATTTCTAAACAAAATGAGAGCGAAGTATAGTGTGAAAGACAGAATTTCGACCAAAGTCTGCCCGGCTGAGAACATCACATATGCTGATAATAGTTTCGACGTGGTGTATGGTAATGGAGTACTTCATCACGTAGATATTAACAAAGCCCAAAAGGAGATAAAGCGTGTACTCAAACCAGGCGGTGAAGCATTTTTTATTGAACCCTTATCATACAATCCAATTATTAATGTGTATCGTCGCATGGCTTCGGGCGTTAGAACCGTTGATGAACAGCCATTATCGATGAATGATATTGCATCATTCATCGCAAAGTTCTCAATCGGAGGTCATTATGAGTTTCATTTCTCCACTTTACTTGTATTTTTATACTATTTTTTTGTTGAGAGAGTACACCCAAACTCAGAGCGATACTGGAAAAAGATACTTAAAGAAGGTCATAGACACAAAAAAATGATTACCCTCCTTAGTAAGATTGATGCATTATTATTTTCGCTGTTTCCTTATTGTAGGCGATTTGCCTGGGTTACCGTTATAAGAGTTAAGAAGTAAACTTACACAATATAATAGTAGAAGCTGAGATACCAAAAAATAGTGGTTAAGATATGCAAATCCCCCTAAAATAAATAATCCATAGAAAAACTGAGGTAATAACCATATGTCATATCCCTGCACTATTTTCTTATCTCTACGAAAAAATAGCAGTGCAAAATATAGTATCGTTAATCCAAAAAGCACATTCGGATTTATGTTGAGTGAAAAAGCATTATCAAGCAATGCACGCAGGTTAAGCGATGCCGAATATACTGTTCCTTGTGGGGGTTGGAGATAAATAAAGACTGTGTCATAAAGAAAGTCTTTTAAAGAGAATAGTAAAAAAGGTGCTGTCAGTACTAAGCCAAGCATATATGCTTTAACAACTGACATTAGATTCTTTAGAGCTCTCATTTTATACATCATTAGTGGAAAAAAAACAAAATAGACTTGCTTTATATTCATAATGAGTACAATAACATAGAGAATTTTGCTCCTACTATTCTTAACGATGTAATAGAAAAGTAATGTACAAAGTAATACTGTAAGACTATCTGTGAATGATTGTTCTGTAATAAAAGGAAGCAGAGGGTAATACAAAAACAGTAGCGATGCAACTTCACTCGTATTTTTTGGAATATGCGGAAACAGAGTAAAAATCCTTCTTATAAGAAAAACAATTAAAACGTGAGCACATATTATTCCCAATCTTGGATCAAACAAGAATGAAAAAAATGAATAATAGGCGAGTGTTGTGGGAAAGTAAGCAAAGTAGTTCAGAACTTTACCTTCATACACCTGTGGATACACAGCTTGGTAGGGATTCTCAAAATTAATTAGTGCACGTGCTCCATATTTCAATGAATAGAAAATGTCAATCTTTGGATCGGGAGAAGAAAGAATCATTAACAGCTGCACCAACACCATACTGCTGAGTAATAGGTAAAATCTATACCTCTGAAAACTGGTCTTTATTGTTGGAAGCTGCATTAAATAGGACGTTGCAAGAACTAAAGAACCTCCTAAAAGTATTTTCGATATAAAGGGTATGCCAAAGATATCACGTTGATAAAGACCTCCATAAACAATCAGACTTAGTGAAACAGATAATACAAGTGTGTTGGTAAGCAGGTAATATGATGACTGCTGATCTATGACATCAGTTTCTGCAAACGAAAGTTTTCTGACGAAGGTTAAAAGAAGTAAGCCAACAATCAATATTACCACACCAGCAAAGCTATAGAAACCATGGGTAAAGGTAACACCAAGAATAGTGAGCATGTATGCTGCTATTGCTAGATTAAAGGCCATTACGTTCTTCTATAAACTGTTCATCACTCGCATTGTATGTGTCGAGGTAGCTTTCAATAAGTTGTTTTGCTTCAGCATTTCGTTTTAGTTGTTTGAGAATGAGCACTTTCGCATATATGCCATCTCGATAGTCAGGTTTTAGCTGAATCGCAAAATCTATAGTAGGGAGTGCTTTATTTTCAAATAATCTTACTTCATCTTGTGTTGGTGACTTTGTATTTTCAATTTTTGCGAGATAGAAAAGTGCCAACGTGTAGGGGTAGCGAGGGTCTGTTGGAGCGAGTTGTCTTGCTTTATGAAGAGCTTCAACTGCGGTATTGAAATAACTTTCATCTCCTGTTGCCTGATACAGCAAGATGCCGTTTCTTGAAATAGTTCGATAATATAGTGGGTTCATAGGTGAACCATCAAGAGCCACCTTTTCATAATACGCAACAAGTTCAGGGCATGGTTTTAGTTCATTCTTATGTGAAACACAGTTCATGTCACCCTCAGTAGAAGCCTGGATGAGGGCAAGTTGGGCGAGCACAGAGGATATTTTATCAGCATATACGTGCTCGTTTCGCGCATTATATGCGCTGTAAAGTTTATTTAATGAGCCTCCATAGTCTTGAACATTAGAGAGATTATCACCATAGGCATAATCCACGTCGGCGAAGAAGTAACGCATAACATAGACGACACACAACACCATACCAACCGCTGTTCCCATAAGCATTCTTTTTTGTTGTGTGGAAAGCGATCCAGTATTCTTTTGTGGAAGCTCAAATAGCTTTTTTGACGTTATTGAAATCATGCATGCCGGAAGTATATATAAATACAGATTTGTGACTGTAATAGAAAAGCCAAAAAAGTTTGTCACAATAATGGTGATAAACGCCGATAAACATGTCACAACGACTAACTCTTCACTTGTTGATAGATCATTCTTTTTTCTTAATATATAAACCACTTGCGAAAGTACTACGCCAAGGAACAGTGTGTATGTTCCCAATCCAATAAATCCTGTTGTTGCAAAGTAATTTATAAATTCATTATGTGCTTTATTGTAGACATAATCCCATTCTGAGGTGTTGTTATGCGCTGTTGGTCGTACAAAGTTATATGCATACGCATACGTTTCAACACCTGTACCAAAGAATGGATACTTCAATCCAAGTGTATAGCCGCCATGCCACACAATTTTTCGTATGGTGAAGGAATCGGTTATAAGTAGATTTTGTGGCTCCTTCACGCTTCCACCACGCACATCTTGCTGTGTGGTTCCTGTTGGTTGTTTACTTGAGAACGGTATGAGTTTGTCGATTGAAGAAATACCCGTTTTAGCGATAATAACAGCAGATAACATCGAGACAATTAGCAAACCAATCGGCATTCTGAACGCTTTATCGACCAGTTTCTTTCTATGTTTTACAAATATATACAACATGAACATTATTAGACCCGCAGCAACAGCCAAAAGTGTTGAGCGTGAGCGGGTATAGAACAACATTATTGTTGTAAGCAACATATACACAGCGTATATAGGTACTCTCTTGTTGTTACGTGCCGCACGTGTATAGAAGTAGAGACCGATGAAAAAGTTAATCGCTAGATACGCGCCGAACCAGTTTGGTTGGCCTAGTGTTGAAAATACGCGGATTGTTGGCTTAAACTGTTCAGTCCAACAACCTACATCAAGATTCCCTGTAAAAAGCAGGCACGAGAAATCGTATCCAAACTTACTTGGCAATCCCCACAACATGACGAGTACTGATCCGATGAGCGAAAAATTAAAGATATTATGTACTGCTTTTTTGATTTGATCTCCAGAAAAATTGGATACAAACGCCTGATACAACACAATATAAGCAATAATTGAAAGTAGTCCGCCATTAAATCTTCCATAGTAGCCAAAAAACGAAGTCCATTTGTCAATTGAAAAGACAGTAGAAAGTATCTGACTTGAGAGAAATGCCAATAAGAGTGGAGAAAAAAGTGTATTCTTGAGTATAATTCTTTTGTGAACGATCATACGAGAAAGCCAGATCGTGGCTACCGCGCCTGAGATAAGATAAATAAACAACATCTTATTAAACTCAAAGAGTTCGGATGTTTTATGAAACATAAGAAGTGGCGTAACAAGAAAAAGTGCACTATATAAATAGTTCAATGCACGCAGTAATTTTGCATCCATGAGAAATATTGTATCAAAACTAAAGCAGATAAACTTTAATACCGGTCTATTGTTTAAACCCACATCGGTGGCTGTTGATATTGGCACTGCAATGACGCGCTTTGGTATTGAAGAAAAAGGTATCGTCCTTCGCGAGCCGACATTCGTGGGAAAAAATACACGTACCAACCAAGTTATGTTCTTTGGATCAGAAGCAAAGGATATATTGGGTAAATCACCTGAATACATCGTTATTTCGAAGCCGTTTGAGCATTCAATTATTTCTGATTTTGATGCAACTGTCTCTCTTCTGTCTGCATTGCTAAAGAAATCTGTATTACCCTACTATAGAACATCACTTATAAAAAAGGGGCTTGCTGCCTACTCAATTGTTCCCACAAGTTCGACAGAAGTTGAACAAAGAGCCCTCCAGGAAGCACTTATCAAATCGGGCTTTCAGCATGCACACTTAATTGAGCGGCCTATAGCAGCAGCGTGCGGTGCTGATATACAGATCTTTTCGAACCAACCGGCATTTGTTATGGATATTGGCGCTGGGTCTGTTGAACTTGCCGTTATTACTATGGGGGGAATTGTTACCTCAAAAGTACTGAAACTTGGAGGTGATCATATGGATAAACTCATATATAACTACTTACATCTTAAGTACGGATTGATTGTGGGTGAACAAACTGCAGAGACACTAAAAATTAAGCTTTTTTCATTATTGGATTCTAAGGAGATATTCCCTGTCCGAGGAAAGTCGCTTGAAAATGGTCTACCAAAATCAGTACGCGTAACTGCTGGTGATATTCGCGAGGCCCTTGCAACATGTGTAAATCAAATAGTAGACGGTATTAAAGAATTGATTGAAACAATTCCACCGGAAATTGTTGATGGACTTATCAAAAGTGGCATTGTGATGACGGGGAATATGGCATACATCCCTGGACTTGATAAGTACATAAGCAATGAGGTAAAACTTCCTGTAATCCGAGCACGAAAGCCTGAGGATGCAACAGTGCTTGGCATTATGAAACTCATCGAAGAACCTGCATTGCTCAAGCGAGTCATCATATATTCATAGGACTTTGATTGTCCTTGCTGATATGGTGTGATATACTGTGAGGCTAAGACGTGCAGCGCATGCGCTGCGACAACAAGCTCGGCGGAGCTTGTTCGCTTTGCAACGAAAGAGTGTGAGATGTATGGTGCCTACTGGACCAAAACAGCAGAAGTGTGGCGCATCTATGTACACTTCTCCGTTACAGGACACACAACTAGCTTCATCCTAAGCATCTTATTAAGTGTTGCATTTCTTCACAAAATCATTATAATAGTTAAACTCCAGTGGCCTTGGGAGAGTCTTCGTTGCCTTGGAGAGCGCATTGACAATACGAGTGTGGTTGGAAACATTATTTATTTTAAGAGTTTGATCCTGGCTCAGGATGAACGCTTGCGGTGTGCCTAAGATATGCAAGTCGAACGTCTTGCCAGCCCTATTTAATACTATAGGTAAATCCCTATAGTATTAAATAGGGCTGGTAGGTAGTGGCGGACGGCTGAGTAACACGTAGGAACCTACCCCTAGGTAAGGAATAGCCCCGAGAAATCGGGGGTAATCCCTTATAATATCCCCGGATTAAAGGGCGTAACTGCTCGCCAAGGGAGGGGCCTGCGGCCTATCAGGTAGTTGGTGTGATAATAGCGCACCAAGCCTATGACGGGTAACTGACCTCATGAGGGTGATCAGTCAGAGGAGTACTGAGATACGGACTCCACATCTACGGATGGCAGCAATCAGGAATCGTTGGCAATGGGCGAAAGCCTGACCACGCGACACCGCGTGCGGGAAGAAGCCTCTAGGGGCGTAAACCGCTGTGGCGAGGGAAGAAGCCCAGCTCTATTTTTTCTTATGAGCTATTCTCATTAAATTAATCTTCCTTTAATACGTGCATGTTAGTATGCGTGTATATGTATTATGTGTATGTTTTAAAAAGTCTGAGGAACGGAACTGTGTATTATGGATACACATCCGATCTCAAAAGACGTCTGGCGCAACACAATAGAGGTGAAAGCACTTTCACTTCGAAACACGTGCCTCTAAAACTCATATACTATGAAGCATTTACTTCAAAAATAGATGCACAAAAAAGAGAAGCTGGTCTTAAAGACCATGGTGCAAACAAGTGCCATTTAAAAAAACGAATAGTTCACTCTCTCAAATCTGTACCTTTAGTGGCATCTAATGGAAATACATTTTTGAAAGACCTATAAGAGTAAATAGAGCTGGGTTGACGGTACCTCGCTAGAAAGTAGCCGCTAACTTCGTGCCAGAAGCGTCGGTGATACGGGGGCTACAAGCGTTATCCGGTGTGACTGGGCGTAAAGGGTCTGTAGGCGGTTTTCCAAGTTACTTTTTAAAGACCTCGACTCACTCGAGGGAAGGGAAGTAATACTGTTAAACTGGAGTTTTCTTTAGGGTAATCGGAATTGATAGAGGAGTAGTGAAATGCGTTGATACTATCAAGAACACCAATGGCGAAGGCAGATTACTGGAAGAAAACTGACGCTGAAAGACGAAAGCTAGGGGAGCGAACCGGATTAGAGACCCGGGTAGTCCTAGCCCTAAACGATGCTCGCTAGTTGCATTTCTTTTAGTTTATCTTTAAGGGGTGTGGCGAAGCTAACGCGTTAAGCGAGCCGCCTGGGGAGTACGGCCGCAAGGCTGAAACTCAAAGGAATTGGCGGGGAGATACACAACCAGTGGAACATGTGGTTTAATTCGAGACAAACCGAAGCACCTCACCAGGGCTTGACATGCAACTGCAAGCTTGGGGAAACCCAGGCCGCCTTCGAGGGCGTTGCACAGCTGTTGCATGGCTGTCGTCAGTTCGTTCCGTGAGGAGTGCCCTTAAGTGGGACAACGAACGTAACCTTCGCCCTATGTTATATCTGTCATAGGGGACTGCCTTCGCTATGCGGGGGAGGAAGGAGAAGCAGACGTCAAGTCAGCATGACGCTTATGCTCTGGGCGACACACATGTTACAATGAGGCCGACAAAGAGTTGCGAAACGGCGACGTGAAGCTAATCTCATAAACGGTCTCTCAGTGGGGATTGAAGTCTGCAACTCGACTTCATGAACGCGGAATTGGTAGTAATCGCAGATCAGCCAAGCTGCGGTGAATACGTTCTTATCTCTTGCACACACTGCCCGTCAAGCCAACAAAGTCGGTAGTGCCTGAAGGCTCTGTTAAGGGGACGAAGGTAAGACTGGCGATGGGGACTAAGTCGTAACAAGGTACCCGTTCTGGAAGGAGCGGGTGAATCACCTCCTTTCTATTTTTTTAAACAAATCTTTGGCGTTTAGCTGAAGTAAAAAAACAAGCGTTCCAGCCACAGTCGTGTTGTCAATAAAGTAAATAGCTTTCTTGATTCCTTAGAATGAAATCGCATCACCTGGAGTTACACCTGGAAAGAAATCTTTTCCTGTTTTAGCTACTTTTTGTGTCTTTGTATCAGCAAAATGGCTCCACGCACTCACTTCAAGAAAATTATCATCTGGGTTTCCAGACGAGCCTGGGTAAATAACCAATGTACCAACCCCACCACCAAATAGATTATCTACATATGTCGCTTTTGCTTTAATACCTCTTATTTCAACCTTAACTTCCTCACCATACTCATATTTTCCCTTAAAATCCGAATGTTTTACTGTTGTTTTAATGTTTCCGTAGTTGTCTACGTGTGCGACATGCATTCCTCTATAGTCAGGAATCAGTGCTCTATCGCCGTCTGTAAGATCCATTTCATCATCGAGATAATCCATTAAATATGCTATTACCGGCGGGTAAAGATCGCGTGATCTAAATTGACTTCCTTTTTCAAGACCCTCATACGTATAGAGTGTCTCGATCTTTGATTTAATGAATGAAAAACAGTATCCTGCATTAGGTCCGATCACAGTAATGCCGTTGGCGAGCTTTAGAATGACACCTTTGGCACCCTCGGCCTTTGCTACTCCAGCCTCGCCAGCAATCCTCGGGTCAGTATTTACAAAAATCACAAGTTCGCGCGGCACACCGTATCGCTCTTCTGTTTGGACAACTTGGTTGAGGAGGAAGGAGGTGTGAATGGTGGATGGATAGGAATGGACAAACGAAATCTGTACGCAAGTTGCGTCTTTAAGAAATCCAGTGACGGCTGAGCGGAGCTCCTGACAGACAAGCGTATCATTGCAATAGTCACCGATAACAATAAGTCTCTTCATGTATGAAGTATAATATGATCTGTATTTAATTTTCAATGGGCCCGTAGTTAAGTGGTAAAATGCCGCATTCGCATTGCGGAGGCGGGGGTTCGATTCCCCCCGGGTCCACACAACCTCGGGGGTGATTTAGAGCGCCTCCACAATTCAATCTGGATTTAACTTTTTTTTAATTTTAAGTACTTCAAATATTCTTCTGATGAATTCTGAAAATATTTCATTACGTAGCTAGGATCAACAGCCTCAGAATGGAGACCATATAGATATGTACGAAGTGATGACCAGCGATAGCTTACTATCTCATTAGTACTCGAAATAATTTTTGCCTTTAAAGGATTTAAGTGTATGTATTTGCTTGTATAAGTAAGCTGCACTGGCGTGCGAATATGCACAGAGCAAAACTGTGTAAGGAAGAGTGGGCCTCTCCTGTTGTGTAATACATTAAAGTAACGTGTAAAAGAGTTTGTCAGATTAGAAATAAATTTCACGATACCGGCATCGGCTTGTTGTCTCATGAAGTGATAGTGATTAGGCATAAGTACGTAGCAAACGATCTTTATTCCCGGATTCATAAAGTGCTCTTCTTTATACTTCTGGCTATCTTTAGTAATCATTCTCCTAAAGACAGAGTAACTAATTTTGTGGTTGATATATCTATAAAAGTTTGCTGTATCAAGAAAAATCGAAGCAAGATTATGATCTAAAAAGATGAGTTTTTTATCGATAGTTCTATTGTAAATATGATAGTAATTTAAATTCTTGAACACATCTTTTCTGCTTGGCATATAGCCATGATGATACACAACTGATATTAAGAATAAGTTAAAATCAGATTAGCGCGTATTCCTGCTCTATACAACCCCCGAGGTTATTTAATGGTTGTGTTTTTTTTATTTTTCTTTATATTTAATCTTAATTACTCATTATTTATATTAAATATGCAGAATAATGAAGTGTCTCATCTTAAATCCTTCTTAGAAATTCCCTATGATGAACTCGAGAAACGCAATCTTGAAATTAAACGAAGGCGTTTGTCACCAAGGAATGACGATCAAAAGAAATATTTTTTGGAACAGATTTCCAAGGAAAAGAAGTTGAAAGCAATATCCATTGGATTCTCTGATATTGAAGGGCGTTTCCATATGCTCGATTATGACAAAAAATTCTTCATTTCTAGCTATGACAATCTTACATTCGATGGATCCTCAATCCGTGGATTTTCACGACAGGCAGAATCGGATTTACGATTACAACCCGATTGGGGTGCATTTTGGTGGCTTCCGAGCGATATTTTTGGACCTGGGAAAATTTTAATGATGGGGGAGATATATGATCGCAATGGGAAACCGTATCCTATGGATACGCGTGGGCTGTTAAAAAACTATGCTATGGAACTAGCCAAAAATAAAGGCTACACCGTATATGCTGCCAATGAGGTTGAAGGATTTTTGCTCAAAGGTGAAGACGCCGAGAAAAACTTTCGAGAAAGCAAAGGTTTTGACCTGGCATCAGCGGGCGGTTACTATCATTCGCTC
This sequence comes from uncultured Gammaproteobacteria bacterium, assembly GCA_964612595.1. GTDB lineage: Bacteria > Patescibacteriota > Microgenomatia > UBA1406 > HO2-37-13b > OLB23. The sequence continues at coordinate 55,222 of CAZTFB010000001.1, read as the reverse complement.
CCTTCTGATTTACTTCGTATATTTATCGACCGCAGTGCAGAAGCCCAGCGCGCCCTCGGCTTTGAAAACGAAAAAGATCATCCAGAGGTCGCGCCATCTCAATTTGAACTTAACTATTCATACACCGAAGTTCTTCAAGCAGCTGATCAAATACAGCTTTATAAACTTGTGTCGCGCCAAATCGCACGCAATATGGGAATGACCGCAACATTTTTACCAAAACCAATAGTAGGCATCAATGGTAGCGGTATGCACACAAACTTATCCATAGCGAAAGGTGCAAAAAACCTTTTTTACGATAAAAAAGGCCGCGCTGCTTTGTCAACTCTTGGATGGGACATGGTACACCGCATACTAAGTAGTGCCGCAGAGATGTGCCTTGTACTCAATGGGAGTGTGAATGCGTACCGCAGACTTGATCCACATTATGAGGCTCCAAACGAAATAAAAGTTTCTGAAGTAGATCGCGGATCGATGATTCGTATCCCTCTCTTTAATGAACGATCCGCACGCATTGAAGTCCGAAGTGTGGGACCAGACGCGAATCCGTACCTCACCTTATATACAATTATCAAAATTGGACTTGAAGGACCATTGAGTAGAAACGATGCCACAAAAAGACCTCGTGTCAAATATCTACCCGCGAATATTCAAACAGCAATCGTACAATGTCGTCAAAGTAAAGCAATGACAAAAGTACTTGGAGAGGAGCTGAAACGAAAATACATTGATTTAAAACAGACTGCTGCTGAAAGAAGTCCAGCAGAATTAGGTACAAGGGTAAAGAACGGTGAGGTTCTGTACCATCACGAGGTATATAATCAGATGCTCTGGAACAACTTCTGATGTACAATACCCTGTATGGTTATTAACTACTATCGTAATATTAAGGATCGTCGCATCATAGAAACTAATCTCCCAAAAGTTGGTTCATGGATTCATCTCCAATCGCCGACGCAGGAAGAATTAGAAACACTTGCGAAAAACTATCGCCTCGAACTCGATCTACTTATCGACGGAGTCGACTTATATGAGGTCCCACGTCTTGAAATTGTACGAAAAACTGCATACATATTTACCCGCTATCCACGCACTGATAAAGATCAGATTGTCACTATGCCGGTACTTTTTGTTGTTGCAGAAAGATTTATTGCAACAATATGTATCGGAGAAGCTGATTTTCTTGAGGTGTTTACGCGTATGAAGAAACCTCTCATAACAACCCAAACTAATAAAGCTCTCCTAGAATTTCTCTTTGAAATTAACCACTCATACAACGCATATCTCACAAAAATGAACAAACAAATTAGAGCTTTCGAGGTTAGATTGCAGAAAATAAAAAATAACGATATTGTGCGATTTGTGGAATTTGAGGGGGTACTGAATGATTTCCGACCTGCATTAATACGCACAAACGGCATTCTCGAATCGCTTACCTCTGGCCGTTATCTTACATTCAGAGAAAACGATCGAGATCTCATTGAAGATATTATGTTGAGCAATAGACAGCTCATTGAACAAACAGACGATAGCATTCGTACGCTAAAGAATATTAGAGAAGCCTATACGACAATAATGACGAATAACTTGAACCAAGTTATTAAACTTCTCACATCTCTAACCGTCATTTTTACCATTCCAACTATGGTCGCAAGTTTATACGGCATGAATGTTCATTTGCCATTTGAAAGTCATCCACTTGCATTTGTGTTTGTTGTTGGAATAATTGCCGTACTCACAGGAATAACATTCTATCTCTTCATTAAGAAAGATTTCTTTTGAAGCCGTTCAGAGAAGATCAGTTCGAGGGTGGGTGTGCATGGACTCGAACCATGGACCTCAGTCTTATCAGGACTGCGCTCTAACCAGCTGAGCTACACACCCATTCACAACAGTCCAATTATAGTGGTGAGAGAAACAAAATGCAATGAAAGCAACATATTTGAAATTCCTGTGGAAAACGTACCCATCACTCCTGTATACTCATGGCCATGGTTCTCTCAGATCGCGACATAAAAAAGAAACTCCACGACAAAAGTATCATTCTTGACCCTCAGCCTGAGGACAACCACATCTCAAGCTTTTCCATCGATCTCCATCTCTCAAACGATTTTTATGTCTTTGAATATTCAAAAATGCCTTTTCTTGACCCTATGAATAAAGATATTGACATGCCCGTCAGAAAAGTAACCGTAAAGGATGGTGAACGATTTATTATGCAAACAAACGCATTTGTACTTGGCTCAACAGTTGAGCATATTGAGCTTCCTGATAATTTAGTGGGTCGCGTTGAAGGTCGTTCATCCCTCGGTAGACTTGGGATTGTCATACATTCAACCGCGCCACACTTTGATCCAGGTTTTCGCGGACAACTCACGCTTGAGCTCGGTAATATCGGCTCAATGCCCGTTGCTCTCTATCCAGGCATGCGCATTTGTGCCATATCTTTTGAGGAGCTATCGTCACCAGCAGAAGTTCCCTACCACATGAAAAAAAATGCTAAGTACAATAACCAAAAGGGTCCGACAGTCAGTAAGATAACTGAAGATCTATGAAATTAGACATAAAACTTATTGATACAACACTTCCAGCTCCCGAGTACCAAACGGACGGCGCAGTAGCTTTTGATCTTTATGTTCGTGAGGAAACCATTGTTGAACCAGGAAAACCAACCCTCATTCCACTTAATATAATTGTTAAAACGCCACCAGGATACTTTTTTTTGCTTGCTGCACGTAGCTCGCTCCCGCTCAAAAAAAATCTCATGGTAGCTAATAGCATTGGCATTATCGATCAGGATTATTGCGGAGATGACGACGAAATTAAACTGCAAGTAGTAAACTTTTCACAGGAGCCGGTAAAAGTAGAAAAAGGAGAACGCATTGCTCAAGGTATGCTGATCAAAATCGATAAAGTAGAGGAATTTGTGCAACACGAGTCAATGTCAGAAGTTTCCCGTGGGGGATTTGGCTCAACGGGAGGTCACGCTTCATGAAAATCACGAATCCATCTGAACAAGCATATTTAGATTTGTTAAAAGATATCATTTCGGTAAATGAATTTAAGGATGATCGCACCAATACAGGTACTATAAGCGTATTTGGCAGACAACTTCGTTTTGATCTTAGCAAGGGCTTTCCACTTCTTACCACAAAAAAACTTTTCCTCAGAGGAATAATTGTCGAGCTTCTATGGTTTCTAAAAGGGGACTCGAATATAAAGTATCTTGTCGACAACAATGTCCATATCTGGGACTCTTGGCCATACAGACACTATAAAGAAACACTTGAAAAAAAGGGTCAAAAACCCCTGGATATGGATGAATTTCTTGAAAATATTAAATCGAATGGTCGGTTTGCAAAAAAATGGGGAGAGTTAGGTCCTGTCTACGGCGTTCAGTGGAGAAAATGGAGAACGCCTCATGGAAAGCCTATTGATCAGATTACTCAGGTCATCGAAAAAATAAAGAAAACACCTCATGACCGACGGCTCATTGTGAGTGCCTGGAATGTCGCCGATATCGATGAGATGGCGAAAGCTGGACTTCCGCCTTGCCATTCACTGTTCCAGTTTTATGTTTCTAAAGATGGCAAACTTTCCTGCCAGCTGTATCAGAGAAGTGCAGATATGTTTTTAGGTGTTCCGTTTAATATTGCCTCATACGCACTACTCACTATGATGGTCGCACATGTCTGCAATCTAAAACTTGGTGATTTTGTCCATACATTCGGCGACGCACATATCTATATCAACCATATGGAACAAGTCAAAGAACAGCTACGTCGCACACCAAAAAAAATGCCGCGCATGCGCATTAATCCAAAGGTAAACAACATCTTTAAATTTAAACTTGAAGACTTTGCGCTTGAGAATTATGATCCTTATCCGGCCATAAAGGCACCGGTTGCTGTATGAAACCTACGATCATCATGATTGCGGCTCACGATAAAAATCTAGGTATTGGCATTAATAATGATTTACCTTGGCATATTTCTAAAGATCTACAACACTTTAAAAAAATCACCCTTGGTAAACCTGTTATTATGGGGAGAAATACGTTTGACTCAATTGTGAATCGACTGAATAAACCACTTCCGGATCGATTAAATATTGTTATCACATCAAGAAATATGCCTGCATACGGAAATGTGTTATCTGCCTCATCTCTTCAAGAGGCTATCGCTATTGCAGTGCAGGAGCATTTTAAAGAAGTATTCATTATAGGTGGCGCACAGCTCTATACATCTGCACTACCGATAGCTGACAAACTCTACATTACCGAGGTGCAAAGACAATATGAATGTGACGCCTTTTTCCCCTCATATAAAACTCAATTCACTGAAACTTCCCGCATCGAAGATCAGGAAAATGGTCTCGGATTCTCGTGGATTGAACTTACGCGAAACTAGCAGACATTCTCAAAATTAGCTATACTGAAATATCATGCATGTCCCGTTCAATCAGTTTCTGCAGGAAAGGCTGAGTGATTTTAATACCGCTGTGGTTAATCTATTTATGTGGATGCCACACTTTTTCTCGGTGGAGTATCTTCTCAAAACGCTTTTTCAACCGTGGAAAAATATAATTACTGTAAAAAAAACACCAGGATTCTCTTTTAACGAAGTTTTCCAGCGCTCAATGGATAATTTTGTTTCTCGACTTATGGGGTTTCTTGTTCGTTCGAGTATTGTGTCAGCATATCTTACCATTCAAATACTATTTCTGATTATTCTCCCATTTGCCTATCTGTGTTTCTTTTTATTTTTACCCTTACAGTATGCATTCTACCTGGGTAGATCAACCGAGGAGGAACAAAAAAAGCAACTATTCACACAGTTTATGAAGGCACATTTAGCTGATACCGAAGACACAAAGGCGGTAGAGGCATGGTTCACAGCCTATTACTCTGCATCGCGCCAGAAGCCTTGGTGGTCCCTTGAAATGCTAATGAAACAGCTGCCTCTTGGAAGAGATCTTACTGCTGGATACACCCCACATCTTGATAATTACGCGGAGGAGTTTACAAAAATGAAACCTCATTATGTGCATTTAATTGGTCGCACAAAAGAAATTAATGTATTGCAACAAATTTTATCCAAATCAGCTGAATCTAATGCGATAATTGCAGGACAGCCAGGAACGGGAAGAAAGACTGTGGTTGAGGCTCTCGGTAAAGCAATTTATGAAGGTCGCTCAATTCCACTTCTTGCCTTCAAACGCATACTTCATTTAAATATGGAAAAAATTCTCGCTGAAAAAACTGATGCCATAGCGCGTCAGGAGTTTTTGTCTGAACTATTTCAGGAAGCAGTACAAGCAAAAAATGTTATTTTGCTCATCGATAACTTTGAGCGCTATATATCAGAAGAAGCGGGTGACGTTGACTTTACACCAGTGTTTGAAAAATATGCACAGCTACCAACTCTTCAATTTATTGGCATAACCACACCATATCACTATCAAAAATTTATACAGGGAAACAAAAGCGTCACTAACTATTTTGAGAAAGTAGATATACAAGAAGTGACGCAAGATGAGACACTTTCTATTCTCCTCGATGAGGCGCTTGAGTTCGAGAAGCGCTATAAGCTTTTCATTACATATGAGGCAGTAAAACAAGCTGTTGTACAATCGGGGATGTATATAAGCGATCGACCATATCCTGAGAAAGCCATAAAATTGCTCGATCAGGCATGTGTACTTACTCAACAAAAAAAAGAAAAAATTGTAGCATCACGACATGTTAATGAAGTGCTTGAAAATATTACCCATATTCCAACAGAATTGAGCGCATCCTTCAAACAAAAACTCCTCGGTGTTGAGCAGGAACTCCATAAGCGGGTCGTCAGCCAACATGAGGCTATTACTGAAATCGCTGCTACATTGAGAAAATCGTTTGTACTCGTGGGAAGCCATAAAAAACCAATTAGTTCATTTCTATTTTTAGGTCCAACGGGTGTAGGTAAGACAGAGACGGCAAAAGCATTAACACAGATATTATTTGAACATGAACAAAATATGATGAGATTTGATATGTCGACATATCAAACTATTGAAGGCATTGCTACACTAATAGGCTCCTCGCAGACGGGTGAACCAGGCTTACTTTCACAAGCAGTTCGCCAACAAAAATATGGTACCCTGTTGCTTGATGAGCTCGAGAAGGCTCATAAAGATCTTCTCAACATATTTTTAACAGTTCTTGATGAAGGTTACTTTACAGACGGGTTTGGCAATAGGGTTGACTGCACCCACCTTGTTGTAGTCGCAACATCAAATGCGGGTGCAGACTTTATTTACCAAGCACTAACTACTAACGACCCAGAAGGAATTAACCGCACACTATCAAAAAAACTCATTGATTATCTAGTGGCTCAACATATATTCTCTCCTGAGTTTTTGAACCGTTTCGACGGCGTTATTGTATATAGGCCGCTGCAAGCTGATGCTGTCTATGAAATCGCGCAGCGGCTGCTTAACATATTGAAAGCAGATATGCTTAAAACACATGGTCTCACCATCGAATTCTCACATACCTTTATTGACAATTTAATTAAACAGGGGTATGATGCTCGCTTTGGAGCAAGAAATATGCAAAGAATTATTCAAAACGAAGTAGAGGGGAAAATAGCAAAAATCTTGTTGTCCTCTCCCAATTTAAAAAATCGAACTCTTTTGTTTTAACAATGAAAATCTATTTCACAGCAACAACATCACAGGATACCTACAAAAAGAATTATCGAACTATTTTGCAAAAACTCGAGAAAATACCTGAGGTAAACATTATTTCTGGTAAACAAATACTCAGTAAATCCCTGCTTTCTCAAGACAAAAGGCTATCAAGCGAGAAAATTTTTGCTCGAGAGAAATCACTCATAAACAAAGCAGACGTTGTTATTGCCGAAGTAACACAGCCATCAACAGGTGTTGGTGGAGAAATCGTTTATAGCCTTATCCAAAAAAAGCCAGTTCTTGCACTTATTTTTGAGGAACAGGAAGATGAAATTTCCCCAATGTTACAAGGAAATACATCAGATAATCTATATCTCGAACACTACACGTTAGAGAATATTCATATTAAGCTTCAGAATTTTATTGATCATACAAAGAAGTCCAAGCAAAAGAAAGGAAAATTGATAGTAATTGATGGCGGTGATGGTTCGGGAAAAGCAACACAAGCAAAATTATTAATCGATTATCTTAAAAAAAAGAAATTTAAGGTAAAATCTGTCGATTTTCCTCAATACTACTCGTCATTTTCAGGCAAGACAGTTGCCATGTTCCTTAGAGGCGAGTTTGGACAACTCGATGCGGTCTCACCATATCTCGCGTCTTTACCTTACGCCCTCGACCGCGCCTCAGTTAGAGAAGAAATGGAAGAGTTCCTTGCAAAAGGTGGCATCATCATAGCAAATCGCTATGCGACATCGAATATGGCACATCAGTCAGCTAAAATAGCTTCATCAGCTGATAGAAAAAAGTATTTGGACTGGGTATATGAGCTTGAATATAAAGTATTGAAAATTCCTAAAGAGGACGCCGTTGTCTATCTCTATGTTCCTTGGGAAATTGGCTACGAACTTACAAAGAATAAGGATGCTCGAGCCTACTTAAATGGAAAAGCGAACGATATTCAGGAGGAAGATATGAAACATCGTCGAGCCGCAGAGAAGATGTATCTGCAGCTTGCAAAAGAGAAGGGGTGGATTCAGATCAATTGCACAGTTGATGGTAAACTCCTCAGTATTGATGAAATTCATCGTATTTTACTCTCAAAGTTGACATTTATATAGAATGTGTTATTCTAACTTGAAGAATGGATAAAAAATTGTCATTCCTGGTCCTCGTATTTTTCCTCGTACTTTCTGCCTTTGCATCAGTCATTCTTCACAGTGAAGGACGCCAAATACGAGCAGCCGACCAAATACCTGTCGCTGTACAGTCGTTTATGATCGTATCATCGAAAGGCAATGAGTGTACAGTTAATGTTATTGTCCGTGATGACGCCCAAAAGGGAGTGCCAAATAAAGAAGTTTGTGTTAATAGTACGCAAGGAACAGTAAATCCCCCATGTGCAACCACGAATGAATCAGGCATTGCAGAAGTTGTTGTAACTTCAAACACGCCTGGATCAGGCAATCTTACTGCTCAAGTTACCGGCCTCTTTCAGATCCCTACGCAAGTTAGCTGTCAATTTACCCAATAAAACTTATGAAAAAGATCACTAAAGCAGTTATTCCTGCAGCTGGGTTTGGTACTCGCTTTCTCCCTCAAACTAAGGCTATGCCTAAAGAGATGCTTCCTATTGTCGATAAGCCTGTCATTCAGTATGTCGTTGAAGAGGCTGTTGAGGCTGGCATAGAAGATATTGTTATTGTTACTGGCTGGAACAAGCGCTCAATTGAAGATCATTTTGACTATCCTTATGAACTCATAATGCGTCTTCAAGAATCTGGAAAAGAAAAACAGGTGGAGGTCGTTAAAAGCGTTGCTGAGATGGCGAATTTTATTTATATCCGTCAAAAGGGACCTTTGGGTAATGCAACACCAATATGGAACGCGCGAAATATAATTGGTGATGAGCCGTTTATGGTACTTTTTGGCGATGATTTTATTATTTCGCGCCCGAAAAGTCGTGCACGACAGTTAATTGAGGCATATGAGACATATGGCGCTTCTGTTCTTTCGTCCATGCGAAAGCCAACTCCTGAAGACTCAAAAAGATATGGCTACGTTGCAGGACAAGAAGTCGATAAAGGTGTCTACAAAGTTTCAGACATTATCGAAAAACCCGGTCCAGACAATATGCCCTCAGATATGGCAATAATTTCTGGCTACATATTTACCCCAGAGATTTTTGATTGCATAGACCATATGATTAAAAATAAAATGGTTGGTCATGGTGGGGAATATGTATATACTGATGCTCTTAATCTTCTTAGAGAAAGAGGACAAGACGTGTATGCAAAAGAAATAGAAGACGCTAAGTACTATGACACAGGAAATAAGCTTGAATATATGAAAACAATAATCGAGCTTGGTCTTGAACACGAAGAAATAAAAGACGATCTTAGGGACTTCCTAAAAGGCATTTCCTTATGATATAATACGTGTAATTGTTTATCTAAAGCATTCCTGTTTTCACGTATCTCCTGTCCGTACGCGGATTTGAAAACAGATTTATTATTAAGGAGATATACCTATGAAAAGTACAGATCCATCTGAACTGCTAACCTATGGTCTTCATTTAGGCCATAAAAAGAATAAAATTCATCCAAAATCAAAGCGCTATATTCATAGTATTGAAAAAGGCGTCTCAATTATCGATCTATTCCAAACAGCAGAGTTGCTTGATAAAGCAAAGGCATATGCAGCCGAGCTTGGAAAAGAAAATAAAACACTTCTTATTGTTGCCTCAAAGAGGGGAGCTCGTGAGATTGTTACAGAGATATGTAAAGAAAACAATGTTCCTTATATGACCAACAAATGGGTTGGAGGATTCCTCACAAACTTCGACCAAGTTTTAAAGAATATTCAAAAAATGAATACCATGCGCGAAGCCGAAGCATCAGGCGGCTGGGCAGATATGCCTAAGCATGAACGTACAGCTGAACACAAAAAACTTCACAGAATTGAGACCATCTACGGCGGTGTCGCAACATTAACAGCTCTACCCGATGCGCTTTTTATTGTTGATATCCGCAAAGAACACAACGCAGTCATTGAAGCACATCAAAGGGGTATTTCATCAATTGCCATTGTTGATACAAACGTCAACCCTGAGCACATTGCGTATCCTATCCCAGCGAATGATGATGCGGTACTTAGCATAAAATATGTTTCAGAGGCCATTATCAAAAGCTACGCAGACGCACGAACAAAGGGAGAAGTCTCAGCTGTTAAAAGTGAAGAAAAAAAGAAAAAAGCATGAAAGACATAGAAAAAATCAAACAACTTCGTGAAGAAACAGGTGTTTCTTACGCGATGTGCAGTCAGGCACTTACAGAGGCCGAAGGTGACATGGCAAAAGCACGAGAATTTCTAAAAAAGAAAGGTGCTGAAGTTGCAGAAAAAAAATCAGATAGAGAAACAGGTCAGGGTGCAATCTTTACCTATATTCACCATAATAAACGCATTGGTGCAATGGTAACACTTCTGTGTGAAACTGATTTTGTCGCAATGAATGAGGATTTTAAGAAGCTTGGCGGTGATATCGCAATGCATATCGCGTCAACGAATCCAAGTGACAAGGATTCTCTTATGACAACACCGTTTATTAAAGATCCTAGTTTAACGGTTGAACAGTTAATAAAGAACGACATCCTAAAGATTGGAGAAAATATAGCACTTGGTGAGTTTGTCCGATTCGAAATCTGATACAATTGGTCTATCTATGGATATCCAATCAATCGAACAAGAATTTAGCTCACAATCCCAGCGTGCCACAGCACAACTTTCAGAAGATCTTCGTCAAATCCGCACGGGGAAATCAAGCCCATCGCTCGTAGAGGACCTTGAGGTTCTTACGTATGGTGGTCAGATGAAAATGCGCTTAAAGGAACTTGCGAGTATCGCCACAGACGGACCTTCTGCCATTTTAATCGATCCATTTGATCCTTCCACCGTACAAGACATCGAAAAAGCATTTCTTACGTCACCACTGCAACTAAGTCCACGCGTGGAGGGAAAGATGATTCGTATTATCACACCACCACTCACGACTGAACAACGTGAAAAGTTCGCTAAGTTAGTCAATCAAAAAGTTGAGGAAACTAAGAATAATATTCGCTATCACCGTGATCATGCAAGAAAAGGTATAAAAACCCTTCTTGACGATAAAGCCATAACTGAAGATGATAAATTTCGCATAGAAAAAAGTATTGACGTAAAAACTAAAGAGTTTTCTGATGCTCTCGATGATCTGAAAAAAAAGAAACAGGAAGAAATTATGAGTCTATAACATCTTTACTATGTATACCGTACTAATATTTTTTATTGTTCTCAGCATTCTTGTCATTATCCATGAACTTGGACATTTTTTAGCGGCAAAAATTAACGGCATTAAAGTAGAGGAGTTTGGATTTGGACTACCACCAAGAGTATTTGGTATTCATATTGGCGAAACCCTCTATAGTCTCAACGCCCTACCGTTTGGCGGATTTGTCAAACTTTTAGGCGAAGAAGAACAAGAACTTAACGGTAAAAAACTATCTGAAACAGATCTTGACAGAACATTCTCGCGCAAAAAAAACTGGCAGAAAATTGTGGTTATAGTTGCAGGTGTTGTATGTAATTTTTTACTAGGATGGGCAATTGTTTCATACTTGTTTACTCGAGGAGTCCCCGTACCAAGCGATATCGTCTCTGTTGAGAGTGTAGTTAAAGAATCACCGGCAGAAAAGGCTGGATTACAGAAGGGAGATAAAATTCGAACTGTTGAATTTAAGAATGAAGTAAAAAAAATTACATCCACAGAGGAGCTTACCGCATATGCAAAAGCACATGGTGATCAGGAAATTGAACTCGGTATTGAGCGAGGATCAGAAACATTAACCCTCCAGATTACGCCTCGCAAAAGCCCACCCGAAGGCCAAGGGGCATTGGGGTTAGTTATAAGCAACTATGTCTTAAAGAAATACTCCTTAACTGAGGCTCCTGTTTTGGGTCTTGTCGAGTCTGCGAACATGACAAAACTTATATTTACAGAGCTTTCGAAGACGCTCTTTAAATTCATTACCTTCCAGAAGCAGGAAGCAGAAATTGCTGGCCCAGTTGGTATTGCCCGACTAACATCAGCTGCAGCACGACAGGGTACAGATGCGTTACTACAGATGATTGGTTTACTTTCGCTTAACCTTGCTGTTATCAATATACTACCATTCCCCGCGCTCGACGGTGGGCGCCTGGCGCTTATTGTATACGAAATGGTAGCACGAAGAAAAATAAATCCACGCATAGAACAAAAGCTTAATATGATAGGCTTTGCCTTCTTACTCTCACTTATCGTGCTTGTGACCATTAATGACATTATTAAGTTGTTTAAAGGCTTATGAGCACAAACTACAAAAATATTACAATATCGGGAAAAATTGGCGTTGGTTCAACAACACTTGCAAAAAAAGTAGCAGAGATTTTGGATTGGAAGTATATTAACGCAGGCGCTCTGCAAAGAGAATACGATCGCCAGCAAGGGAATGACGAAAATTTACAAGGTGCAGCAAAGAGATCGGATGAACATGAGCGAGCAATGGAGGAGCAAGCAAAAAAGGTCTTGCGTGAAGACCACCATGTTGTATATGAGGCATGGCTCTCTGGATTTGTTGCAAGAGAAATTCCTGACGTATTAAAGGTTTTGGTCATATGTTCAAAAGACGATGTGAGAGTTGACCGTGTTATGAATAGAGAAAACGTGAATCTTGAGACTGCTAAAGACTATATTCGCATCCGAGAAGGTGAAAATATCGAGAAATGGAAAGAACTCTATGGCACCGATGATTTTTGGAATCCAAAAGATTATGATCTCGTAGTTGATACCTATTCATCCGGTCCTCTCGAAACTCTAGGAAAAGTTCTCGACGCATTAGGCTACAAAGGACAACTTTAATACTATGAACTACTTACATATAACCATTGCAGGTAAGATTTGTACGGGAAAGTCGACGGTTCGTGAATATCTCCAAAATACGCTTGGTTGGGAAGGCTTTTCAACTGGCGAAATATTTAGAACATACATAAAAGAAAATAATCTGCAACTTGAACGAGTCGAAGAGCAGGATAAAATTGGCAGAGAAGTCGATGCGATGATCCAAAAGCGATTAAAGGAAGAAGAACATTTAGTTATTGATACGTGGATAAATGGCGTACTTTCAGCACCATTAAAGCATGTATACAAAGTTCTCTTAACTTGCGATGATGATGTGCGTATTCAGCGGTTCATGGATCGCGAAGAGGTTACCTCCGAAGAAGCTCGCGAACGCATATTTAGCCGTGAACAAGCTCTATTATCAAAATTGGCATTAATGTACGGTGTAGATGATATTTTAGACCCGAAGCATTATAATATCGTCGTCGACACCACTAATCTGACCATTGAAGAAATAGGCGATCAGATTATTGCAAAGATGCAATCATGAAACAAGAAAAGGAACGTCTCCCAAAAAAAAGCGAGGATCTCTCTAAATGGTATCTTTCACTCATTGAGATGGCACAACTCGCTGACTACGGACCGGCAAAAGGGTCTATAGTCATCCGACCATATGCGTATGCTATTTGGGAATTTGCTCAGAAAGCACTCGACACCTGGTTTAAAGCAGATGGAGTCCAAAACGCCTACTTTCCAATGCTTATCCCATCTTCGCTCCTCGAAAAAGAAAAAAGTCACGTCGAAGGCTTTAGTCCTGAACTTGCCGTTGTTACTATTGGAGGAGGTAAAGAGTTAGAAGAACCGCTCGTTGTACGCCCAACTTCAGAAACTGTTATGTATGAAATGTTCTCAAAGTGGATATCTTCCTACAAGGAACTTCCTCTCAAAATTAATCAGTGGGCAAACATTGTTCGATGGGAACTTCGCACGTTTCCTTTCCTTCGAACCTCGGAGTTTTTATGGCAAGAGGGACATACCGTACATGCTTCCGAAAAAGATGCAATGGCTATGACCTTGAAAGCGCTCGAATGGTATCAAAAATTTTATGAAGAATATTTTGCCATCTCATCGTATATTGGTGAAAAAAGTGGAACTGAACGATTTGCAGGTGCAAAAAGAACATTTTCGGTTGAACTTGTAATGCCTGATGGAAAGGCACTTCAAGGAGCTACCTCACACTATTTAGGTCAGAATTTCTCCAAAGCTTTCAATATTCAGTATTCTGACGAACATAATAAACGTCAATTTGCCCACCAAACCTCGTGGGGGCTATCAACACGCTCACTTGGTGGATTAATTATGGTGCACGGCGATGATAATGGCCTTATTTTACCTCCACGTGTGGCACCATATCAGGTTATTATCATAACGGTAAATGCAAAGGACCAAGAAATGGACAGCAAAATTCGTGCCTACACACGCACAATAGAAGACATACTTAAGAAGTCACACATCCGCTACATTGTCGATAGCAACAACGATAAGGGTCTTGGCTATCGTATTAACGAAGCAGAAGTACGTGGGATTCCAGCAAGACTTATAATCGGCATGTCAGAGTATGAGGAAAAATATGTGACATTCTCACGAAGAGATAAAACGACAGAAAAAGAAAAGGTACGCATTAACGGTCTTGGCGAATTTATTCGTGATCATTTAGACGAAATGCAGTTAGATTTGCTTGCCAACTCACGACGCATGAAGGAAGAAATGACAGTAGAAGTTAAAGATTTTGATGAATTCGAGAAAGTCATGAGTACAGACAAAAAGTTTATTCGAGCCTATTGGGACGAATCGGCAGTTGTTGAAGCAAAAATAAAAGAAAAGACGAAGGCTACGACGCGCGTTGTTGAAATAGACCATTTACTTGGCAATGATGAGGGAACCTGTATTTACTCTGGAAACAAAGCCCGAAGAAAATGGCTTTTTGCACAATCCTATTAATCTTTTATGAAAACCGTTGTTACTCATCAATCTCCAGATATTGACGCCATAACTGCCGTATGGCTCGTTAGGAGGTTCCTCACTGGATGGAAAGATGCACATTGTGTCTTTGTACCCGCCGGCGAAACACTCGATCAAGCAGATCCTGATATACACCCAGACATTATGCATGTCGATACTGGGTTTGGAAAATATGATCATCATCAGACTAACGACGAGACCTGTGCATCAGAAAAAGTTTTTAAACTTATCCAAAAAAAGAAAAGTTTGAAGGCGATTGACGCAATTGCTTTAGAGCGGATAGTGGCGGTTGTCAATCGCTATGACCATTTTAAAGAGGTGTTTCTAGAACCAGCAAATGATGATATATACGATTTTTCACTTGCTTGTTTGATAAATGGCATAAAACTAAAACTCCAGGATGATATGCAAGTTGTACATTATGTTGAGACAATGTTGGATGGCCTATTCATTAATTTCAAAAATAAAATCAACGCGGAAAGCACTATTATGACAGGTTTTGAATTTAAATCTGCGTGGGGAAAGAGCATTGCATTTGAATCAGAGAACGATGAGACTATGAAACTTGCGTTAAAAGAAGGCTTTGATCTTGTGGTACGTCGTTCAACTAGCTATAAATATGTGCGCATAAAAACTCATCCGCGTGTAAAGAAGAGTTTAAAGACACTATATGAAAAAATTCTAATCGTTGACAAAGATGCGCGATGGTTTTATCACTCATCCGGGCGTATGCTATTAAACGGTTCTTCAAAGGCAAAAGATTCACAGCCATCTTCACTATCGCTTCCTTCGGTCATTGCGCTCATCAAAGGACTGTAATATAATACCTATACCATTCTTCATTAAAAATTCATTGATCCAAGGAGGTGCACAGTAATGGTAGTGGTGACTAAGAAACGAGGAGAAAACGCAGATTCAATGCTGAAACGCTTCACAAAAGTGACGAAGGAGGAAAATATTAACTGGGATGTTAATAAGAAAAAGTTTTTCATGAAGCCTGCGGTACTCAAAAAGGAAAAGCAAAAAGAACGGTTGCGTCGTAAAGCACAAGCGAGAAAGAGATTTTCTCAGTAACCTATGATACATATTGTTGTTGGAAATAGATATCAAGTTCAAAGAAAAAAGTATACAACAGCAGCGCAAAGCTACTTAGACCTAAAAGGCGTCCCAGCGGACGCACAGGTTAATATTATTTTTGTGGGCAAAAGGAAGATGACTGAGATAGCCACTAAATATAAAAATGAGCGCGTAGCATTGCCTGTTTTAACATTTTCATATGCGTCAGAAGAAAATCCAGAAAATGAAAAACTTCTTGGAGAAATATATATTTGTCATCCCCAAGTTGTACTCTTAGCTGCTGAAAAAGACAAATCTGTTGATACAATGATGATTGATATGATTGAACACGGCATAAATAATTTATTGC
The DNA here is from genome assembly GCA_964612595.1 of uncultured Gammaproteobacteria bacterium. Classification (GTDB taxonomy): domain Bacteria; phylum Patescibacteriota; class Microgenomatia; order UBA1406; family HO2-37-13b; genus OLB23. The sequence continues at coordinate 39,191 of CAZTFB010000001.1, read as the reverse complement.
TCTCATAAATGTTTTATAGAAAATACAGACCTCAACATCTCACGGAATTAGATACCGAGGACGTTAAGGAACAACTCACTTCAATTTTAAAATCGCCCGTTATTCCACATGCTTTTTTGTTTACTGGGCCACGCGGAACAGGAAAGACATCAACGGCTCGTATTGTTGCAAAGATTGTAAATGCTGAGATTAATAAAGATGGCATTACGTCACTTCAAGTCGATACGACTGATCCAAACGTTAAGGCTATTGCAGAAGGAAACTCTGCAGATGTTATCGAGATTGATGCAGCATCCAATAGAAAAATTGATGATATTCGCGAACTTATTGCACAGTTAAAGTTTTCGCCACTTGCAGCAAAATACAAGGTATATATAATTGATGAGGTTCACATGCTGACTAAAGAAGCGTTTAATGCACTTCTAAAAAGTTTGGAGGAGCCCCCTGCACATACTATTTTTATTCTTGCGACAACAGAAGTAGATGCATTACCTAAGACCATTGTATCGCGCTGTATCAGGATTAATTTTAATAAGGCACAGCGCAAAGACATTATTCATATGTTGGAACGCATCGCAAAGGGAGAGAAGCTTTCGCTCGAAAAAGAAAGCCTTGATCTTATTGCACATATTGCTGAAGGATCATTTCGTGACGCAGCAAAAATGTTTGAAATCGTGGCATTAGGTGGCGATATGAGTCCATTGGCTGTTCAAAAGGCACTAGGCATAACCATTCAAACAAACGAGCTTCTTGTCGCATGCATAAAACGCGACGACACAAGCGCTTTGCAATGGATAACAAAAGCTGCGGAACAGGGGAGTGACTTTAAATTTATTATTGAGCAGTTGCTTGGCACGCTTCACACTGAACTATTGGCGAAACACAATATAGACAAAGGCTCTGAAGAACTTGCTTCGTTTTCAATTAAACAGATAGCCCTCCTCATATCGCTCTTGCAAAAGGCGTACGGTCAGCTTAAAATTAGTCCAATTGCATCTTTGCCTTTGGAAATTGCAGTAGTTGAGTATTGCTCACAGCAAGAAGCACCCATTAAAAATTAAAAAATCATTATGTTTAATCCACTCAAAGGTTTAGGAGACATTCAGAAGTTACAAGCACAAGCTCGCAGTATGCAACAAGCGTTGCAACAAGAAGAAGTAACAGTTGAAAGAAATGGTATTACCGTTGTCCTTAGAGGCGATCAGCAGGTTAAAGAGGTCACCGTAGATGGTGTGCTTGAAAATCGTATTGCCGACGCTATCAACGAAGCCATTAAAAAAACCCAAGAGCTTGCGGCAAAGAAACTCATTGAGATATCGCAAGCATCAGAATAAAAAATGAAGCTATTTTGTGGATCAAGCAACGTTACCCTTGCAGAGGATATAGCTAAACAGCTGGGAGTTTCATTGTCGGCTTCTAAAATTACTCGCTTCAGCAATTCAGAAACCAAGGTTCAAATTTTAGAAGACGTCCGTGATGAGGTTTGTGTGGTCGTACAAAGTACATCGAATCCAACCGACACACACCTTATGGAACTTTTCCTCTTCTGTGACGCACTGCGTCGCCAAGAAGCGCGCAAAGTTATTGGCGTCATTCCATTTTTCGGCTATGCGCGCCAAGATATGCAACATTTCGAAGGCGAATCTGTATCCGCCCATATGGTTATTCGCTTTTTAGAAACAGTAGGCTTCAGTAAAATCTATACTATCGATCTCCATAACGAAGCCACAAGCGCCGTCTTCTCGATACCGTTTAAAAATATGACTGCTATGAAAGTTCTGGCGAAACATACCGCAGAGCACTTTAAAAAAAAGGGTATCGATCTTACTGACGTATCACTCCTCATTCCAGATCAAGGCGGTATCGAACAAGGACGTTTTTTTGGTGAGGAATTCTATGGCAATAACGATTTTCCTATGGCTGTTATTGAAAAACAGCGTACCGGCGAGACCGTTCAATCTTTTGGCATTCACGGCGACATAAAAGGAAAACATGTCGTTGTTGTTGATGACATGATTGTGACGGGTGGAACGATTATAAGTGCCGTAGAATCGCTAAAAAAAGAATATACGATTGAGTCGCTGACCGTTGTTGCCACACATCACGACTTTGTAAAAGGAGCTCCAGAAAAGCTCGAATCCTCAATCATCGACACTATTATCGCAAGTGATTCTATAAAGCTCGATGCCTCAATAAAAATGCAGAAACTTCAAGAGGTCTCCTTAGCGCCGCTTGTTGCAGATGAGCTACGACATCTTATACAATAGGGGTTGCATATGTCTATACCCCAAGATCTGAAGCGCACCATTGAATTTTTTGAGAAGCTACCTGGCATTGGGCCAAAATCTGCAAAACGATTAGGATTTTACTTGCTCCGTATGCCCGAGGCAGATTTAGAAAAGGCTGCAGAACATCTTTCGCAGTTAAAAAAGAATACACATTACTGTACGCACTGCTTTAATCTTACCGACGATGAGCTGTGTAGCATATGTGATAACCCTCAGCGCGATCAGCGAACTATTGCGATTGTTGAGGATGTACTAGATTTGCTATCTTTTGAGACGGGAAATCATTTTAATGGCGTATATCACGTATTGCACGGACGTATTGACCCACTAAACTATGTCGGGCCTGATGATATTTTTATCCCTCAACTTATTCAGCGCGTGATAAAAGAGCAGGATACGATTAACGAAATTATTTTGGCTACGAATCCGAATACTGAAGGGGAAGCGACGGCAATGTATATAAAAAAGGAGCTTATGGATAAGCTGAATGGTGGTGCAGAACGTATTACTATTACGCGCCTTGCATATGGACTTCCAATAGGTGCTGAACTTGAATTTGCAGATTATATGACTCTCAAGCGCTCACTTGAAGGTAGAAAGGATTTTTAAGCGTAATTCTATAGGACCTTGGATCTTGGTACTGTTCTTCCAGACCACCAATCATTACGCACTAGTACACGATTGTTATTGTGCAACTTTTTGAACTAAAACTAGTGAAAACTGCTTTCATGCACTAGTACATGAAAAGGGGTATAAAAAAATACAAGAAAATATGAAGCCTTAAATGAAAAAGCCCCGACACGCATGTGCCGCATCCATTCTTACTGATGTATATCGATCGTAATGCAGGCACTTGTGCTTGCACGTAAGTCGCACGTCAACATCCCTCATGTTCTGGATAATACAAAAACCGACTATCGCGTTTCTGACCCTTGATATGTTGGGCTCTTGCAGGTGAGTCTTCGCACCCCTTACCGGGAGAATGTGACAATGAGCCACCATCAAATCCTTCTTAATGCCGTCGAAAAGATTCATGAGAATGGCTACATCGTTACCTGGTTCCACCGTCTTGCCACACCGCAAAGTGCTTGTTGCATTGTCATATGACCACCTCACAGAGATTCGGTTGAAGTACAAAACAAATTCGTAGGCTTATATCATTGGAAAGTCATATACTATGAGGCAATAGATTTTGGATTTTATACCTGTATTGTCTCGAGCACGACAAGAGGGCGTTTATTCGTAGCTCTGAAGAAATATTTCTCTAATTGATTCACCAATTCTTTCTTAAGTGGCGTTGTGCCGCGGGTTTGATCGAAAACCTTTCCAATAAGCTCCGCGGCGCCATCGAAAATTTTATCCTTGCTACTTGTATCGGTGCCCGTGGCACCATGGATAAATCCGCGCGAGGTAAATTCCGGTTTTTCAGCCAATATATTGTCGCGCCCGACTTTTAATATTCCAATAACAATACCTTCTGTCGATAACGCCATTCTATCGCGCAGAATTGTATCCCCAACATCCCCTACGCCATATGCATCAACAAACACATTCTTCGTTACAATAACATCACCAAGCGATGTTCTTCCGCCTTGATCAAACCACACCGTCTCTCCTTCGCGCAATAAAAAGACATCTTTATCCTGATAGCCCATCTGCTTTGTCAAATCAAGATATAGTCGCTGGTGTCTAATTGTGCCGCCAATAGGAATAAGTGTTTTAGGTAATGTTAAACGCATCAGGAGCAACATATCGCCTTGGCTTCCATGGCCTGATGCGTGGAGTTGTTCGGCAACATCAGAATAGCGGACATCCGCGCCAAGCAAGTATAAATGTTCGATAATGTCATATACTTCCTCTTCATTTCCTGGGATAGGATCAGATGAAAAGAGCACTTTGTCTCCCTTTTGGATCCTTACAAACTTGTTTTGATTTGTTGCAAGTCGAGAAAGTGCAGAACCATACTGCCCTTGAGATCCCGTTGCAATAATGCAAATCTCGTGTGGTTTATATTTTGAGAGCTGTCGTTCATCAATAAGGAACTTAGGCGGAATAGGGAAGTAGCCGATATCTTTTACAAGCTTCGTAATCTCTTTCATCGAACGGCCAAGCAAACATACTCTTCGATTAAGTTTCACTGCTGCCTCAGCACACTGTCGCACACGAGAAATATTGCTTGCAAAAGTTGTCATAATAAATCGACCTTTTGTTGAGCGGATTTCATCCTCGAATGTTTTACCGACAATGCTTTCTGAAAGGGTAAATCCCTCTCTGTCTGATCCTAAAGAATCTGACATAAGAGCAAGCACACCATCTTTACCTGCCTTTGCAATTTCATAAAAATCAGGCGCATATCCGAAAGGAGGTGTTAAATCCATCTTAAAATCACTACCATGATAGAATGAACCGATAGGTGTTTTAAGTAAAATATGCGTGGTATCAGGAATAGAATGCGTCATACGAATAAACTTTGCCTTAAATCCTCCCAAATGATAGGTATTGTCGAAGTTAATCAAATTCATGCGCAGCTTCACATTAAATTCATCACATTTATGCTGCGCAAGCATTGACGTTAGCTTGCTTGCATATACAGGAGGTTTGCCAAGAGTCTCATAGTGAAAACGCAGTGCAGTAATATGATCTTCGTGACCATGCGTCAATAAAATAGCGCGTATTTTATCCTTCTTATCTAAAAGGTATGAAATATCTGGAATAGCATGGTCAACCCCAAACTCCTGTTCGCGTGGGAAACCAATGCCGCAATCTATGATGATAATATCCTGAAGTCTATCGTCGTTATACAGTTCATAGACATACATATTCTTGGTCACACCAATGATGCCACCAAGCGGAACAAAGCGTACTCGATACATACGAACCTAGTATACACCATGTATAATGCAGATATGACGGTAAAAACAAGCAATATAAAGAGCAAAATCATGAAAAAACTCGAGAACGTAATTGATCCAGAGCTCTATATCTCAATAGTTGATTTGGGACTTGTGTATGGTGTAACGCACGAAAAGGGAAAGGTTACCGTAAAAATGACCCTTACGACAATTGGCTGCCCATTGTTACCCATCATTGAAAAAGAAATTCAGAGGAATGTTTTAGAGCTTGATGGGGTCGACGAAGTGTATGTCGATCTTGTGTTTGATCCACCATGGGACATTGAACGTATGTCAGAACGTGGTAAGGCAATGATGGGAATTTAACACTACTCATTATGGGAAACATACAACAAAAGATTGCCGATACAGCAACTGAAAAATTAGAGCAGTTGCGAGAACGATCAGTCGAAAAAGCACGCGAAAACTTCTCAAAACTTCCTGAGTACCTTTTAGAACAAGCATTTGGACCAAAACCGAAGACGGAAAAAAAACCTGAACAACATAACTACACGTCATTTAATGAGGAAATACGCGCACAGCTTGGTATTGCGTTTAGTGAGCAAGACAAGCCAAAGCTTGATGCAACAAGAAGCGAACTTGATGCTCTGAAGGCGCAAATGAACTTTATGCGAAAAGAGGAACAAGAAGCTCGCGACTATTTAAAGAGAAAAGAAGACGAACGAAAACAAGCTGAAGCAGAGGAGGAGGAGATGAAGAGGATTGAGGCAGCTCAACGAGCACAAGCTATGGCTGGTGGCGACGAACCAGTTACGAAAGCAAGTAGGGGTCAAGAGAAGCGCAAAATGCCTGACAAAACAATGGAAAATAAGGCTTCATTCGGCAAGCAATAGGATATACTTGTTTTTCACACGGGGTATAGCGCAGATGGCTAGCGCGCGTCGTTCGGGACGACGAGGTCGGCGGTTCGAGTCCGCCTACCCCGACCAAATAGGAATTGCCTCTGTTTTAAGAGGGTGGCAAACGGCTCTTTTAGTTGATAAGACGCCACTTTCTCTTCATCAACTGTCCAGTTCGCAAAGATATGACGGCAAATCATATCTTTACCTATTGCATCAGCAGATTGGACTATGGTGGCGGCATTTTTTGATAAGTTCGCAAACTCTTCAAGAGTCATAGGTTCAGTCTCGGACTTCTTTAGTTGTTCCTCAAGTGTAGCTATATCCTTAGTTAGAACTTTACAGTCATTGTCTAGTTCAGCAATATGTTTTTCGTTCTGTTGGTAAATAACACTTTTGGGATTAAGTTTGAGAATGGCTACGCTGGACTCTGATACCTCTCGTTCTTTGCGTTTAAGTAATCCTCGTTTGGTATTTAACTCGCCTCGTAGACTGATTTTACGGTCATCTGAGAGGTATTTCATGCCATCTAGGTATTGTTGATATTCTTTTTCTTTAAAGTTTAAGCCGTCCTTTAACAGCTCTGTAACGAAATCAAGAATAACTTTGACTCTGATGGATTTTTTAAGGCGTGCACAACTTTTGTTGTCGCATCTGGCATACAAGTATCTTTTCTTGCCTGTTCCACTTGTGGAAGGTGCAACACGCATAGACTCATTACAGTAGTAGCATAAAATCATCAATCTAAACGGATAATAGTTATCTCTATGTGGGCTTGATGGTTTGATCCTACGATATGACATTTGCTGGATGGTGATAAAGTCCTCCTCAGTAGTTGCTGGTACAAAATCATAAATGAGGCGTAAATCCGTAGTTTGTTGAGCTTGTTGCATCAATCCATAATAAAAACTATCTTTAAACATATCGCTGAGTTTTTGTTTGGTCATAAAAGTTTTTCGGTTAGTCGATTTTATCTCACGATAAAATCCCTGATCGTTTAAGTATCTATTAATCGAATGGAGTCACCTTTTACACGCATACTCCATGCACCGCATATCAACTCATGATTTCGACCATCTGGACGATTTAATCCGCTCTCGTCACGAAAATAACCATACTTTGGTGCTGGTGATTTACCTTCTGCAAAATCACTTTTAACTCCTCTAGTAACATCTTGTGATAGTTTGTCGCTGTATTGTTTGGATAACACAAACGCCATTCCGAGTAACATTTTTCCGTTAGCATCTTTGGTGAAGTGGTGAGTAACGAACTTGAGGTCTTTAATGATCCCTTCGTCAATCATATCTATAATCTGACCCCCTTCAAGCATATTGCGTGCTAAACGGTCTGGATGCCAGGCTAGTATCCCATCATATTTACCTGTACGAATATCTTTGAAGATTTGAGTAAAAACTGGACGGTTATTTGGACGCTTGGCAGATTTTGACTCTTCAAGAATGTCAACGATACGAAGTGGTATGCGTTCTGCAAAAGTTTTACACTCTGCGATTTGATCCTCTTTAGATTTTACTTGTCGTGTTTCGTCTTCCGTGGATTTACGAGCGTAAAGCACATACCTGAGTTTTGAATAATTAATGACATCGTCGTACATATATTTATTGACCCAATAAAAAACCGCCCTTTTGATACAACCAAAAGAACGGTTTATTGTATTTTATTTATTTCTGGCTGGTTGTATCAACCATTTATTTATTCTTTTTCAAACTGTTGTGCCAATATTGGATATTTATTTGCAAGATCATCCTCAGATATACCTGTTATATTTCCCAAAGATTGCATAGTGCTTCTATTAGGTTTTGCGCCATACAAGACACCTTCATAAGCTTTATGCTCATACTCATTTCTCCATGGTGAGTTATTGAAACCTAATAACACTGGCTGTAATAATGCTGGTGGAAAATCTATATGGTCTAATGCGTTATCTGCTAGTAATCTGTCAAAAATCTTACCCTCAATATCTACAAAAGCTCGCACCAAACTTGTGTTATCCTGTTCCAAATACTTATTAGCATAACCACCTGCTACATATTTATTTGGTGACGCCAAGAAGGCCTTTATCTGTATACCTCTATTTTCAGGATTATAAACACTAAAATCATTTATGCTTTGGATATTCCCTGATGCATATAACGAGAGTAGTGTTAAGAATAAAGAAGTTCCTCGAAAGCTTTGACCTTGAACAATATCCATATCAGCTTCAGTTAATCTACGAGGTGATAGTGCAGAAATATCACTAATCAGCCTAGCAAACTCCGACATTTTTTCACCCTCCAACTTCCAGCTCTGTCTCTCATAAAGCACTTCTGTTTGCGTACGAGCAGGCCTTTCAGATCCTAATCGTGGTCTTGGCATGTCAAAATTATCCATAGTATTATTATCCTTATTTTACCAAACAAATCCAATTATTGATCTGCTAAATCTCGAAACACATCAACTGCTATAGATGTTGGTTTACTTCCTTTGCGCAAGGATTGTACTCGTTGAAGTTCATGCAAAGCTCTATAGAACTGCCTCTCACAAGCTGTGATGTATCGCATGTAAGTTTTGTCCAGTATTGAGTACTCCGAGTTACCAACCTGAATAACACTGTCGGTTTTGTCGGTTTCCTCTGAAGCATAGCGGATTACCGGCATAATCATACCCTGTGTTAAAAAGGCTTTTTCAGCTTGTATAGCTCGTTGCATACGCATATAGGCAAGTACCATAGACTCAATGAGTAAGTCCTCAGTGACTCCATGTGGCTCATACTCTGCTAAAAGAAGTGAGAGCATGGTTTGAGCCTCATCTTTTTCTGTGGCAATTAAAGTCTTTTGAAGTACACCGTGACGAATAGTGTTATACTTTGAAATATCTTTACCTGCATCAGTTTTGACTCCTGCACTTTGTGCGTTTATCCTATTTGCTAATATTTGTGCCTGTGTTGTCATAGTACATAGTTCGCATCACTTCTTCTTAATAGGAAGCCTGCTCGGATCTTCCACGCCTTTGAATGTTTGAGAGCGTACTGCCTCGTCATTAAAGGTTATTCGATTGCCGTGATTGTCGACCATGCTATCTTTGTTGAGCTTTGCCTCTGGCGTGTCTGTTTTGACATGTTTCATTGTCTGTACAAGCTGAGTGATTGTTGGTTGATTTGAAGGTTGAGGAGGTCTCTGTTGAGGGGAATGTGCGACATCTGGCGCACTTGTAGTGTTTGATGGTATGTTGCCAGCTTGGTTAGGCTTCTTGATACTAGCTGGATTGTCTACTCCATAGAAGATTTGCATCTTCCCATTAGTATTCATACCTAACCTGATTATACTTTATTTGAGCTTGGTTTTGTAGCGATAAATAGAGCAGATTTTTGTCATATGAGCTATAATCCCAGTTAGAGATAACTGACTCGTACACTGGTTTTAGTAGTTCGATCTTTATCGCCTTATCTCGACTTAGCATGATAGAATGCAGTTTTAGGAGTCTTTCGAAGTCAGGATTCCATTGATGTGTCAGTATTTTTCTGTCCTCGTAAATAAAGTTCAAAAAGAACATTCTGATCACCTTGTTAACTAAATAGTGGTTTCTATCATTTTTCAGCGTCAGTTCAATGTTGTTGAAGAAGTTCAAAAACTCCTCGTAGCTCATCTCGTGCTCTTTGGATAATGAGTCAATGTCGATCCGTTGTGACTTGGTTTCAGCATACTTGACTTCGAGGCTGTCATACTGATTTCGAAGGTTTCTATTCGTTTTTAGTTTCAGTAATGGTTTTACCTTCTGATTTTGCCAGAATCAGAGATTGTTCACTAATACTCTGTTCAACCTCGGTCATTTGACGTTTGATCTGACGTTGTTGTTTGGCCAAGTCATCGCTCTTGACCTTGAGATACTCACTTGTCTGTTTGATGTATTGATCAAACAAAGTTTACCTATACCGACTCCGCCATTCAATACTTCGTAAGTAAAGTCAAAAATGACGTACCCTCGTGTTTCTCGGAGTCCTTTGACTTTGGTAGATTCACGGGTTGCTTTGGAGCATCTGATACGCAGATAACGTGTTTTTGACTTGCCACTACTTTGTGATATAGCTAGTGTCATCAGGTTGCCACAGTACCAGCAAAACACCATTTTGCTGAACATCTGGTTAGTCATGCCTTTTTTGATGTAACTACACTTACGATCTACCACATTGCGAAGTCTCAAAAACTCTAAGTCGGTGATCATTGGCTGGAACAGAGCGTCTTGTTTGATCAAATCCACCATTGTTTTGCAGTAGATGTAACAACCCGTGTACGAGGGGTCTGACAACATTTCGAAGACTTTCTGCTTGTTCATGGCTACGATTTTACCCCTCTGTTTATATCCCTCTGTATTCAGCCAGTTGGCAATATCTTCTTGCGTCACCCCTTCTACTGCCATCTGGAAGGCTTGTTTGATGAGGTCGTAGTTTCGACCATCGGGGCGAATTCTCTTGTTTTCTACTTTATAACCTCGAAGTGCTTTATCGCCGATAGCTTTACCCTCGGAGATAATGTTGACATTGACCCATGTGACATTGCGTGACAAGCTATCACTGTAGGCTTTGGCGAGTAAAAACTGTAGTCCGAGCGTGAGTAATCCATTTGGATCATTTTGGAATGAAAACTGTGGGAACTTGTGATCTTTGATGATGGCTCGGTCGAATAGATCTATGATTTCACCTGCACCCTACATGTTTCGACCTAAGCGGTCAAGATGCCAACAGATAATACTCGTGTACTTATTGGCTCGAATGCCATCCATCATTTCTTCAAACACTTAACGATTGGCTAACTTGCGGGCTGACTTTTCTTCTTTGAAGATCTGAGCGGGAACAATACCCAGTTCTTTTGCGTACTTCTGGCAATCCTTTATCTAATCGGGGATTAAGCCTTCCTGTCGCTCTAAATCTTTGCCCTTGTCATCTTTCTTCTTGCCTCTAGTCGATTTACAATCATAAATCACGTACACAGGTGGTTTACCATCAGGCACAAGCTTACCATCTTATTCCAACTTGAAGTAAATGATTGACTTGGCAATCTCAAAGACTTGTTGTTTATAGTCTTACGACATACGAGTATCTCAAAAAGTATCTATACGTAGCATTATACCCGCTTCAATGAAACAAAAAAAGCCGAGGGTTAGTCGGCTCTTATCAATGAAAAAACGGAAACTACTTGTTTCTTACTGTTACTTCATATTGTCCAACAGAAAAAGTAAGTTGAGGAATTTTGTATCTTCTAGCAGTAGCCATATAAGGCTCTGCCATATCAGCTAAACATTGAAATGGTGACTTGTTTGCTAACGCTGGAATGGAAATAATTTCACCACTTGTTACTTCTAGTACCCTGTGGTCAACTGGTGGTTGTTCAGACATAAGGTATCTCCTTTTTATCTAATTTGTAACTCGTTGCATTATACCATTTTTTATGTCTCTTGGGGAGTAGCGACCTATACCGAGTTATGTTTCACCAATTTCTATCAACTCGTGGGCATAGGCTTTTTTCTGCTCCGCAGTCATATTCGAGAAGGTAGTCTCAGGGACGGTTTTAGTAGCTTTGAGTGACTTCCACACTTTTCACATCTGGGAGTGTCATATTGAGTAATGTTTTACACGCTCTCAGAGCCACATTTCCATTCTTGCTTTTGAATGGTTCGACTAATCGTTGGATAACTTCATCAGCATAGCTACGAATTGAACTATACAAGGCTTGTCGCTAGTAGGTTTACTCTGGTCTGACATTATTACATCACAATACAAAGAACATCCTGCTTCCATCCTGATTTTGAATCAATAAGGCATAATCACGCATATCTTCTTCTAGTTGTGGGAGCTGTACCAGTTTTTTGATAAAATCGAAGAAAAGTTCGAAAGTAGTCAATGACTGCCGATAAATCTTCTCATCATAGCTATAATATAGTTAGTGAACAAAAATCTATTCATCATTGGCCTGATCGGTTTTATACTTGGTGGGGTAGTCGCACTGCGCGTGGTTCAGCGCGCCCACAGAGTTATCAGCCCTGTGATCACCAACAAACTTGCTGACTCAATACAGAAGCCAACTTATACACCAACACCCATTCCAGACTTCTGTATCGACGCTCCCGTTCTTTTTTACCATCATATCCAACCCTTCGACAACGCCGAGGATGATAACCAACGAAATCTGACCGTTGCTCCTGGAAACTTTGAATCCCATATCCACTACTTAAAAGCAAAAGGCTATACACTCGTTTCACTCGAAAAAATCGTTGACAGCCTGCTATCACGAACTGACCCTGGAAAAGTTGCTGCAATTATCCTCGATGACGGCTATGTTAATAACTACTCTTACGCGTATCCCATCGCTAAGCGAAACGATGTGCCAATAAACATAGGCATGGTTACCGGGTTTGCTAGTAGCTATAATCAACTATCATGGGGACAAATTAAAATTATGCACGACTCAGGATTTATACATTTCTACAACCACTCCTGGTCACACCAATCACTTCATGGTACAAACACAGATACCATCTTCAAGCAAGTGACTGTTGCCCAAGAACAGCTAGAAAAACGCATTCCTGGTTCCAGAAAAATATTCATATACCCTTACGGAAGAACAGGGGAGACAGTCATTAATATTCTCGCAGAGCAAAAGTTCGATGCTGCTTTTACCGATAGAAAAGGAACAAAACACTGTCTCTCAGACCGATATATACTTCCACGACTTCGTACAGGAAACTTTCATCTTTCAGTTCACGGCCTATAAATAAACGTGCTACAATATTAGTATATGGCATTCACTGATACATTCGAGTCTGGCAAACGACACATACCCGAAAATCCGTCATTATCATTATGGCTTAAAACCATAGGATTCAGTACGATTCTTTACCTACTTATTACACTCGGGCTTTTTAGTCAGCGTCACGTTACAGGTTCTGAACTTATTAACATCGGCACCGCGTGGACAGCAGTCGTCCTTATAGGACTGTCGATGTTGCTTAGTGCGATCTGTTATTTCTGGAATGCGTTTGATCACTACATCATGTTCAGAAAACATGTTGGTGTATCCGGATTTGTCATAGCTACTATTCACGTATTTTTTTCGCTCGTTGTTATGCGCCAGGAATTTCCCTTTCCAGACTATTACCTAGATGAAAAAAATATCATATCGTTCGTATTTGCGCTGATGGCATTTTTGTATTTCGCTTTTATGACAAGTATTTCGAATAATTATGCTGTGCACGAAATCGGCGGACAACGTTGGAGGAGACTTTTGAGAATAGGCTATATAGCGTATATATTTACCATCATTCATTTTGGACTAAAAGGTCTTCCATACTGGCTAAAATGGATACAGGGGGGCATGAAAACTATGCCTTCAATCGGTTTAGTGATATTTATTTTTGCATTGTTCGTCCCATATTTCCGCATAGTTCTAGAAATTGCCTTACGTCAACAGAAAAAACTTACTCAACATGAAGCTATATAACACACTGTCTCGACAGGTTGAAGAGATAAAGCCTGTTGCAGATAAGCTCTCTATTTATTCCTGTGGACCAACAGTCTACGATTTTACTCATATTGGTCACCTTCGTACGTATATAAATACCGACATATTGAAGAGAACTCTGAAAGCGGAAGGACTGAGCGTTACTCATGTGATGAACATTACTGATGTGGGACATTTGGTTGGTGAGGATGGAGACGATACGGGAGAGGACAAGATGGATAAAGGAGCAAAAAAGTTTGGAAAAACTATTGATGAAGTCGTCTCGTACTTTACAGATTTTTTTATGCTATCACTTAAAAAAACACATATTGCATTGCCTGATATGTTTCCGAAAGCTACGGAACATATTAACGATATGATCGCACTTAATAAAACATTGGTGGATAAGGGTTTTACGTATGAAACGGAGGAGGGATTGTATTTTGACACCTCAACATTTGCTACGTATGGTCAGTTATCTGGACAAAAATTAGAGGATAAACAACAGATGCGAGAGGATGTTCATATTGATCCCAATAAAAAACATCCGGCCGACTTTGCGCTATGGCTAAAACGCGTCGGCCGCTATAAAGACCACACACTGCATTGGAACTCACCGTGGGGTGATGGATTTCCGGGTTGGCATATTGAATGTTCAGCGATGAGCATGAAGTATCTTGGCGAGACCATCGATATTCATACAGGCGGTATCGATCATATTCCTGTTCATCATGAAAATGAGATTGCTCAGTCGGAGGCAGTAACAGGAAAACAATTTGTACGCCACTGGTTTCACTGCGAATTCCTTATGATCGAGGGACAAAAAATGAGCAAATCACTTGGTAACTTATTAACGATTGATGATATTGAAAAAAAGGGTATTGAACCGGCGGCACTTCGACTACTTTTCCTTCAAACTCATTACAGACAAGAAATGAATTTTACGTGGGACGCGCTCCAGGCCTCACAGAACGCGCTAAAGCGCCTAAGAGAAGCTGTACAACAAGCAAAATCCCAGACACAAAGAAGTCAGATGTCCACTGAAAAAGCAGAAACGACAGCAGCGTTCAGCAATAAATTCTTTGATGCGCTTGCGAACGATCTTCAAACACCACAAGCTGTCGCGGTCCTTTGGGAAGTACTAAAATCAAATATTCCTTCAGAAGATAAGTACGATCTGATTATTGAGTTCGATAGAGTGCTTGGTTTAGATATAGATAAGGGCATCGAAAAAATTTTGCAAGAAATTCCCGAAGATATACAAAAGCTTGTTGATGCAAGAAACGCTGCGAGGAGAGAAAAAAACTATGCAGAATCGGATCGTTTGCGTGTCGAGATCGAAAAAGAGGGTTATATTGTCCTCGACACAAGCGAAGGAACTGTTCTAAAGTAAAAGTAGCTGGGAGTGGCTGTGGACCCTACTTGGTTCGATTCTGATCAAGCCTTCGAAGACCCCCCCCAATCCTGGACCTCATTTCCGCAACCGTTGCACGTAACCGGTGACACATTAACCTCGGTATCTTTTTGATGCGGCGACTCCGACTGATGAGTCGATACAAATTATATCAAACACTTGATTTTCCGTGCTAGTTTGATACAATGGGAAAACTTATGAATGCATACGAGTTTGTTTTTATTTCAAAAGACGGCAGCAAGAAATTGCTTGAAACAGCAGAAGGTATCTTTAAGACTTTTAAAGGCACTGTTGACGCAAAAGAAGACTGGGGAAAGAAAAACTTTACCTATAAAATGAACGGCCTTTCTGAAGGTTTTTATCATATCTGGACCGTCAGTCTTTTGGGTGCAGAAATCAAAGCACTCAAGGCAAAGCTTAACCTCGAAGAAGGCATTATTCGTTACCTCCTTTTGAAAAAGAAAAGCTAATACCATGGCATCACGATCACTCAACAGAGTAATACTCATCGGCAATCTCACCAGAGATCCAGAGCTGAAATACACCCCACAGGGAACAGCTGTCTGTAGTTTCGGCGTTGCAACAAACCGAAGCTGGACCACAAAAACAGGCGACACAAAAGAAGATGTACAGTTTCATAGAGTCGTCGCATGGCAGAAGCTCGCTGAATTAGCAGCAAATCTATTAAGCAAAGGACGAAAACTTTATCTCGAAGGCAGAATTACTTACAGAAGTTTCGAGGGCAAAGATGGCCAACAAAAACAGATAACAGAAATCGTTATGGACGATTTTGTCCTCTTCGATGACCGACGCAAAGGAACCGAAGATATGGGCGAACCTCACGAAGAAGCAGATATGGCAACACCAGCACACGAACATGAAGCGGAAGTTGTCGCTGATGCAGAAGAACCAATGCGTGATGAAAAAGTTGACCCAGACGATATTCCATTTTAAAAACCATTAACCTATGAAAGACTATTTCAAAACATACAACACAGAACCATCGTTTAAAGATGTTGAAACACTTAAGAAATTCCTTACATCAAGAGGAAAAATTGTCTCTACAGAAAAAAGTGGCCTTACTGCTAAGAATCAGCGCAAGTTGGCTGAACAGATAAAGTTTGCTCGCTATCTTGGCCTTCTTCCTTATACCTCCTACCAAAAGGAGAAACTCTCGCATAATGATGAAGATTCAGAATAACTTCTGAATGATATATAATCATTTATATGCAGTTAACGTTTGCACTTCCGTCGGATGGTGTACTTATTCCAGAAAAGGGAGCCTCGGTTAAGGTTGGCGACCCACTTATTACCTACCACTCTTCTGAGCTGAAAATATTCGACATAGCGGACGCACTTTCAATTAAACCCGACAACCTTTTTAATTTCCTCACCATAGTAGTCGGTCAACAGGTTTCACCAGGTACCGTACTCGCCGAAAAAAAATCGTTTATAGGAAAAAAACGAGCTGAGAGTGATATTGAAGGTGTTGTTGATCGTATTCAGCTTGATACGGGTGAAATCATCGTGCGGTTTGGTTCTCAAGCAACTGGAAAAGAAAAAGCGTCATGGTTCACAGGTACTATTCACGCTATTAATCCAGATAAGAATACGTTCACTGTCTCATTTAAAGAAGGACATGAATACCCGCTTACGTCTGTCAACATGGATGGCGGAGGTGAGCTGTTTACTATGGATGAAAAAGATTTTTTTACTATTGGTTCCGACGAAATAGGGAAGCGCGTCATTTTACTCGAGAATCCTCAAGTACATATCATGTCAAAGCTTGATGCGCTCGATGCTGGGGGATGCCTTTCGCCAAACGAATTTCCATTGTCCGACGTGCCATCAGCGACGTTAAAGTCAAAAAAAGATTTTGAAGAACTTCTTCATACAAAGAAAAAACATTGCGCTTTCTCAAAGCTCGATATGAAAGCTGTTGCGTACTAAAATACATGCTATAATGGCAGATACCTTATGAAAATGAATGAAACTACACACAAAATTCTTCTTATTTGTGTCGGTATGATTATTCTACTTATTGGTATTAAAGTGGGCGAGTCCCGAACAAGGGGTGGCTCCATTTCATCTAAAGATATTAACGTAACAAATCTCGAAAAAGGTAACACAACCAATCTCGATTTTTCTCTTTTTTGGCAGACATGGGACACACTAGGAGAATATTATGTAGATAAGGAAAAACTAGACCCCATGAAAATGTACTATGGCGCTATAAAAGGCATGGTCGCCTCTGTTGAAGACAACTATACATTCTTTTTAACTCCCGAAGAGAATAAACAATCGAAAGACGACCTTAAAGGCATTTTCTTTGGTATTGGCGCAGAGCTTGGGATGAATGATAATCAGATTGTCGTTGTGACACCACTTAAAAACTCTCCAGCCGAAAAGGCAGGCGTTAAGGCGGGCGACATTGTGGTAAAGGTTGATAATGAATCAACAAAAAACTGGACGCTGCAACAGGCGGTTGCAAAGATTCGTGGACCAAAAGGTGAGAAAGTTGTTTTGACAATGTTTCGTGTAGATAAAGAGGTTGATGTTGCTGTTATTCGAGATGAAATAAATATTCCTTTTGTGGAAACAACGTACGAAAACGACATTGCCATTATTGAGCTTTCACGATTTGGCGAGCCCACAAACGAACTCTGGGATAAAACGGTGCAAGAATTACTCGCAAGAAAAAATAAAGGGAGTCTGAAGGGTATTGTTATAGATATGCGTGGTAATCCGGGGGGGTATCTTGATGGTGCGATCCATGTCGCTTCTGAATTTTTATCTGCTCGCGACTTGGTCGTAAAACAAGAATATGCTGACAAAGAACCAGAAAAATACTTTGCAAAACGCGATGGAAAACTACAGAACATACCCGTTACAATCCTTCTCAATAAAGGCTCGGCATCAGCATCAGAAATTGTCGCTGGTGCGCTACGTGACCATAAAAAGGCGACTATTGTCGGGGAGAACTCTTTCGGGAAGGGGACTGTACAACAGGCACTTGATCTTGATGATAATGCTGGACTCCATGTCACCATCTCAAAGTGGGTACTTCCTGGTGGAAGTTGGATTCAAGAAACAGGTATAAAGCCTGACGTAGAAGTCAAACTCGAAATAAAAGAAGGCAATACGATGAAGCGAGAGGACGATCTTCAACTTAACAAAGCTATCGAAATACTGAAAAGTAGCGTTAGCAATTCAGAAAACTCTGCAGTATATCTATGAAAAGGGTGCTTTTACTGCTTTTCTTAGCAGTCATTGGTCTTTGGGCGTATGATAATGGCTACTTAGACGATGTTACATCAAAACTTCGTAGCCCTTCTACGGTTACGCTTGATCAAGGCACTAAAAAGGTAACCGTACTATCTGAAGAATCGGTCATCATCCAGGCAATAGAGAAAGCTGTGCCTTCTGTCGTTACTGTATCTATAACAAAGACGCAGAATCAAAATGTCTTTGAGATCAATCCCTTTGATCCGTTTGGCTCATTTCGACAGCGCCAGGGTACGCCAGAGACAATTGAACGCAACATCGGTAGCGGTTTTGCTATCGGCGAGGATCTCGTCGTGACGAATAAACATGTTGTCAGCGATACGTCGGCTGAATACCATATTATTGTCGGAGAAGAAACCTATAAGATTACACAGATTTCGCGCGATCCGCTTAATGATCTTGCTATCGTGCGCATAGAGAAGAAAGTGCTCAAGCCTATATCGCTGGGCGATTCAAGCAATCTAAAGCTAGGACAAATTGTTATAGCGATCGGTACGCCACTCGGCGAATTTACCAACACCGTCACCACAGGCATCATTTCTGGGTTGGGGCGAGGTATTACTGCAGGATCGCCGCTTGAGGGGTTTGTAGAGCGTCTTGATAATGTTATCCAGACTGATGCAGCAATCAATCCAGGAAACTCGGGAGGACCGCTCTTAAACTCGCAAGGCGAAGTTATTGGTGTTAATACTGCCGTCTCGTCAGATAGCCAGAATATTGGTTTCGCAATTCCTGTTAATGTCGTAAAGGAGCTTGTGCAAAACTTTAATGAGGGTGGGGGGAAGATTTTGCGCCCGTATATCGGGGTGCGTTACCAGATGGTATCAAAACAGGCTGCGATTTTAAACAATGTTCCCGAGGGGGCGTTTATTGTTGCAGTGGTAGAAAACTCACCAGCAGCAAAGGCAGATATTCTGCCTGAAGATATTATCGCAGAGTTTGATGGACAAAAAGTAAATGGCGCAGATCAGGAAACCTTACAGAAATTAATTGCGAAGAAGAAGGTGGGAGATAAAGTTAAGGTTAAACTATGGAGAAATGAGGAAATGATTGAGAAAACAATGACGCTAGATACGTTTGAATAACTCTAAAACTTTTCGTTGATTTCAAAAATATCCAAGAGTAGAATGTGCGAATGAAACACAAAAGAACAGTGGTATTTATTGATGCTGAAAATGTTCGTAATGCCGATGAACAACTCGGATACATTAATCTCGATTATCTGAAACTTATATCGTGGTTAAAGGCCAAGAAAAAGGCAATGCAGGTCTATATTTACGTGGGAGTAGAAATTGGTGATACTGAAAAGGAAAGTGAGTACCTTGGATTGTCGCGACAAGATGTAATTGTGAATATCAAGTATGTAGTTGCATACAAGCAAAAACCATGGAATTTATCTGCAACATGTCCAAAATGTAAGCATACTTTTGCAAGAAAGGTATATCCTCGTGACAAAAAGAAGGCAAATTGCGATACCGAACTCACCCTGGATGTTGTGCGCTTGGCATGCGAAAATACATTCGATGAGGCAATCATATTTTCTGGGGATGGTGATTTTATCAAAGTGTATGAGTTTTTAGTGAACGAAAAAAAGAAATCTGTTACTGTGTATTCTGTGCTTAAACGCGAGAGTAGAATCACAAGCACAAAGGTGAAGAATCTAGCTAAATCTGGGATGATCAGGCTTCTACCCTTAGAAAGCTTGGTCCAGCATAATAGTAAGTAAGAGTAGTCAAAAAAAAGAGCCTCCCGAAGGTGGCTCTTTTAGAATTATTAGGGATATTTTAACGTGTTTTCATCTGTTTGTCAAGATTTTCCTTATCTAATGACTAGCTTATAGTAGAACTGGCTTCGTTCACTACTGCGGTCTGTATTTGATATAATTCCAGTATGAATCAAGAAATGCAGACACTCAAAGGTTTTCGTGATTTTATTGGGTACGACGCCCAAAAGCGTATATGGCTTATAGAAAAGATACGCGGGGTGTTTAGTGCCTACGGATTTGAACCTTTAGAAACACCTGTTCTAGAGTATGCATCACTATTGACGGGTAAATATGGGGCTGAGGCAGAAAAGCTTATCTATACATTCAGCGATAGAGGAGGAAGGAACGTTGCAATGCGCTACGATCAGACAGTCCCAACAGCCCGAGTCGTTGCGCAATATCAAAATTCACTGGTCTTTCCGTACAAAAGGTATCAAATCCAGCCCGTGTGGCGTGCGGATAAGCCACAAAGAGGCCGCTACCGCGAATTTTTCCAGTGCGACGCAGATATCATAGGGTCTGATTCGTATATCGCAGATGCTGAAATATTAGCGGTATATTATGGTATTTACGAGGCAATTGGCCTCACCTCAATAAAAATACAAGTAAATGACCGCCAGCAGCTTATTGAAGCTGTAAAAAGCGCTGGCGTAAAAGAGGAGAACGTACTTTCTATCATTCAAACCATCGATAAGATAAAGAAGCTGAGTGAAGATGATTTGCTTAAAGAGCTTGCTACGAAAGGCATCAGCGAGAATGAGGGAATGGCGCTTTTAAAGAAACTTGCGGTCGCAAAGCCTTCTGAACATCTCCAAAGCATCGTGGATGCCGCTATTGCTCTCGGCGTGCCAAAAGATGTGCTTGAATTTGATCCTACACTAGCCCGTGGCCTCGATTATTATACCGGGCTGATCTTTGAAGGTACAGTACCTGAATACATCGTTGGCTCTGTCGGTGGTGGTGGAAGGTATGACAACCTCATTAACTCACTCGTTGGTGTCGATCAGCCAGCTGTCGGCTTTGGCCTCGGATTTGATCGTACCCTTGAGGCGGCTGTGGAGCTTGGAAAGATTCCACCACTTAATGAAAATCGTGTACTTGTCAGTATATTTTCGCCGGAACAGATCAGTGCCTCACTTACTTTGACAAGCACACTCAGAAAAAGTGGCATTGCAGCGGATTGTTATCCTGATGCAACGCAAAAATTAGAAAAACAGATTAAATTCGCACTTAAGAAAGACATTATTTATATGTGTATTCTTGGACCCGATGAAATTGCGAATAATACGGTTGTTGTTAAGAACCTTAAAGAAAATACACAAGAATCTATTGCACAAGATAAACTCGCCTCATATTTTTTAGTAAAATAACTAGCTAGTAACATGCAAATAAATAACAGTATTGCCATTATCGAAGTAAATCCCGGCGTCGGGGGAGAGGAAGCGAAGATTTGGATGAAGGATCTACTCGCTTCCTATCTCAAATTTGCAGAAAAAGAAAAATTTGCCGTCACATGGCTTGATGACAATATTATCCGCATAAAAGGTAATGAGGCGTTTACACTTTTTAAGAATGAGACTGGCGTGCATCGCGTACAACGCATACCCGCAACGGAAAAAAGAGGCCGCCTCCATACATCGACCGCCGTCATTGTCGTCTATCCGTTTATTGCCGAAACACAATCGCAGGTTAATGAGCATGAGCTTGACTGGCAGTTTTATAGAGCCGGCGGCCACGGCGGACAAAACGTTAATAAGGTTTCTACAGCTGTCCGCCTTATCCATAAACCAACAGGCATTATGGTAACCTGTTCCCAGGAGCGCACCCAACAGGCCAACAGACAAATTGCGCTCCAACTCTTGGCCTCAAAACTCTATCAGCTCGCTGATGAAGAGCGCCGCGGGCTCGTTTACTCCTATGTAAAAGATCGCGGCACAGGCGATCGCGCAGAGAAAATTCGCACCTATAATTTCCCACAGAACCGCCTTACCGATCATCGCACGGGAAAAAGCTATCATAATCTCTCTGCGATTATAGACCAGGGTAAGTGGGAAACAGTGTTGCGTTAATGAACAAAGATTGTTATAATCACATTCTTAATATGAAAAAGGGTATTCATCCACAAGTTCATCCAGTCGTTTTTGTTGATGGAAAACATCAGATTTTTTCCACTTCAACAAAGACCTCTGACCAAACCATCGACATCGATGGCGTCAAGCACCACGTCATTCCTGTGGAAGTAAGCTCCTTTACCCATCCTCTCTATACTGGTGAAAAACGATTCGTCGATAGCCAGGGACAAGTGGGTAAGTTCCAAGAAAAAATGCAGAGAGCTGAAGCCTTCAAAAAATCCCTCGCTGAAAAGAAAAAGTCCACTGAAGAAAGAAAGCAACAACAGTCAAAAAGTCTTCGTGATCTTCTGGGGGAGGTATAATAAAAAGCACTTGCATTAATTTCAATTCTGTAATATAATGGCCTCTTAGCAAAACTATGAGATACAACACAGCTGCTCAGAAATTTGTCTCAGCCGTCTCATCGGCTTTCATTCTTTTTAACTCAATAGCGCCTTACGCCCTCGTCTTAACATCACAACCACTACCAGTCGCAAATGTAATCGCTCAAGAAGTAACAGAACCAACAGCGGAACCTACCCAAGAATCACAAGTTACCCCTGTTGAAGAATCGCCAACTTCAGAACCAACAGCGGAGCCATCGGTAGAACCAACATCAGAGCCAACAGTTGAACCAACTCAAGAGATCACATCTTCACCTTCAGAAAACACGAGTAATCCTTCTGAACAGACATCACAACCATCTGAGCCGACAAGCTCTTCTGTAGCAACGCCTACTGTGGAAGTTGTTCCTACGGTAAGTGATGAAAATGCGCATGTTGAGTCAACGGTTGTTGAATCTAATCAATGTTATGCTGATTCGCTCAACGGATGTAATGCGAGTGTTGTAACTGATAAAGAAGACTATGCACCAACAGAAATGGTGTTGCTAAAGGGCTCTGGCTTCTCTCCACATACTATGTATAGAATGGTGATTTCTTCTTCAGATGCTCCTGCTGTAACGTTTGAAACATACATAACTACCGATGAACTAGGTGAATTTAGCGCAAGCTACCAGCTTGATGGTATGTATCGACCAAATTATGAGGTCAATATATACAACGAAGCCAACGAATTAGTTGCGAGAAAAACGTTTACTGACAGCGACACTAATTATAAATCTCCAACAGCTTCAACCACTGTCATCAACGTTACCAATCCAAACAATGCTTTTAGTTCAGATAATTCTTACGCTGTTTTCGATGCAAATAATGATCAAGTTGACTATGTCAACTTTACCTTTGGAATACCCGCTGGATCAACGATTGACGGTATAGAAGTTCGTACAGAAGGTAATCGAACAGGTAATCGTGACTTACATATCTCACTTTCTTGGAACGGTCTAAACTTTACTGCTGAAGACCCTGTCGCGTTTAGTGGCACAGATTCACAAATAGTTTTAGGTGGCGCTACAGACACTTGGGGACGTGCGTGGAGCTACAATGATTTTTCAGATGGAAATTTTAGACTTAGAGCAAGAACGAGCGGAGGCAATAACTTAGTTAACTTGGATCATGTTCAGATAAAGGTTTTCTTTACTGAGCCTGGAGCAACACCTACAGTCACGCCCACATCTGTTCCTACAGCAACACCTACGGCTGGACCAACCGGAGCTCCAGTTGGCGGGCAGACTGTACAAAATAGTTGCATAGACGAACTCGTTGACGGACCTATTAACTGTACTGCGAATGATGTATCTATCGCAAATGTAACCAACATTGAAGTATTGGATGATGGATGTACCTCACCTAGTGATACAGTAACATTCAGAGCTGATTGGCAAGTTCAATCTACAGCTACACAACGATACAATGTAGGTCTTTGGTTTGCAACTGGGGGACAATCAAGCGCATTATCTGGCAGCTGTTCAATATCAACACTTCCATACTCACCTGTACCACCTTGGTACAACTTTGACAGCAATGTGTGCGGAGACATATCAAGTGCAGCTCCAGTGAACCCTTCACTGACATTAACTGTCGCTTGTATTCCAGATGCAAATAACTATCTAAATCTTCCGTATTGTACAACCTGGGAACAAAATGCAACAGCATGTACCGGCCCACTCGATACAGTTCCAGGTGCTCCTTCAAAATGTAATTGTGAGGATGGATTCTCAGTACCAATTACTGTGCCAGAATTCGCAAAAATTGAGGTCGTTAAAGATCTTGTTCCTTCCAATGACAGTGGAACATTTAATCTTCAGGTCAACAGCACAACCGAAGCAGCTTGTGTAAGTGATGCTGGAACAACTGGCATAGTAAACGTCACTGCAGGAACGAATGCAAACCCTGGTGCTACACACACTGTTGGTGAAACTGCTTGTGCAGGAACTACAATTTCAAATTATAGTTCAACAATAACATGTGTCGATAGAGGAACAACCAATGTCGTAGCTACTTCATCAGGTACGGGACCGTTGAATGTAGATGTAGATCCAGATGATGATATTGTCTGCACAATAACCAACACTGTAAACCAAGGTCAACTCAAAGTCGTAAAAAATACTTCTGGTGACAATGGAACGTTTGATTTCAGTGTATCCGGTCCTTCAGCCTCAACACCACAAATCACTACAGTAGGAAATACTGGTACTACGGGATTTGTATCTGTAAACACAGGCACATATGCTGTATCTGAAACAGTTCCAACTGGATGGAGCCTTACTTCTGCTTCATGTACGAATGCTGCTGGTGCTCCAATTGGAACATCAGGCTCGACTGGTGTAACAGGCATTACCGTCGGTCCAAACGATCAGATAACATGTACTTTTAATAACACACGCCTTCGAGATATCACTGCATGTAAATACGAAGATGAAAATGGAGATGGCAATAGAACAGGAGACACTTTACTCGGTGACTGGACAATGACCTTGACCCCAGGTAATGTAGTTCAAGTTACCGACCAAAATGGATGTACAACGTTTAATGATCTACTTCCAGGACAATATACGGTAACTGAAACTCAGAAAACTGACTGGTCTAACACCACACCACTATTTCAAAATGTCGAGCTTACAAGCTCGTCTGATCAAACCGTTTACTTTGGCAACTTTGCATGTGCAACCGTCTCGGGTAGTAAATGGGAAGATCTTAATGGTAACGGTGAATGGGATCAAGACGAGCCAACAGTTGCTGACTGGCCGATTAATCTATCAGGACAATCAGAAGATCAAACAACTACTGATGAAAATGGTAATTATAGCTTTAAAGTTTGCACACCAGGAATCCATGTTGTAGCTGAAGGCACTCTTGACGCAAATACATGGTATCAAACATATCCAGCATATAAATATTATGATGTTACCGTCGAAAGTGGAAATTCTTATACAGACAATGACTTTGGAAACGCAAAATATGCACAAATCTATGGCTACAAATATCAAGACAACGATGGGGATGGTCAACTAGATGCTGACGATCTTCTTGATACGCTTGGTGGTTGGGTATTTGAACTTTATGATGGAGTTACAAGTGCTCTACTCAATACCTATACTACACTTTCAGATGGCTTCTTTGAATTCACTGGCCTACTTGCCGGCAATACATACTATGTCAAAGAGCAACAACAAGCCGGGTGGACACAAACATATGGACCACAAAGTCTTACCCCAACGCCAATTGGAATGGTAAGTGGAGCAGAAACTCAGGTTGATTTCGCCAACTTTGAAAACATTGACATAACCGGCACCAAATATAATGATCTAAATGGAAACGGTTCACGTGACCAAGAACCTGGACTTCAGGGTTGGACTATTTTTATCGATACAAATGATAATCAAACGCTAGATCAGGGAGAAGTCAGCGATACAACTGATGCGAATGGTAATTACAGCTTCACCAATCTTGGACCTGGAACATACGTTGTTTGTGAGGTCGCACAAAGCGGATGGACACAAACATCAAGTCCAACATGCCACACAGTAGTCGCAGAATCAGGTCAAAACTCACAAGGAAATGACTTTGGAAACCAAGGAAGAGGTACATTAATTATTAAGAAAGTCCTCAACCCAACCAACGATACATCCCTCTGGGATATGGCGGTTGATGGTGAGTATGCCACAGCATCCTCAACACTTGGTCACAACCAAACGAGCCAGCATATTCTTCCAGACGGTGAGTATGATATTGTCGAAAGCCCAGATACAGGTGTGAACGGCGATCTGTATGACAGCACATATTCATGTACCAATCAACAAGCCGGAAATGGAAGAATTATAGATGATCTAAGCGTAAACACTGGCGAAACCGTCACCTGTACATTCACCAACGTAGCTCGTGGGTCTATCACCATCATTAAAGATGCAAATCCAAATAGCGCACAAGACTTCGCTTTCACCGCCACAGGGACCGGAAGCTTTAGTTTAGATGACGATGCAGACAACACACTTTCAAACAGCATAACCATCCCTAGTTTAGTAAATGGTGTTTATACCTTTACAGAAGCAGCAGTTGATGGTTGGGATCTTACTGGCCTCACTTGTAGCGATGGCCAATCTTCAGTCCCCAGTACTGTTAGCCTTGAAAATAGAGTAGCAACCATAAATCTTGAGCCAGGCGAGAATGTAACCTGTACCTTTACCAACACACAGAGAGGCTCCATATCTGGCTACAAATTCGAAGACGCCGATGGAGATATTGCATCAACCGATGATCTCTCAGCTGTTCTTGGATGGAACATAGATCTTTACAGCTGTCTCTCAGGTTATGTTGACTGTACTAAAATCGACTCAGCAACCACAGATGCTAGTGGTTTCTATAGCTTCAGCAATCTTGTTCCTGATTTATACAAAGTAATGGAAGAGCTCGTTGCCGGTTGGACACACCTAACAACAGATGAGCTAAATGTGGAGCTCGTCGCAGGCGAATCTGACGCAAACAACAACTTTACAAACTTTAAGAACGTATCTGTAACTGTATGTAAAGTCATTGACCGTGACGGAAATACAACAACCACCAATGATCAAACACCATACACTGGATGGCCAGTTATGCTTCTTGAAGATGGTGAAGTGATCGATACACAAGAAACAGGTGCACGAACAGGATGTTATACATGGTCTAATCTTGGACCAGGACACACGTATGGTGTAGAAGAAGGTACTGTTAATGGATACGACGCAATAGGCGATACGACGCATTCGTTCGGACTCGCGCAAAGCGGTTCCCAATATTCACATACCTTTTATAACCAAGGTCGTGGAACACTTATCGTACAGAAAATGCTCAACCCAACCGATGATGCGTCCCTATGGGACATAGACGTTACTGGTGATGGTGTTGACGAAGAGACAACCCTTGGACATAATCAATCCCAAGAGTTTGACCTTCCAGCCGGTGAGTACGCTGTCGTTGAAAACCCAGATGAGACAGTTGTTGAGGATATTTATGACAGCTCGTATGCTTGTTCTAACCAGCAATCTGGCAATGGACGCAACATAGACGACATTACCCTTAGCCCAGGAGAAACAGTAACTTGTACGTTCACAAACGTAGCGAGAGGTACCATCACTGTAACTAAGGATGTTGTTCCAAACGACAGTACATTCTGGGACTTTGCACTCAAAGCTGGTCAACAGACAGTTGGCAGCACATCTCTTGCAGATACAGAAAGTCACACATTTACCGACCTTGTTAACGGTGAATACGTTCTTTCAGAAGAAACATCAGAACTTTACGCAACAGATATCGACTGTGGAGTTGAAGGAACTGCCTCTAATCAAGGTTCAATTAACTTTAATCTTGACCCGGGTGAGTCAATTAACTGTACCTACACAAATACACGCAATACAGGCAAACTCATTATTAATAAGCTTCTCGACGAAGATGGCAATCTACAAACAACCGATGATAGGACTGATGGAGTCGAGTGGGAGTTTAATGTTGATGGCCAGTCTTCGGACACCCCAGACCTTGGACCTTTGTCAACCGACGTGAATGGTGAAGTCACCGTCGATCCACTCAATACCGGAACCTACAATGTGGGTGAGGTTGTTGAAGAAGGATACAAGCTTCTATCGGCCGAGTGCACGACGGGTAGTCAAGATGGAGAAATCGTCTATGGTGTTGAAGTAGCAACTGATGAAACCGCAACTTGTACCTTTATAAATACACGAGAGAGAGGAACGGTAAACGTTACTAAATACCATGATGTGAATGCTGATGGTACTCGTGACGAAGGCGAAGAAGTACTTGCAGACTGGACTATTAATCTTGATGAGGATTCAGAACTAACCGGAGAAGATGGGGAGGTAACATTTAACCCAGTAACAGGTGAGTATGAACTCTCAGAAGACCTCCCAGAGGGCTGGATTCAATCCAACATCGCTTGTAGTCTTGATGAGGAAGGAATTGGTTCATATAACGAAGAAAACGACAGCCTTTCACTTACCGTAGGAGCAGACCAAGTCATCGATTGTGAAATTGGCAACTACCAAGATGGAGAAATCATTGTAACTAAATACAGTGATGACAATGGGAATGGAGTATGGGATAAAGGGGAAGAAGCAATGGGTGGTTGGGAAATGAACCTTGCACAAGGTGAGAGTCTTAAAGAACAAACAACCGGCGAAGAAAATGGCCAAACAACCTTTGATGACCTTACACCGGGAACATACGTACTAAGTGAGGATCAACAAAAAGGATGGGAACAAACAGCAATTACATGTAATGTTGAAGAAACTAATCCAACTGTAACTCCAACTGTCACAGGTGAACCAACAGCAACACCGACACCGGGAATATTTACTGGTGGGCTTTGTCACTGGAATGAAGGTGCCGATAAATGGAATGCACTTGCAGTCGAAATCGATAATCCAGGGCATGTCGGTCATGAATTAGACTTCCCATACGAAGGACCAAGAGAAGATAATGGTCATCCAGACAGTCAGACCGGCGATGATTGGTGCGAAGAGAATGACCCAAATCAAAACTTTGAAACTCAAGGTCTAATTGACCGTGTGCAAGCTGCCGAAGTTGATGCAATCGATGAACAAATTGATACCGAAACGGTCGAAGTCACTTCTGGACAAACCGTTAACTGCGAAGTCGGCAATAAACCACTCATCCCAGAATTAACCATCGCAAAGAAAAATGATACCGGCGGCGCACCACGCGTACCTGGCGATATCGTAACCTTTACACTTACCGTTACCGTTGCTGAAAGCAGTGTAGAAGACACACTCGTCATCGACGTACCATCAGAAGGATTCCAATACGTCGGTGGTTCGTGGACAGCACTTAAGAATGGACTCCCATTCATCATACCTGAGCCAACATATGCTTCCCCAGGAACATGGTCATTAGGAGATCTTCAGATTGGTGATGAGATCGTCTTAACCTATCAAGCTAAAGTAGCTGCGACACAAGACACAGGCGTATATCCCGACCTAGCATGGTCAGAAGGCCAATCTCTCGGTGGAGAACAGGTATTAGCCTTAGCTCAGCCAGAAGGATTTGTCGACACTAACTTCGTAGGAACCGAAGTAGAGATTCTTGCAGACAACTATATTAATGATTCACTCGATATTCGAAGAGAAGAAAAGAGAGAAGAAGGTAAAGTTCTTGGTGCATCAACACTCCCAGCAACAGGAGCTGCAACCATTCTCGCTCTTGCAGCACTTCTTATGGTTGCAGCAGGTGCAGGCGGTGTAGCTTACGGATTACGACTTAAAAAAAAGAAAAGCTAATAAATACTATGAAAAAACTACTTATACTCGCACTAATGATGTTTGGACTGTTTGCGCAGACTGCACATGCGGCCGGATTAAATGTGCGTATTGAAAACCCAGGCGATATTATTGGCCGCCCAGATTTCGATATTAAGTTCGTAAGTCTAGATATTCAGGACCGCCCAGTTACTGTTCAGTGCTTCAAAAAAGGCCCGGCAGATGGCGGATTTTCGCTGTTCGATAGCGTAGCACTCCAAGCTGGTGGAGATTCTGATGTGTGTAACGTTTCTTCTTCTCATATCGCGGTCGATGGAACGTATCAGTTCTTTGTTCGAGCTTCTGCTGGTATTGACGAGGTTAATAGCGCTGTTGTTAGTCTTGATGTAAACACAACAGGCCCTGGTACACCTACACAATATTCAAAGAGCTCAGGCCCAGGTTGTATCTATCGCATCTCATTCAAAACAGCTGACGACGGAGAAACATCTTACGTAGAACTTTATCGCTCTGATCAAAAGAGTTTCGGCATTAATACGTCTACGCGAGTAGAATCAGTCGCTGTTGGACCAAACACCTTCAAGACCATCGACAATAGCCTTCCAGAGTGTGGAAAGACGTACTACTATGCACTGCGTGCATTTAATGCTGAAGGAGTTCCGTCAGGTGTCGTTGGCGATGCTGAGATAACCATCATATCCACATCAACAACCACTTCGGGTGGGACGACAACCACAACAGGTCAAACAGGTGGTGCTATTCCAGTCGCTGGTGGCGCTCAAGTTGGTCAGCCAGGTGAGGGTGGAGCCGCTGGCGGTGAAGGTACGACAGGTGAAGAAGGTGCAGGAGAGGGTGCTACTGAAGAAGGTGCTGGTGAGGAGTCAGCGCCGACACAAGAGGAAGTCAACCAAGGTGATGAAGGTACGGTATTGGGTATTCAGACTGGTTTGAGCAAACCTATGCTTTACGCATTAGGTGCTGGCATACTTGGACTGCTTGGTATACTTGGATATGCCGCGTACAAAAGATATCAAAAGAATTAATCTCATTCTCTACGGCAGTGCTCTTGCATTGATCTTCGGTGTGATCTTGTTAAGTCTAATCTTTTACCCTGTCGCTCAAGAAGAAATTAGATATTATGCAAAGCAACTACAGAATGTCCCCGTCAAAGAACAGGCTATAGAACCTATCGATAAAGAATTCGGTATTGTAGTGCCCAAAATTAACGCGAATGCGAAGGTTATTAAGAATGTGAACACGAGGGATGAAAGTGCTTATCAGCGAGCTCTGACGAAGGGTGTGGCACATGCTCGCGGGTCTTCGTTTCCGAATGAAGCGGGGAATGTGTTTTTATTTGCACATTCGTCGGATAATTTTTACAACGCGAACCGGTATAACTCGGTTTTTTATCTACTAACGAAGTTGGAGAAGGGGGATGATATTCTATTGTATTTTGATGAGGAGAAATATGCGTATAGGGTTGATGCGAAGCGTATTGTTAATCCTGAGAGTGTTGCGTATATGAGTGGCGTTGCGAAGTCGAAGAAACTGACGCTGATGACGTGTTGGCCTCCTGGAACGACGCTTAAACGCCTTATTATCGAGGCCTCTCCTGTTGAATAGCGGGTTTGCGAACTATGGGGTTCTACGTTTCCCCACCTTTTTCAATTGCTTTCGTGCATCGATGCACGATAATAAAGCTACATCTACACTCAAAATTCCATGGTGCTTTCGCGTATCGAAGCACGATAACATTTCAATAATAGTGAGTTGTATCAAATGATGCATTTTGATACAATATCGCTCACAAATGCGCAAATTGCTGCGCATCCGAAACTCGAACCGTGTCGGAACCCACGGGGAGAGACAATGATTGAAGAACAGGAGCTGAGATGATCCTTCTGCCGCGGCGCAAGTTGCACTACCTGGACGACGATGGCCGTCTGACGGACTTTCTTCCCGCTCACTTGGCTGAGGCCAAGGCTGCGGGAATCACGGTCCACGGCGGCTGGTGGGATGAGGACGGCACGGCCTGGGTGGACGTCGAGGGGATCGACCTCTACAACGAGACGCACCTCGAGATCGGTGCCAAGGCCGGCATGCCGGACGGACGTAACGGCGGGTATCGCCGCGTGGAGGTCGACGCGATTCCCGAAGGTCTCGTGCCGATCGAATTCTAGCTTTCCTGTAGGGAGGTTCCCTCCCCGACGAAATGTCGGGGAGCCCAACGGAGAGCATCTTGCAGCCGGCCTTGGCTTCGGCCGAGGCCGGCTGCAGGCCTTACTTTACCGCGCGTATTGCTTGCTTTCGACGCTCAAGTACGGTATACTTTTACTCTATGGTTTCAGCCTCAAAAGATGATACGTATTCAGGACAATCGATTAAGGTACTTGAAGGTTTAGAGCCTGTCAGAAAGCGCCCCGCCATGTATATTGGCTCCACTTCCATAGAAGGCGTCTACCATTGTTTAGCTGAAATCGTTGATAACTCCATTGATGAATCGCTTGCTGGATTTGCCAGCAAAATCGAAATTATTCTTCTAGAGAACAACTATATGACCGTTATCGATAATGGGCGCGGTATTCCTGTTGATGTAAATGAACAATACGGTGTTTCAGCACTTGAGCTCGTTATGACCAAACTCCACGCCGGAGGAAAGTTCGATGGAAAGACCTACCGTGTTTCGGGTGGTTTGCACGGCGTCGGCGCAAGCTGCGTTAACGCGCTTGCGACTCATTTGATCGCTGAAGTAAAACGAAACGGCAAAGTATATCGTCAAGAATTTAAGATCGGTGTTCCTCAATATCCTGTTAAAGAGGTTCCCGAATCGATATTGGGGATAACCGCCGACTCGGGAACCGCCGTTTCATGGCTTCCTGACAATACCATTTTTCTCCAAGGCATAGAATTGTCGCTCAAATCCGTTATGAAGCGTGTTAAAGATCGCGCGTACCTCATTCCAAACGTCCTTTTTACCATCGAAGACAAGCGCGAGGATCGTAAATTTGCCTACTTCTTCGACGGAGGCATTCTCTCACTCCTTCGCGACCTCAATAAAAATAAAAAAGTGCTCCATGACCCTGTATATTTTAAAAAACAATCAGGTGAAATAGATCTTGAGGTCGCGCTACAGTATAACGACGGCGTCGCAGAAAACGTACTCTCCTTCGTCAACGTCATCAATACAAAGGAAGGCGGTACTCATTTAACCGGCTTTAAAACATCGCTCACACGTTCAGTAAACGCCTATGCGCGCAAAGAAGGCATGCTCAAAGACGTTAAAGATGCAGGTGGCTTAAGCGGAGAAGACGTTCGTGAAGGGTTAACAGCCGTAGTTTACGTTAAAATGCCCTCCTCAGATCTCCAGTTTGAGGGCCAGACAAAGGGAAAGCTCGGCAATCCAGAAGTATTGGGTATTGTCCAAACAGAGCTTAATAAATTCTTTGATGAACTCTTTGAGGAACAACCGAAAATTGCACGGGAAATTATTAGTAAAATTCTTCTTGCCCAAAAAGCCCGCCTTGCTGCAAAAGCAGCAAAAGAAGCCGTCTTGCGCAAAGGCGCATTAGAAGGCGCGTCGCTACCTGGAAAACTCGCAGACTGTCAGGAACGCGACGCATCAAAATCAGAACTCTACATTGTCGAAGGTGACTCGGCAGGTGGTTCAGCAAAGCAGGGAAGGGATCGTCGCTACCAAGCAATACTCCCACTTCGTGGAAAAATCTTGAACAGTGAGAAGGCCTACCTCGACAAAGTATTAAATTTCCGTGAAATTAAAGATCTCGTTATTGCGCTTGGTATGGGTATCGGCGATACAGTCGACTACGCAAAACTGCGCTACCATAAAATTATTATTATGACCGATGCCGATGTCGATGGAGAGCATATTAGAACACTCCTTTTAACCTTCTTCTTTCGCCATATGCGATCAATTATAGAGGGAGGACATCTCTATGTAGCACAGCCACCACTTTTTAGAGTCTCGTTCGGTAAAAAAACATTTTATGCCTATGATATGGAAGAAAAGGACAAGCTGATCAAAGAATTTGGCAAGGCAGAAGATCAGGTCAATCTTCAGCGCTACAAAGGATTGGGAGAGATGAATCCGGATCAGCTCTTTAACACAACCATGGACCCGAACGCACGCGTCTTAAAAAAAATCGAAATTGATGATGCCGAAGCAGCAGACCAAATTTTTTCAATTCTCATGGGCGATGAGGTACCCCCGCGAAGAAAATTCATCCAATCCCATGCACATTACGCAGAATTAGACATTTAACAATTTATTACAACTATTATGGATCTACAAAAACTTGGTGCGGGCGAACTTCCAGAAAAAATGCACGTATTTATAGAAATTCCTAAAGGATCTTCTATTAAGTACGAACTCGATAAAGAAAGCGGTGTTCTAATGGTTGACCGCTTTGTGTATGGCCCACTTTTTTATCCATACAACTATGGATTTGTTCCAGGCACACACGCTGAAGATGGTGATGCACTAGATGTTATTGTGCTTTCAACATACGCCGTGCAGCCTGGTACTGTTATTACCTCACGCATTATCGGCATGCTTGAGATGGAAGACGAAGAGGGGATTGACACAAAGATAATTGCCGTTCCTACGAAGAAAATTGATCCGTTTATGGCAGAAATCGAAACAATTGACGATGTGCCAGATATGGTTAAGCAACAAATCAAAAATTTCTTTGACACATATAAAGATCTTGAACCAAACAAATGGGTTAAGACAAAGGATTTCTTAGGTAAAGATGCGGCTGTAGAAGCAGTTAAGAAAGCAATGGAGTAAATAATTATGGATGAAGATAACGATAAAGCACCAGAAGAAATAGTCCCACCTCATAACGATACACGCATAGCGCCGATCGTCGATGAGATGAAGCGCGCGTATCTTAATTACGCGATGTCTGTTATTGTCTCGCGCGCACTTCCAGATGTGCGCGACGGTCTAAAACCTGTACACCGAAGGGTGCTGTTCGCAATGCATAAGATTGGACTTACCCATAAAGCACGATTTTCAAAATCTGCAACGGTTGTTGGTGAGGTGCTTGGTAAATACCACCCACACGGTGACAGCTCCGTATATGACGCGTTGGTAAGAATGGGACAACTTTTCTCAATGCGCTATCCGCTTATTCTTGGCCAAGGTAACTTTGGCTCTATCGACGGTGATCCACCAGCTGCCATGCGTTATACCGAAGCAAAAATGACCGCTATTGCAGATGAAATGTTACAAGATATCGATAAAGATACGGTCCAGTGGCAGGATAACTTTGATGGCAGGATCCAAGAACCAGTATTCCTTCCTGCAAAACTTCCAAACTTGCTTCTCATGGGTGCCGAAGGTATTGCAGTCGGTATGGCTACAAAAATCCCCCCGCATAACTTAACTGAAATCATTGATGCGGTGGTACGAATGATCGACGAAACCAGCGAAGTAAAAAATGATATTGCAGTTAGCCCTGAGGAAACCGAAACTGACGAGCTGAATCACATTATATATACCTCTCCTCTCGACGAAAACAACACACAGAAACTTATGTTTAATACCGATTTACAGGCTCTTATGGAGCATGTAACAGGTCCTGACTTCCCGACAGGTGCAAATATCTATGGTCAGGAAGAAATTCAGCGCGCGTACGCTACTGGTAAGGGAAAAATCGTCGTACGCGCCACAGTGCACCATGAAGAAGGCGGAAAGGGCCGCGAAAAAATTGTGATCGATGAACTACCATACCAGGTAAATAAGGCGAATCTTGTCATGAAGATTGCCGACCTTGTTCATGATAAAAAACTTATTGGTATTGCAGATCTGCGCGACGAATCAGATAAAGATGGTATTCGCGTTGTTGTCGAACTAAAGCGCGATGCAGTATATAAAAAGCTGTTAAACAATCTCTTTAAATACACGGAGCTTCAAACAAGCTATCCGGTGAATATGGTTGCACTGGTCAATGATACACCCCAGACAGTTTCGCTCAAAACAATCCTCGAACAATATATAAAACATCGCGTCCGCGTTATTACAAACCGCTGCATGTTTGAACTTGATAAGGCGAAAGCTCGCGCGCATATTCTCGAAGGGCTCTTAAAAGCGCTCGACCATATCGATGAAATCATAGCGATTATCAAGAAAGCCAAAACCGAAGCTGATGCAAAGTCGTCGCTCATGAGCAAGTTTGGCTTTAGTGATCTACAGGCTCAAGCCATTCTCGATATGCAGCTTAAGCGCTTAACAGGGCTTGAGCGCGCAAAACTCGAAGAAGAACTTAAGGCGCTCCATGAGCAAATCGCATACCTTGAAGGTATTCTCAGCAATGTTTCCAAGATACTAGCAGTCATTAAAGCAGAAATTCTTGAAATAAAACAGAAGTATGGTGATGAGCGCCGCACTAAAGTCTTTAAGAATATGCCAGGAACATTTACCGAGGAACAGCTCATCGAAAATAAAGAAGTTATCGTAACGCTAACCCAAGCCGGCTATATAAAACAAGTGCCGCGCAACACGTTTAAAGTCCAAAAACGCGGCGGCAAAGGTGTTATTGGCTTCGAAACAAAGGAAGAAGATAACGTTAAAATTATCCAGGCTGCTATGACACACGATTCTATTCTGTACTTTTCTAACAAAGGAAAAGTCTATCAAACACGTGTGTGGGAGATTCCAGAAGGAGCTCGTACCTCAAAAGGTAAAGCCATGGTTAACATTCTTCCTCTCGAAGCAGGCGAAGATATTACCTCGCTCCTTATTTACAACTCTGAAGATACAAAGTCACTTGAATCGACATTTATCTTTATGTGTACCACAAAAGGAACTGTGAAAAAAACAACTCTCGCAGAGTTCAAGAACATTCGATCCAACGGCATTATTGCCCTTAAACTTACTGGTGATGATGCGCTTCTATGGGCGCGAATGACGGACGGGTCCAAAAAAATAATTCTTGCAACACGTGATGGAAAGTCTATTGTCTTTAATGAAAGTGACGTGCGCCCCACTGGCCGTTCAAGCCAAGGTGTCCGAGGTATGAACCTTGAAAAAACGGATAGCATCACCTCGATGGACGTCTACGGTAAAGATGAAGAGGACAACCTGCTACTTGTACTTATGGCGCACGGTATCGGTAAAAAAACACCAATAAAACAATATCCTGTCCAAAAACGCGGCGGAAAAGGCGTAAAAATTGCTTCTATTGACGAACGAACGGGTAAAGTAGCATTCTCCAGCATGGTTGACACAACCCATGACGGACTCGTCATTACGGCAAGCAGTGGACAAGTTGTGAAAATTCCTCTTGAAGATATTCCAACACTTTCAAGAGCTGCTAAGGGCGTCATTGTCATGAGATTTAATAACAAAGAAGACGAAGTTGTTGGTGCAACATTTTTATGATTAAAGTAGAGGGCACACGCATCGCCCGCATGATTCTCGACCATGTTAAAAGCGATGTAGAAAAATTCACTAAAGAAAAAAAGGTATCGCCACCTCAGCTCGTTGTCTTTTCTGTGAGCCCTGACGAAGCAACCATGTCGTTTCTTCGCAGCAAACAAAAGGCAGTCGAGTATATAGGAGGAACATTTAAACTACTCCGCTTCAGTAAAAACATTCGCTTTGAGGATCTTGCAAAAAAACTGAATGAAATAAATCAAGATGTACAGTCGCACGCGATTATTATTCAACAACCTCTTCCTGCATCGCTTGGCACTATGACAATTTTCGATTTTGTCTCGCCAGAAAAAGAGATCGAAGCATATAAAGCAAAACCGCTTTTTGAAAGTCCCGTCGCACTATCTGTCTTAACCATTCTTAAGTCGATGTTTGTGCCTGATGCAATGACCGACTACGAAATTCTTAAACTTGATCTAGAGAAAGATCCTGGTGTTCTCAAAAACATTATGCGCAAGAAAAAAATTGTGCTCGTCGGAAGAGGTAAGACTGCAGGTAAACCAATAGCTGATGTGCTTTCAAGACTTCATATGCCGTTTGTGAATATTAATAGCAATACCGTCACACCTGAACAATTTATAAACGAGTCAGACATTATTATTAGCGCGGTAGGAAAGCCTGTTATACATGCAGCGAACATTAAAGAGGGCGCCGCACTTATTAGTGTGGGGCTTCGGTCTGAAGAGGGGAAATGGGTAGGAGACTATCGCCAGAGTGAAATAACAGAAAAATCAATGGCTTATACGCCAACTCCTGGGGGCGTGGGACCTGTGACGGTGGCATATCTTGTCAGCAACTTAGTAAAGGCGTGGAAAATGCAAAATAATATAGCGTAATTCTTAATCTTTTTTTAATAATCTTCTGTTACCATGCTCCTGTTATCAGTTCTGATTTTAGTTATATGCTGACCAAAGAAGATATACAGGCGATAACATGAATCATCTTGGGGCGCGTACCGTAGTGCTCGAACAAATGATGCACACCATTCGTCACGGTTTGCATAACCTTAATACATTTGCTGTGCATATGGCTAATCGATTAGAAACTGAGATCATTAAAATGAAGTGGAAGATTATAGATGGAGCTGACAAGGAATGATCGACAATGGGAAATCGAGTAGCTGTGTTTATCGACCATAGCAATGTACACCACCTTCTCAACAACATGAGGAAAGCCGACCCTCTATGGGCTAGATGGTATAATCCACTCTCGCTTGCAGAAAAACTAGCTGGAAATAGATATATTGTCAGTGTCTACTTCTATTGCGCACCACCTCCATCACATCTTTTGAATTAAGGTGTAAAGGAAAAAAGACAATATTGGATGCAAATGGGTTACTATCAAGAAATTGATAAGCACGACAAAGTAACCGTAAAGTATGCTAGGCTCGAGGGAAAGAAGGGTAATCTAAGAGAGAAGAATCTAGACACTCAACTAACTGCCGATATTATCATATTGGCAGCCCAGAATCATTTTGACACGGCAATTCTAGTTGCAAATGATCAAGACTATGTTGCTGCTGTAAAAGGTGTAAACCAGCTAGGGAAAAGGATTGAATTGGCATATTTTGATAAGTCTATCGATGCACCTAAAAAGCGTTTGCAACGTATCAAGAAAATTACGAAAAAGTTATTTTATTGACTTAAGCTTTTAAATGACAGAAGTCCTCAAACGAAAACAGGAGCCCGAAGGCTCCCGTTGCTCATCATAGCCGTAGCCATGAAGAGGATTTATGCACAAATAATACGACAAAAGCAGGTACTTGTCAAGCTTTTAATAGAAACTAATTCTTAAAAAGTTTAATAAAAACATCTTTAGGGACTTCGACAGCACCTATATTCTTCATTTTCTTTTTTCCTTCTTTCTGTTTATTCAAAAGCTTATCCTTTCTTGTTCTATCGCCACCATACAGCTTTGCCGTCACATCTTTTCGAAAGGGTGCAATACGAGAACTCGCAA